>DKWX01000040.1 GCA_002491945.1 Porphyromonadaceae bacterium UBA7141
GCGGGTATGTCGATGATTTTTATTATTTTTGTAGTTTGAATGGGTCGTCACGCTCTTTAGCGTATGACCTTTCGCAAAAATGCTATAATCCAAGAATGAAGAATATAAGAAACTTCTGTATCATCGCCCATATCGACCATGGTAAATCCACCTTGGCCGACCGACTGCTTGAATATACCGACACTGTGGCTGCCAAAGACATGGAGGCTCAGGTGCTCGATGACATGGACCTTGAGCGCGAGCGTGGCATAACAATTAAATCGCACGCCATTCAGATGAATTACCGTCAGGATGGCGAAGATTATGTGCTTAACCTTATCGACACTCCGGGACACGTGGACTTTTCATATGAAGTGTCGCGTTCCATAGCTGCCTGTGAGGGAGCATTGCTTATAGTTGATGCCACACAAGGAATACAAGCCCAGACAATTTCCAATCTCTATATGGCAATTGACAACAATCTGGAGATAATACCCGTAATCAATAAATGCGATCTTGAATCGGCAAATCCGGATGAAGTAGAAGACCAGATTGTAGATTTGCTCGGATGCGCACGCTCGGAGATCATACGTGCTTCCGGAAAGACCGGCATGGGTGTCGATGAGATACTCCGGGCCATAGTGGAACGTGTGCCCGTGCCTGAGGGAGATCCCGAGGCTCCGCTTCAGGCATTGATATTCGATTCGGTATTCAATCCATTCAGAGGAATCATCGCATACTTCAAGGTGCTCAACGGCACGATGAGGAAAGATGATTTCGTCAAATTCGTGGCCACCGGTAAGGAATACCATGCCGATGAGGTTGGAGTGCTTAAGCTCGACATGATGCCAAGAACGGAAATCTCGGCTGGAAATGTGGGCTATATAATCTCAGGTATCAAGACATCGAAGGAGGTAAAGGTGGGAGATACCATTACCCATGTGGCCCGTCCGTGTGAAAAGGCGATTTCAGGATTCGAGGAGGTAAAACCTATGGTGTTTGCCGGAGTGTATCCCATAGATGCCGAAGATTTCGAGAATCTGCGCGCATCACTTGAGAAACTTCAGCTAAATGATGCCTCGCTTACTTTTCAGCCCGAATCCTCGGCTGCACTTGGTTTCGGATTCCGTTGCGGGTTCCTCGGACTTCTGCATATGGAAATCGTGCAGGAGAGATTGAGCCGGGAATTCGGCATGGAGGTGATCACGACGGTGCCCAACGTAAGTTATCTTGTATATGACAAGAAAGGGAATGCGCCGGTAGAGGTCCACAATCCGTCCGGACTTCCGGAAATCACACTGATCGACCATATAGAAGAGCCCTATATACGGTCGACTATCATAACGCAAGCAGACTATATCGGTCCGATAATGACACTGTGTCTGGGCAAGCGTGGCGAACTTGTCAAACAGGAATATATATCTGGCAACCGTATGGAACTGACATTCGACCTTCCGCTCGGTGAGATAGTGATAGATTTCTACGATAAGCTGAAATCAATCTCCAAGGGTTATGCCTCGTTTGACTATCATCTCAACGGCTTCCGCGAATCGAGACTGGTGAAACTTGACATATTGCTCAATGGAGAGAGTGTCGATGCTCTCTCCACATTGACTCATGCCGACAACGCAGTGCGATTCGGGCGTCGTATGTGTGAAAAGCTGAAAGAACTGATTCCCCGGCAGCAGTTTGACATAGCTATACAGGCCGCTATCGGAGCTAAAATCATAGCCCGAGAAACAATTAAGGCCGTGCGTAAAGATGTGACGGCAAAATGTTATGGCGGCGATATATCGCGAAAGCGCAAACTGCTCGAGAAACAGAAACAGGGCAAAAAGCGCATGAAGCAGATAGGCAGTGTAGAGGTGCCGCAGAAGGCGTTCCTGGCAGTCCTGAAGCTCGATTGAGCGCAATCAGATTGTCCGGGAAGTGATTATATGACAGAACTGAATAAAATCTCCTCCGGCAGAGTATACCATCATAAAACACAACAAACTCACAAAACCATTCTACTGAACTATGTCAGAAGTGATGTACACAGCGCGTAAGACGCTGAAGAATCTTGCCAGTGGCGGCAATATGCTGATGATTGCCACCGTTCTGGCGCTGATTGCGGTCAATCTTCCGGCCACACATGAGTTATACACATGGCTCTGGACTAATGAGGTGCGGCTGCAGATTGGTGACTTCAACCTATTCTCCCACATGGGGCATCCCATGTCGATGGCTTCCTTTATCAATGACGCCCTGATGGCCATATTCTTCTTCAGCGTCGGACTGGAGATAAAGCGAGAGGTATTGGTGGGGGAACTCAGCTCCTTCCGTAAGGCACTCCTTCCGATAATCGGGGCATGCGGTGGTATGATAGTACCGGTAGTGATTTACTTCCTGCTTGCGCAAGGCACCGATTACCAGGGCGGTATGGCCATTCCCATGGCCACCGACATCGCCTTTTCGCTCGGTGTGCTCTCGATGCTTGGCAAGCGAGTGCCTATAGGTCTCAAGATATTTCTGACCACTTTGGCTGTAGTAGACGATATAGGGGGAATTCTTGTAATCGCAATCTTCTATACATCAGAGATTAACTTCGGAATGCTCATCGCCGCAGCTGTCATACTGGCGTTTCTCGCGCTTGGCGGAGCATTTATGAAGATACAGTCGAAGATGTTCTACATCGTATTTGGTGCTGCGGTATGGTTTCTTTTCCTTAACGCCGGCATTCACCCGACAATCGCCGGAGTGCTTGTCGCATTCTGCATACCGGCGGTGCCGGTAAATGCTCCTGCCGGATTTATCAAGACAATTCGCGAGAATATAGCCCACTTCGCGAAAGAAGACGATGCTGTGCTTGAGACCCGTTCGATACTCAGTCACACTCAGATGGATTGGCTCAAGCGTATCGAATCAGCTTCCGACAAAGTGATATCTCCGCTTCAGGACCTTGAGGACACGCTGCATCCGCTTGTCAATTACTTCATACTTCCGCTGTTTGCATTTGCCAACGCCGGCATATGGTTTGACGGCATGACCCTTTCCGATGCGTATGCCGGAGTGAGCCTTGCCATCATATGCGGTCTGGTGCTTGGTAAGTTCATAGGAATATTCTCTTTCTCCTGGTTGTTTATCAAAACCAAGGTGGTGCCTATGCCAGAGGGTGGCAACTGGTCTCGGATGGCGGCTGTATCGATGTTGGGCGGTATCGGATTTACAGTGTCGATATTTATTGCGACACTGAGCTTCCCTGACGGATCGAAGTTGCTCAACGATTCGAAACTCGGCATTTTACTCGGTTCGATAATCGCCGGAATACTCGGGTATCTGCTTCTGAGGCTGACGTTGCCCAAAGAGGCTCAGGATAACGAGGATTGATAAAAAATCAAAGCGAAAAGATAAGTAAGTGTTCAAATTTATTTTATACAAATGCGCGTTCGTTTTTTGGTAGATTCCGGTGTGGAGTGAAGAAGGATAAAATCATATTCTAATGAGCGACAAGCCGGGGACGGTCACAAAAAAGAGAAGCCGCATGATGTATAAAAGATTTTCTTTCACTTACTATCGATTAAATTTGAACACTTACTGATGAACTGCAAGAATAAATCAAATATCAGAGCAATCGCCTTGGCGGCGGTTGCTCTGATATGTTTTGAAGGCCGCAGCGTGACGGCCGATTCAATACGCGAACTGATAGAATCAGGAGATTATGCTACGGCTATACAGCTGGCAGAAGAAGCATTGGCCGAGGGTGGAGGAGACAAGAGCGCCGGACAGCTGTATCAAGTGCTTGGCGAGGCCCAATATCATTCGGGAATGCGCAAGGAATCATCACTTGCCTTTCAGGAAGCAAAAGACAGGGGGGTGGCAGATGCCAGCCTTTACTTAGGGCGTCTGGCCATGCTTGACTATCGATTTGACGAGGCGCAGACACTCTTCGGACGTTATGCCGAGATGCAACGTAAGGCCAAGCGTCCGCTTGATGTGGATCTTGCCTATGATCAGGCTGATGTCGCAGAAGGCAAGCGCCAGTTCGAACGGATGCAGGATGTGGTGGTGATAGATGCAGTACAAGTGCCAAGAGAGGATTTCTTCAGACATCTGCGTCTGCCACTGTCGGCCGGCAGGGTAGTGGCATCATCAGAGATACCGGCCGATGTCGGCATCGGTGAAAGAGGTGGCACGGCATTCATAAGCGAGTCTGGCGAACTTATGATGTGGAGCGAACTTAATGACTCTACGGGAATGATGCAGCTTGTGGAAGCTACGCGACTTATGGACGGTAGTATCTCAGCGCCGCATGGGGCTCCTGATTTTCTCGGTCAGGAAGGGGATGTAATCAATCCCTTCCTTTCAGCCGACGGAACCACACTCTATTATGCCGCGAATGGAGAAAACTCCGTTGGAGGCTATGACCTCTTCATTGCCACGCGAGATCCTCAGACGGGCGACTATCTGCAGCCTGTCAATGCCGGGATACCATTCAATTCATCGGCCGATGAGTACATTATGGCTATAGATGAAGAAAACGGAGTCGGATGGTGGGCTACCGATCGTCATTATCTGCCGGATGGGAAAATTACACTCTATGTATATGTATTGCCTGAAGAGCGGCGTCTGCTTCAAGCCAATGATGAAGAGAAACGACTGCGTGCCCGTCTTGATGATATACGGCTCACCTGGACCCTCCCTGATTCTGATTCTGAAGAAGACGACGATGATGGTACAGAATCTCTTGACGATAATGATTCCGATGATGATGTGCGCGGGCTGCGGATGAATCCTTCGGAGTCCGCAAAGCATTATACGGCACTTGCGGCGGAAATCCGCAAAATCGAGCCTGGGCAGAAACCTCGACGGCATGATTGCGTCATTCCATTGCCGGGAGGAGGATACATCTACTCGGCAGATGACGTGAAGAGTGCTGACCAGAAAAAAATCATAGAGGAATATATCGTGGCAGAACGACAATACAGGGCAGACAAAGAGAGACTTGCAGAGATGCGTCGCGACTATGCCCGTCAGACGAGCCGCAGTGCATCGGGAGAAATCGCTCGGCTTGAAAATGAAGTGGAGCATCAGCGAGACTCACTGACAGCATTACTGTCGGCTTTTTACCGTAGCTGGAGACGGTAACTATGGCATCATGCTATTCTTGATCTTCAGCCACGCCATTATCTGTCGTCCGTAATCACAGAATCTATCGGTTGCGATATCTCCGGAATGTCGGGATATGCTTCGGAATTATAGTGATTAAGGCTCTCCAGTGAAAGCATCGGAGAGCTGGGATATAGAGATATGTTGACTTAAGATAGAGTAAAAAAACCGGATTGTATGATAAAAACGGGGCTTCAGATAAGAGGAGTCCCGTTTCTTTTCGATTACAAAGAGTAAAAGATGGCATTTTTTTATTAATTTTGCAACGAATTGCGCGCAACTCGTTCGTATGGTCTGCCATGAAAACCGAAGTAGGCCGAGTGGGGGATATGCGTCAGACGGCGCAATCAGACGTATACAGCAAGAAACAACAGAACAAATACACATATCGACATGAGTTTGAATATCATTGTATTGGCAAAACAGGTGCCCGATACACGCAACGTCGGTAAGGATGCGATGAAAGAGGACGGCACAGTCAATCGTGCGGCTCTCCCCGCAATCTTCAATCCCGAAGACTTGAATGCGCTGGAGCAGGCCTTGAAATTGAAAGATATGTATCCCGGCACAAAAGTGACATTGCTTACGATGGGGCCGGCTCGTGCGGCTGAAATCATCCGTGAGGGACTTTATCGCGGTGCCGACGACGGTGTGGTGCTTTCAGACCGGGCATTCGCCGGTTCGGATACTTTGGCGACAAGCTATGCGCTTAGCGCCGCAGTAAAGAAAATAGGCAACTACGACCTTATAATCGGAGGCCGTCAGGCCATCGATGGCGATACGGCCCAGGTGGGTCCGCAGATAGCCGAGAAACTTGGATTGCCTCAGGTCACATACGCAGAGGATATCATTAAGGCTGAGAACGGCAAAGTGACGGTAAAGCGTCGCATAGAGGCCGGTATCGAGACTGTAGAGGCTCCCTATCCTCTGGTAGTGACGGTCAACGGTTCGGCTGATGAGTGTCGCCCACGCAATGCCAAAGCTGTGATGAAATACAAACGTGCGGCTGTGCCCAGCGAAGTGGCGGCTGATGAAGCCAAGAAGGCATTTGTAGAGGCCCGTCCGTATCTGCAGATTGGCGAATGGAATACGGAGACTGTAGGTGCTGACCTGGCACAGTGCGGTCTTTCCGGCTCCCCGACTAAAGTGAAAAGCATTCAGAATGTGGTATTCACAGCCAAAGAGGCCCGTACGGTGGAAAATACAGATGCTGCACTTGAGGATCTGATTGTAGAACTGATAGCCAACCACACCATCGGCTAAACGCGGAAGGTGAAAATTTGACAACGCACAGAAATGGCAGACAAGAACAATCTTATCGTATATTGCGAATACGAACACGGCAAAGTGGCCGATGTGAGTCTTGAACTTCTCACCAAGGGGCGGCAGCTCGCCGACCGTCTCGGCATCAAGCTTGAAGCTGTGGTGGTGGGCGATAAACTCAAAGATATCGAAAAGGAGATTTTCCCCTATGGAGTCGACACAGTCTACAAGGTAGAGGATGCCCGTCTCTATCCCTATACCTCTCTTCCCCACTCATCGATACTGATCAATCTCTTTAAAGAGGTTGAACCCCGCATCGCCTTCATGGGCGCCACATCAATAGGCCGTGACCTCGGTCCGCGCGTGAGCTCGGCTCTGCACAGCGGCCTGACTGCAGACTGCACCTCGCTTGAAATCGGCGATTACACCGATGCCAAGAGCGGCAAAGAGTACAAGGACCTTCTTTATCAGATCCGTCCGGCATTCGGCGGCAACATCGTGGCGACAATCGTTAACCCGGACTGTCGGCCGCAGATGGCCACAGTGCGTGAAGGAGTGATGAAGAAAGAGGTGCGCGACAGCAATTATACGGGCAAAGTGGTAGACCTTGATCCCTCGAAGTATACAGACCCGACTGACTATGTGGTGGAAATACTTGACCGTCACGTTGAAAAATCGAAAGTCAATCTAAAGGGAAGTCCGATTATCGTAGCCGGTGGCTACGGTGTGGGGAGCAAGGAGAATTTTGACCTTCTTCAGAAACTTGCCGATACTCTTGGCGGTGAACTCGGTGCAAGCCGTGCGGCTGTGGATGCCGGATGGATTGACCATGACCGTCAGATCGGCCAGACCGGTGTGACGGTGCGTCCGAAGCTTTACATAGCATGCGGTATATCCGGCCAGATTCAGCACATCTCCGGGATGCAGGATTCATCGCTGATAATTTCAATCAACAGCGACCCGGAAGCTCCGATTAACACGATAGCCGACATCGTAATCACAGGCAAGATGGAGGATGTGGTGCCGAAGCTGATCAAATATTACAAAAAGAACTCCAAGTAAGCAGCAGACATACAATGGCTAATTTCTATACTGACAACCCGGCCCTGAAACTCTATCTTACCCATCCGATGATGGAGAAGATCGTGGCACTCAAAGAGCGTGATTTTGCAGAGGCCGATAAATATGATTATGCTCCTCAGAACTATGAGGATGCAATCGACAATTATGACCGCGTGCTTGAGATCGTAGGCGACATCTGTGGTAACATCGTGGCTGAAAATGCTGAAGATGTAGACCATAACGGTCCGAAAGTGGAGAACTCGCGCGTGATTTACGCCGAGGGAACACAAAAGAATCTCGAGGCGACTCGTAAAGCCGGTCTGATGGGCATGGCTATGCCCCGCCGTCTTGGAGGACTTAACTTCCCGATAACTCCCTATATCATGGCTGCGGATATCGTAAGCCGGGCGGATGCAGGGTTTGAGAACCTTTGGGGACTTCAGGACTGTGCCGAGACAATCTATGAATTTGCCAATGAAGACCAGAAATCCCGCTATATACCTCGTGTGTGTGCAGGCGAGACAATGTCAATGGACCTCACCGAGCCGGATGCCGGTTCGGACCTCCAGAGTGTTATGCTCAAGGCCACTCAGAAAGAGGATGGCAGCTGGGTGCTCAATGGCGTGAAGCGCTTCATCACTAATGGTGATGCTGACATTCATCTGGTGCTCGCCCGCTCGGAAGAAGGTTCGCATGATGGCCGTGGCCTGTCGATGTTTATTTATGACAAGCGCAACGGCGGTGTCAACGTGCGCCGCATTGAGAATAAGATGGGTATCAAGGGTAGCCCCACATGTGAGCTAACCTATAAGGATGCGCCTGCAGAGCTGGTTGGTTCACGCCGCCTCGGTCTGATCAAATATGTGATGGCCTTGATGAATGGTGCGCGTCTCGGCATAGCCGCGCAGAGTGTGGGCATCAGCGAAATCGCATATCGCGAGGCTCTGGAGTATGCCCGCGACCGCAAGCAGTTTGGCAAGCCAATCATCGAATTCTCTGCTGTGTCGGAGATGATATCAGTGATGAAGGCTAAGCTGGATGCAAGCCGTGCGCTGCTTTATGCCTGTGCGCGGTTCGTAGATATGTATAAAATCTATGATGATATAGCAAAGGAGCGCGTTCTGACATTAGATGAGAAAAAGGAGGCTAAATATTACAGCAAGCTGGCTGACGCATTCACCCCGCTTGCCAAAGGCATGACCTCAGAATATGCCAACCAGAACGCCTATGATTGCATCCAGATTCACGGCGGTTCAGGCTTTATGAAGGATTATGCGTGTGAGCGTGTGTATCGTGACGCTCGTATCACCAGTATCTATGAGGGCACAACTCAACTTCAGGTAGTGGCTGCAATCCGCCACGTCACCACTGGCACATATCTGTCGAAAATCAAAGAGATGGAAGCTGAGCATGTGGCACCTGAGGACGAGAGCGTGAAGAGCATTCTGGTATCGATGACGCAGCAGTATGCCGATGCTGTGCAGAAAGTGCTGGAAGTAAAAGACAGCAATTATCAGGACTTCATGGCGCGCCGCCTCGTAGAGATGGCCGGTCATATCATTATGGGTTATCTTCTTCTTGAGGATGTCCAGAGAGACGGCAGCTTCCGCAAGAGTCTGCACGTATACGTCAACTACGGACAGGCAGAAGTGGCTAAACATGCCGGCTTTATCAGCAACTTCCGTCCGGAAGAAGTGGAAGATTATATCGTGAAATAATACGCTAACACTGTCGCAAAATGGAGAGAGTGGCGCATGGAGTAAAGATTCGGTGTGCCACTCTCGAAATTTCTGTGTAGAGAGGAGGCGTGGATTTGGAAATCTCGGAAAAAAGTTGTAACTTTGCCGAGGTTTTTGCGCGAGTCGCGTGAATCCAAGGCAACTAACAATTATAATAACTATGAATCGTTACGAAACCGTTTTCATTTTAACTCCCGTTTTGTCTGACGAACAGATGAAGGAAGCGGTTGGCAAGTTCACCGGCGTGCTTGAGGACAATGGTGGCAAGATTGTCAATGTTGAGGAGTGGGGTCTTAAGAAACTGGCCTATCCGATCCAGAAGAAGTCGACAGGCTTCTACTGCCTCGTAGAGTTCGAGGGAGAGTCGACAATTGTGAAGAAGCTCGACACTGCATTCCGTCGCGATGAGCGAGTAATCCGCTTCCTGACTTTCCGTCTTGACAAATACGCAGCCGAATATGCTGAGAAGCGTCGCAATCTGAGAGCAAGCAAAGCAAGTGAGAAACCTGCCGAGGCAGCCGCCGAGGCAACAGCACAGAACTGATTATGGCAGCCAACAGCGAAATCCGTTATCTTACTCCGTTGTCAGTCGACACGAAAAAGAAGAAATATTGCCGTTTTAAACGTAGTGGCATCAAGTATATCGACTATAAGGATCCCGAGTTCCTGAAAAAATTCCTCAACGAACAGGGTAAGATCCTTCCCCGTCGCATCACAGGTACAAGCTTGAAATTCCAGCGTCGTGTGGCTCAGGCCGTAAAGCGTGCGCGTCATCTTGCTCTTCTGCCCTATGTGACAGACTTGATGAAATAAGAAAATTCACTTCTAACAAACGACATTAAGATGAAAATTATCCTTAAAGAGAATATTCCCGGACTGGGATATAAAGATGATGTGGTGGAAGTGAAGGACGGCTATGGCCGTAACTATCTCATCCCCCAGGGGAAATGCATCATCGCCTCTGATGCCGCTCTTAAGCAGCTGAAAGAGGATCTGAAGCAGCGTGCCCATAAGATTGCAGCTGCCAAGGCGGAGGCCGAGGCAGCCGCCAAGGCAATCGAGGGTCTGAAACTGGTGATTGCAGCCAAGACAGGTGCCAACGGCACAGTTTATGGCTCTGTAGGTGCAGCCCAGATTGCAGAGGCATTGGCAACTCTCGGTCATGAAGTTGACCGCAAGATTATCAATGTGAAGCAGCCTGTGAAGATGGTAGGCGCCTATGTGGCAACTATCAAATTCCACAAAGAGGTTGAAACAGAGGTGGCCTTCGAGGTTGTAAGCGAGGATGCTCCCGTTGCTCCCGCCGCTGAAGAGGCTGCAGCTGAGACTCCTGCTGCAGAGTAAAATCGAGCATACGATGTAGGGTGCCCCCTGAATGATGGGGTGTGCTTTTATACATATGCGGCTCCAGACGCGACTTGGCGTACGGAGCCGCATTATTTTTATGTAACGCTGTAGGCAAAGCTATGCTTTGTTTATGGCGGATATGGATTTTTTTTGTATCTTTGTAAGTTGTAATATACATCGGTAAAGTGATATGTGGCATGGTTTGTGTGGAATGTGGCCGAGATGAGGCATAGCACGGCATATGTGGCAATTCGCTTTACGACAATCTAAATTTACTACCAATATGAGATTTAACGTTTCGGGCAAAGCCCTTCAGACTCAGCTTCAGGCAGTGAGTAAGGTCATCAATTCAAAGAACGCACTGTCGATACTTGACAACTTTCTGCTCAGTGTGAAGGGAGAGACGCTTTATGTGACCGGTGGCGATCAGGAGAATGTGATGACTGCCACAGTAGAAATCTTGGATGCTGATGGAGAGGGAGAAATCGCAATTCTGGCCAAACGACTTCTCGAAGTAGTAAAAGAAGTCAGCAATCAGCCTCTTGTTTTCGATATAAATCAAGAGACGAAAGAGGTGTCTCTTACTTTTAATAACGGACACTTCAGTTTCATGGGTATTGATGCCGCGGAGTATCCCCGTAAGAAGGATCATGAGGAAGAGTCCGAAGATTTCGAGCTCCCTGCCGATGTGCTGGCAGAGGGCCTTGAGGGCACTCTCTTTGCAATAAGTAATGATACAATACGTCCAATCATGACAGGCGTATTTGTAGACATCGAGCTTGAGCGGCTGACTTTTGTAAGTTCAGACACGCATAAGCTCGTGAAATTTCAGGTAGACAAAGTGGCTCCCGGGCTTACAGGCAACTTCATACTGCCCGGCAAGGCAGCCAATGTGCTCAAAGGGTTGATTGATAAAGACGGAGATCCGGTGAGAATTGTAAAAGATGCCAAGTCAGCCACATTCGACTTCGGCACGTATACACTCACCACACGCCTTATCAAGGGGACTTATCCTAACTATAAACGTGTTTTCCCGAAGGATAATCCGTTCCGTATGGTGGTCAACCGCGAATCGCTTCTGAATGCTGTAAGACGAGTGGCTCTTTTCGCGAGCAAGGCTTCGAATCTAATAAAATTCACTATTGACAGCACGCAGATCGTGATGGGAGGTCAAGACCTTGATTACGCCACCTCGGCTGAAGAACGTGTGGATTGCGATTATCAAGGGAACCCGATGACGATAGGGTTTAATTCCACATATATGGTGGAGGTTCTTTCCAATATCAAAGGAGAAGATGTGGAGATACAGTTGGCAGATCCCGCACGTCCCGGTCTTTTCAGTCCGCTTGAGCAGCAGCAGGGCATAGAGGTCGTGATGCTTCAGATGCCTATGCAGGTGATAGAATAACTAAGAGGCCCACAAAAGATAAAAAAGATGAAACTCAATCTAAAGCGGCCACTGGTAGTGTTTGATCTTGAGACTACCGGCACCAACATACTTCGCGACCGGATTGTAGAGATAAGTGTGGTCAAGGTGATGCCCGACGGCACCAGAATTGATAAAACGAAGCGGTTGAATCCTGAAATGCATATACCGGAGGCTTCGACTGCTGTGCATCATATCACGGATGAGATGGTGGCTGATGAGCCTACATTCCGTCAGGTGGCGAAATCACTCAATGAGTTTTTTGATGGATGCGATGTGGCTGGATTCAACAGCAATAAGTTTGATGTGCCGCTGCTTGTGGAGGAATTCGCCAGAGCCGGCATAAACTTTGATGTTAATGGACGAAAGTTTATAGATGTCCAGAATATCTTCCATAAGATGGAGCAGCGTACACTTGTGGCTGCTTATAAATTCTATTGTGGCAAAGACCTTGAGGGGGCGCATTCGGCCAATGCCGATACACTGGCCACGTTAGAGGTGCTTGAAAGTCAGGTAGAACGTTATGACGAACTGCAGAACGATGTGGATTTTCTGAGTGACTTCTCGGCCGGAGGGCGCTCGTTGGATCTGGCAGGCAGAATTGTGCTTGATGAAAATGATGTGCCGGTGTTTAACTTCGGTAAGCATAAGGGATGTGCCGTAGAGGATGTGCTGCGTAGAGAACCGTCATTCTATGGATGGATAATGCAGGGTGAATTCCCGAAGAATACCAAGGACGTGCTGACGCAACTGCGCTATAAATATCTGAATAAAAGCAAATAGAAGATGTCGTTGAAAGGTAAACATATCGTATTGGGTATATCCGGAGGAATTGCGGCCTATAAATCGGCCTATCTGTTGCGTCTTCTGATAAAGCAAGGGGCAGAGGTCCAGGTGGTGATTACTCCCAACGGTAAGGAATTTATTACTCCGGCTACATTGGCAGCGTTGAGCGGCAAGCCTGTGGTGAGTGAATTTTTCGCAGCTAACACCGGAGAATGGCATTCGCATGTGGACTTAGGCTTATGGGCCGATCTGATGATAGTGGCTCCGGCCACGGCATCTACAATCGGCAAGATGGCCAATGGGATAGCCGACAATATGCTCATTACGACATATCTTTCGGCCAAAGAACAGGTTATGGTGGCACCGGCGATGGATCTTGACATGTGGGCCCATCCTTCTACGCAGCGGAATGTAGAGACACTGCGGCGAGATGGAGTCATCATAGTGGAGCCGCAGAGCGGTTTTTTAGCCTCCGGGCTGACAGGGAAAGGGCGGATGGAGGAGCCGGAGGCGATACTTGCTGCCGCAGAACGTTATTTTGAGTCATGCCAAAGGCAGACTTCGCTGCAGGGTGTGAAAGTGCTGATAAGCGCCGGCCCTACATACGAAAATATTGACCCGGTGCGTTTTATAGGTAATTATTCATCAGGTAAGATGGGCTTTGCCATAGCGTGCGAATGTCGTAGAAGGGGAGCTGATGTGACGGTTGTAGCCGGTCCGGTGGATCGTTCGCTTACACTTGACGATGGGATAAGGCGTGTTGATGTGCGTTCGGCATGTGAGATGCTTGCTGCAATGCAGCAAGAATTCGCATCGTGTGATGTGGCGGTATTGGCGGCAGCTGTGGCCGACTATACACCTGCCGATCCTCAAAAAAATAAAATTAAACGGGAGGCCAATGGCGACATCAGTCTGCGCATTGTGAGAAATCCGGACATCGCTGCCACTCTCGGGGAGCACAAAGGGAAAAAATATCTTGTGGGATTCGCTTTGGAAACCGACCATGAAATGGAGAATGCGTTAGGGAAAATGGAGCGTAAGAACCTCGACATGATTGTGCTCAATTCATTGCGAGATCCCGGGGCCGGGATGATGACCGACACCAATAAGGTGACGATATTCAAGCGTGACGGCGAGGCATTGACCTATCCCCTGAAAAACAAAAAAGATGTAGCCTCCGATATAGTCGATGCGTTTGCATCCGGGATTGGCAGGTGAATGCATATATGCGGGGATGTCTCATAGAAATATGAAGACTCCTGTATGTGCAGGCTGATTGTCGTATCGACATATGCCGAATGGGCCATAAAAGGAAAACAAATGATCCGGAAATGTAGATTTGCCATATTGATTCCGGCGGCAGCCATGATGGCGGCCGCCACTGCATCGGCGCAGGAACTCAGATGCCAGGTGGAGGTAAATTCCCAAAAGATAGAGGGAACGAACAAGAGTGTGTTTGAAACGCTTCAGTCGAGCATTACCGACTATATGAATGAGAATCGTTTCAGCACAGCCACATTTTCGCCTAATGAGAGGATTGAGTGCCGATTGCATCTCACCGTGGCCGAATATGATGGAGACCGGATAAAAGGAGATCTTCAGGTGCAGTTGTCAAGACCGGTATATAACTCCACGTACACTACGACATTACTGAATTTTAAGGACTCTAAGATAGATTTCGAGTACAAGGAAGGTGATCCATTGGTGTACAATGAGACCTCTCAGCAGAGTAACCTTACGGCCATACTTGACTATTATGCCTATCTCTTTCTCGGAATCGATTTTGACTCGTTTTCGCCAGAGGGAGGCCAGGCATTCTATGACCGTGCGCAGAGTGTGGTTCAGGCTGCTCAGAGCGCAGGCGAAGTGGGATGGCGTGCATTTGAAGACACAAAGAACCGTGCGGCAGTGCTGTCATCATTTACTGACAATAATACATCTGGAGTCAGACGGCTACTCTATAATTATCACCGCAAGGGACTTGACGAGATGGTGACAAGTCCGGATAAAGGGCGAGCCGTAATCACGGAGTCGCTGAAAGAGATTCAGGATGTATATAAGAATGCTCCTATGAGTGTGGCTCTTTCGATGTTCAGGGATGCAAAGCTTGATGAGCTGGTGAATATCTATTCCAAGGCTCCGCAAAGCGAGCGTGAAGAAGTATATGAACTGCTTCAACCCATATATCCTACGGATACTGAGCGTCTGGAGAAAATAAAGAAAGGTGAAGAGGGGATTTGATGCATTCCGGTATCGCATGTATGAGTGCGGCTGATGAATGCGGGATTGTATCCCGAATGCTATAAGGAGAATAACAGCATAGGAGACGACAGATGTTGAAGAAACTTGTCATAAGAAACTACGCATTAATCGATGAAGTGGAGATTGACTTCGGCGGCGGACTATCAATTATTACCGGTCAGACCGGTGCCGGCAAGTCGATTATGCTTGGGGCATTGGGACTGCTGCGGGGAGAGCGTGCCGACACAAAGGCCATAGCCGACCGTGCCAGCAAAACGGTTGTAGAGGCTACATTTCTTACGGATGTGACAGATCCCGAGACAGGAGAGTCCGGTCCTGGAGAACTGATAGTGCGTCGTGAGATTTCGCCTACAGGTCGTAGCCGGGCGTTTATTCAGGATTCTCCGGTCACATTGACAAGCCTTGGTGACTGCACATCTGCATTGCTCGACATTCACTCTCAACATGCCAATCTATCTCTTAATTCAAAGGATGGGCAATTGGATATTATCGATGCCATGGCAGAGAATGCGGCTTTTTTAACTGACTATCGTGCGGATTTCAAAAAATATGTTGGTCTTCGCACGCGTATACGCCAGTTGCGTGAACTCAAGGCGCGCAATATAGAAAAGCGTGGCATAATCAGGATTCAACTTGAGGCTCTGAACAAGCTTAAACCTAAAAAAGGTGAACAGCAGGAAGTGGAGCGTCGGTTTGAAATGCTCAGCGAGGCGGATGAAATACGTGAGCAGATGTCGGGGGCCTATGAGGCTCTTGCTGGAGATCAGGACAGCGCCATGACCGGAGTGCGTCTGGCAGTAGGATGTCTCGAGAGTTTCAATCTTGAGGCAGTAGACCCGACTCCAGAAGAAGAGTCGCTTATCGCACGTCTGAATTCAATCTATATCGAACTCAAGGACATTGCCTATACAATCGAGCAATTGGGAGAGAGTGTGGAGTCAAGTCCGACGCTTCTTGCCCATACAGGAGCGCGGATGAGGGCGTATTATGAAGCTGTGAAGTCAATGGGGGTAGATACAGGTGATGATCTGGTGGATCTGCGCGATCGTCTGGAAGCTCAGTTGCATATGCTTGACGGCGACGATGATGAGAGCCGCGAACTTGAACAGGAGGCTCGTTCATTGGCAAAGGTGTTGAAAGACAAGGCCGAGCATCTTACGCGCCGCAGGCGAGAGGCTGCCGATAAATTCAGCCGTAATCTGACGGAGCGTGCGGTGCCTCTTGGTCTGGCCAATTTACGATTTGCAGTAGCAATCAAGGAGGGGAAACTTACCACTGACGGTCAGGACAATGTGGAATTCCTGTGCAGTTTTAACAAGAATGGGGAGATGTTGCCGATGTCGGCTACAGCTTCTGGTGGCGAATTGTCGCGACTTACGCTAAGCATAAAATCGCTCATGGCGGAGAAAATGAACATGCCGACAGTGATATTTGATGAGATCGACACTGGAGTGAGTGGTGAGATTGCTGATAAAATGGGGCAGATGATGACTCGTATGGCGGAAAAGATACAGATTATCACCATTACGCATCTGCCGCAGGTAGCCGCCAAGGGGGTGCGTCATTACAAGGTATACAAGCAGGACACAGATCTGCGTACAGTATCTTCCGTCTGTGAGATTTCCGGAAATGAAAGAGTCATGGAGATAGCAGGGATGTTAAGCGGAGAGAGATTGACAGAAGCTGCATTGTCTGCCGCACAGGAACTGCTGCGCAATGAACGGAATATAAAATAATCGACCCAAATGAACAAGACAGATTATATATTTGGACTCAGAGCCATAATAGAAGCCATCGAGGCCGGGAAAAGTATTGACAAGGTGCTTGTCAAGAAAGACCTTTCAGGAGATCTTTCGCGAGAATTATTCGGCAAGATAAAGGAGTATGGCGTAGTGAGCCAGAGGGTGCCGGTTGAGAAACTGAATCGTATCACGATGAAGAACCATCAGGGAGCCATTGCGTTGCTTTCGCCAGTGGAGTACGGGCGTCTGGATCATATCGTGCCTCAGCTTTATGAGGAGGGGCGTAATCCATTCGTCATAGTGCTTGACGGATTGACTGATACCCGTAACTTCGGGGCGATAGCACGTACCGCAGAATGTGCAGGCGCGGATGTAATTGTAATCCCGGAGAAGGGTAGCGTCAGTGTTACTCCGGATGCTGTAAAGACATCGGCCGGCGCGCTGCTCCATATCCCGGTGTGCAGGGTGCGCTCGGTGCTTGATGCCGTAAGGTTTTTACGCGATAGCGGTTATCAGGTGGTCGGAGCCACGGAGAAGACTAACTGTGATTATACAGAGGTAGATTATAATGTGCCGGTGGCGTTAGTGATGGGCGCCGAGGATACTGGCATAAGTGATGATGTGTTGCGTGTCTGCGACCGGCTTGCGGCAATCCCTGTATTAGGTCATATAGGTTCGTTGAATGTATCAGTGGCTGCAGGCATAATGATGTACGAGGTGGTAAGGCAGCGGGGTATGAAATCGGATACCATCATCTAAGCAGCTGTCTGAAATCAGTTCCCGAAATTGATTATAGCGGTTTTGCGGCGTTATTGTGGCGTTTTGCGCCAAGTCTGATCAGTTGCACAGACTGATATGCTCTCCTCTGAATCTATTAAATTATCTGGAAGGTCCATTTTTGAGTGATTGAAATTTAAATTCAAACATTGAAGTCGTTTGAAATTTCACAATGGCAAGATTAATTGAGATTATGAAGTGTATTATATATGCCATAATGTTAATGGAGAATGACATTGAAGAAAGCAGATACAGATATAGGTACTTTTGAGTTTTCGTAAAAAGTTTCAACTACTTCACACTCTAAAATGGAGTGAAATTTGATTATACGGCCGCAAAATCGTATATTTGCATAATATTTGAGCCTGCTGTCTTTGACGGGAAATTTCTCATGCACTGAGTCATGGACATTGCCCGGAATTAGAAGTGCGCTCTGACCATTAATCCAAGACTTAAGAGAAGACATATGATTAATCGAGTGTTGATTCGCACTAAGGTGGTGCAGCTCCTCTACTCCTATCTGCTGGTAGAGCGGCGGTTTGCGATAGAATCCATGCCGGCCAATCCTACCCGGGAGAAGCGTTTTGCGCATGGCCTGTATCTCGACGTGCTATGTATGATGTCGGAAATAGCCGATAATATTACAGGGCGCGGAGGTGTCAGCCCCCTGGCGAATACACGGTTTATCAAGCGTATAAAGGAAGATGAGACAATAAAGTCGCTTCTTCGCAAATACCGCATGATTGATTTCCCGTTGTCAGCAATTGCAGAGCGTCTTGCCCGAGAGGTGAAAGACTCTGGGCTGTATAAGAAATTCCAAAAGAGCGAGGACCCGGGATCATTGGCCGATGAACGCATCTGGCAGGAAATATTCAAGACGATAATACTGCCGGACAATCAGTTGTCAAAGGCAATAAGCGAGCGGGAAGGATATACACTTGCGGGCAAGGAGCGTATGGAGGAGATGATGGATCAGACGTTCAGCAACTTTTACTCCGCAGCCGACGGCAAGGATGATGCCGTCAAAACATTGCGCATGAGTATGGATAAGGCGCGTGAACTGTATTTCCGGTTGTTATGGCTTCCGGTGCAGCTTGTGCAGCTGCGCGACCGGGATATTGATGAGGCCCGCAACCGCTATTTGGCTTCAGATGCTGACCGCAATCCTAGTCTGCGTTTTGTGGAGAATGAGTTTGTGAAGACGATTGCGACTAATGAGGACATTGATGCCGCAATGGAGGGACTTGGACGCAACATGACAATCGACGATGAGCCTATGATGCGTGCGTTGCTCCGCGCTATTATGGAATCCGAGATATACAAGGAGTATATGGAATTCCCGGTTACCGACTTCACTTCCGATTGCGATTTCTGGCGCAAGATATATAAGAATGTGATATTCGTCAACGAGTATTTCCTCGAGGCCCTTGAGGATAAGTCGGTATTTTGGAATGACGATTTGGATACAATCGGCACATTTGTGATAAAGACCGTAAAGCGTATTGCCGAGAAGAAATCGTTTGCCGGAATTATGGCTACGTATAAGGATGAGGAGGATGCGATGTTCGGACGGCTGCTTGTTGATGCTGTAATCGAGAACCATGAGACATACCGTGAGTATATTAATGCGGCGCTTGACACTAAAGTATGGGAGGCTGACCGTATGGCATATATGGATGTCGTGATAATGATGACAGCTTTGGCCGAGATACTGAACTTCCCTAAGATTCCACTTACTGTGAGCATCAATGAATATGTAGAGATAGCAAAGAGCTACAGTACGCGCAAGAGTCCGCAGTTCGTGCATGGAGTGCTTGCAGCTGTGCTCAAAAAGCTGAAAGAAAACGGTGTGTTGGTAAAGAGTCTTGAGTAATGACATCGTTGTGTCCGGATTCAATGGCCAGATAAGAAGGTGCATGTTTCCAGGCATAAGGGGCTTTACAGGAAAAATATAATAACAAATCAATAGAAACAAATCAATGAATTTACAGACAATTCTGTTGCAGTCAGCCGAAGGCAGTGGCAGCTCATGGAGCGGGATGCTCATGATTGTGGCGATGGTAGTAGTGTTCTACTTCTTTATGATTCGACCTCAGTCAAAGAAACAGAAAGAGATAAAGAAAGCCAGAGAGGCTATGCAGAAGGGCGATAAGGTGATAACGGCGGGTGGAATATATGGGACAATCGCCAGCATCAACGAAGCCGCAGGGACGATGATGATAGAAATCTCCAAGGGGGTTGATATCAAGGTGAGCCGCGATCAGGTGTATCCTGTAGTGGAGAATACCGCAGCTGAGAAGAAGTAAAGCTACAGAAGCGGATTAGCTCTTAATCATAATAGCGCAGATATGGTAGATAAAGAAAAAATAAAGACTGGTTGGAAAACCATGCAGGCGTCTACGGGATTTAAAAAAACTCTGACGTATCTTGTTTTTGTGGCCATAGCTGCGCTATTCTGGTTTATCATGGCTCTCAACGACAGTGTGCAGGATAATTTTGAGGTTAAGGTGAATCTTTACAACGTTCCCGATTCGGTGACGTTTATCAATCTGCCTCCTGAGAAAATTCATGTCATGGTGCGCGACCAAGGTGCCAATCTTTGGCGCAATGGGGTGTTTGGCGATGCTACGGTTAATATTAACTTTGCGGATTTCAGTGGAGACGGGCGCTTCGTGGTGCGCCGCAGCGAACTCACAGCGGCGTTGAAGAGTGTGTTTGGAGCGTCGGCAAGTCTTTTGTCGACATCGGTCGACTCGTTATCGTTGATGTATACCACATTGCCCGGTAAGCGGGTACCGGTCGAGGTCTCGGCAGATCTTACTCCTGCTACCGGAAAAATTATCATGGGCAATCCTGTAGCCAGTCCGGCGGGAGTGGTGGTTTACGGCACACGCAATGTGCTTGATACCATCACGAGAGTCTATACGGAGCATTTCTCGCGTCATAATCTGGAGGAGAATACAGAAGTTCCTGTGCGTCTGCGCGGCATGGCCAATGCGCGTTTTGAACCATCGACTGTAAAAGTGGCAGTCGAAGTGGATCCGTTGGTAAGAAAGCAGGCGTCAGTGAATGTCGCTGTGCATCATCTGCCGGAAGGAATGGATTTACTTCTGTTCCCATCAAAGGTGCAGGTGGAGTATTATGTGCCGATGAGTAAGTTTGATGCAGCGAGTGTCGATAAAACAGGTGTCGCGGTGGATTATCTTGATTTGGATAAAAATCCGCGTAAACTGCCTGTGCGTCTTACGCATCATAATTCCGCATTGTTGAATATGCATTTGCTTACTGATAGTGTGGAATATACACTGGTGCGCAATTAAAAGTAAACTCCACATCGGAATCGACTAAAAATAAGCGGTCATATTGTATAAATTTGAACACTTGCTTCTCAGTCTACATTTATTCCTGCAGTGGAGTCGGTCAAACGACTTTACTTACTTAAATTTAATTTGAGACTTATGGCATTTAAGCTGATCGGTATCTGCGGAGGCATCGGAAGCGGGAAGAGTGTGGTGTCGCGGGTATTGCGCCTTACTGGTTATGAGGTGTATGATTGCGATGTATGCGCCAGACTGCTCATGGAATCGGATTCCGGCATAAAATGCCGCATACGTGATGAGATTTCAACAGAAGTGACAGATGGTGTCTCAGTGCCAGACCGCAGACTTCTTGCGTCTATCGTATTTGCCAATGAGGAAAAGCGCCGAATCCTCAATTCAATCGTGCATAGCGAGGTGCGGCGTGATGTGGCACTTCATGGGGAGCATGTCCGCGGGCTTATGTTTGTTGAGGCGGCCGTACTTGCCGAAAGCGGCCTTGCAGACATGTGTGATGCGATATGGCTTGTGGAGGCTCCATTGAGTCGTAGGCAGGAGCGTGTGACGCAGCGCGACAACTGTACGCAGGATGCTTTCAGTGCCAGAGTTAAAAGTCAGAAGCAGGAGGAGGAATTGCTTAAAAGGTATCGCGGCAAGACTGTTGAGATATATAACGATGGCCAGCATTCGCTATTACAACAGATTACTCATCTGTTGGATGGTTTAAAAGGAGGGGCGGATAAGGGGGTGTCTTCAAATTGGATTTGAAGACTTACTTAAAAGAAAAATTTAATATAAAACACAATACCAATGTTACGTACAGTACTTTCGATTACCGGTAAGCCGGGACTTTTCAAAATCATTTCTCAGGGCAACCGTATGCTTCTCGTCGAGGATATAGTATCGAAAAAGCGTATGCCGGTGCATGCCCGCGACAAGGTGGTTTCGCTTGGCGACATCGCAATGTATACAGAGGGGGAGGATAAGCCCCTTGGTGAGATACTTGATCTGGTGTATGAGAATATGAGTGGCGAGAAGATTGATGTCAAGGCAATGGATAATGATGGCCTCCGTGATAAGTTTGGTGAGATTCTCGTCGACTTCGATCGGGAGCGTGTCTATCCTTCGGACATCAAGAAGCTCTTCAGCTGGTACAATATCCTTATAGGTGCCGGCATGGTGAAATTTGCCGAAGAAAATACTGATAAGGCTTCGGCAGAAGAAGAGTAATCAATCCTCAGATACTGGCTGAGGTCGGGTAATCCCGGCAATGGTCGTGACATATAGCGCCCTCCGGCAGCTGCTGTATAAGTATCAGGCAGCCGGAGGGCGTATTATTTTCAGGCCGTCCGGGCGTAAATGCTTAGGTTATGGCCTTTATGATTGGTCTCAGACTCAGAGCATGGAATATGAACGGTCAATGAATTCGCTCAGAGCCTGTCCATTGAGCTTGCCGGCTTGCAGGAGCGCAAGGTCGACAATCTGACGTATTGAGGGCTGAGAGTCAGCATAGCGTGAGATTATTCGGGACTGGCGTTCACGCAGGTCGGCGATTTGAGATTCAATGCCGCTTGCGCTGGCTTTGAGTTCATCTGATGCATCGGGTGCCTTCGCTTTGGCAAGCTCGTCATTGGCAGACGAAATTTCACTCAGAATCGGACGTATTTCATTTCCGATAGCCTCATCGGCAGATTTGAGAATCTGACGGATTGCAGCGGAGTCAGTGTTGACTACAAGCTGAAAGCTGTCAGGTAATTGAGAACCAAAAGACATACCGGGCTGTTGCTCCGCCATTCTCTTCATGCGGCGCATGAACTCATCCTGAGTAAGTGTGGCCGGAGCTCCTTTTTCATTGACAGACTCAAGGGCCACGATATAATTCGTGCCGTTTTCTTTAGGCAGACTTGCGGAAAATATGCCAGTAAGTATGTCTGATTCTTCAGCAGAAAGAGTTGATGCTGTCTCATCGCTCTTGTGAATCAGATGTTCCGGTATGTCGGAGTCAACTCTCACGAAGCGTATCTTCTCTTCCTTTGATTCTATAAGCGACATGAGGTGGCCATCAAGTTCGCCATCCATGACCAGTACATCATATCCTTTTTCCTCGGCTCTGCGAATATAAGCGAACTGGGCCGTGGAGTCAGTGGTGTAGAGGTAGATGACTGTAGAATCCTTGTCAGTCTGGGTGGGTTCTGTCAGACTGCGGTATTCTTCGAGTGAGAAGTATTTCCCTGCGGTGTTTTTGAGGAGGAAGAACTTGCGGGCAGATTCAAAGAATTTCTCATCGGTGAGCATGCCGTATTCGATGAATATGCGGATGTCATCCCATTTTTTCTCAAATTCCGGGCGGTCATTGTTGAAGAGGCGTTCCAGTTTCTCTGCTACCTTTTTTGAAATATATGATGATATTTTTTTGACCTGGCGGTCAGCCTGCAGGTAACTTCGCGAGACGTTGAGCGGGATATCGGGAGAGTCGATGACTCCCTGCATTATTGTCATAAACTCAGGAACCACACCTTCTACCTGATCAGTGACGTATACCTGATTGCAATATAGCTGTATTCGGTTTCGCTGGAGGTCAATGTTGCTGTTGACTTTAGGGAAGTAAAGTATGCCCGTCAGTGTGAAGGGATAGTCGACGTTGAGGTGAATCCAGAACAATGGGTCTTCACGTCCGGGCATTAGTTCGCGATAAAATCTGAGATAGTCGTCGTCGTTCAACTCTGCTGGGCGGCGGGTCCAGAGTGGTTCGGTGGCATTTACCACATTATCTTCATCAGTATCGATGTATGATCCGTCTTTCCATTCCTGTTTTTTACCGCATACGACAGGTATGGGGAGGAATCGACAGTATTTTTTAAGCAGTGCGATTATGCGGTCTTTCTCAAGATATTCTTTTGAATCAGAGTCAATGTGAAGAATAATCTCAGTGCCACGCTCAGCCTTCTCGATATGGTGCATTTCATATTCCGGCGAGCCGTCACAACTCCATTCCACAGCCTTGGCTCCATCCTTGTAGGATAGCGATCGGATCACTACCTTGTCAGCTACCATGAAGGCTGAATAGAAACCGAGTCCAAAATGTCCGATGATGGAATTGGCGGTATCTTTGTATTTCTCAAGGAATTCTTCGGCTCCGGAGAATGCAATCTGATTGATGTATTTCTCGATATCGGAATCATCCATGCCGATTCCATGGTCGGAGACTGTAATGGTGCCGTTTTCTTTGTCGACGCTTACGGATACTTTGAGTTCGCCCATATCGCCTTTGAAGTCGCCGAAAGAGGCGAGTGTCTGTAATTTCCTGGAGGCATCGACAGCGTTGCTTACAAGTTCGCGTAGAAAAATCTCATTGTCGCTATAGAGAAACTTTTTGATTACGGGGAAGATATTCTCGGTGGTCACCCCGATTTTACCATTAGCCATAGTTATGATTTCTGTTTTTATATTTTATGATAGATGTTGCATCCAGGGCTTTTGTCCCTACAGAGGGGATTGCGCCCTGATAGAAGCAACTACAAATATTAAAACAAAAATTATGCCAACTCTGTTGTCATTCGCTGGCGAGTGTGCGTGCCGGGGCTGCCTTGCCTGCGAATCGTGATGGAATGGCAAGCGATATAAATATTATTGCGAGTACACAGATATTCATAATCAGGATAGCCGGAATTGATATCTCGACCGGAACGAAATCAATATAATAGGAGTCGGGGTCAAGCGGAATGAAATGCGATTTTGCCTGTAGGATCAGCAGGGATATGCCCGTTATGTCGCCGATGATAAGCCCATATATGGCTATTCGCGCCGCCATGAGCATAAATATCCGGCTTATCTGTCGGCGGGAGGCCCCAAGGGCACCGATAAGCGCTATGAAGCGAATCTTATCTACCATAAGGATCAGCATGCCGCTGATCAGAGTAATAGTTGCCACTACTGTCATCAATATCAATACGACGATGACATTCATGTCAAGCAGTGAAAGCCATTGGAAGTAGGCGGCCCCGGATTGCCGGGCGGATGTTACGGCATAAGGACGATAGATGGTCTGGTCTGCATAGGCTTTGAAGAGATGACGTTGCAGGTCGGCTGCATAGAGAGTCACATTGTCGAAGTCATCTGTAGTAAGGGCGAGAGATGTGCCTTGATTGGGTGAGAGATTCCCCAGTTCCTGAATGAGAGAAAGAGATGAATATGCGAATGAGTCGTCGAATGCATCGAAGTGAGAGTCAAAAACAGCGGCTACCTTCAGTCGGCGTGCGCGGATAGCATCGGAAATAAAATATGTGTCAATGACATCACCTGGATGCAGTCCGAGCTGGTCAGCCGCCTTCCGGCTTACGGCAATATGATTGCGGCAGGAATCAACGTTATAGTCGGGAATCCTTCCTTCAATAATCGAAGACTCTATGAATCTTCGGAGTGCGGATCCGGAAAGAGATTTAAGATATATCCCTTTAAAATCGTCGTTGGTCTTGAATATGGCGGGGATACTGACCTGCAGAGCATAATCAGTAATGTATGGAACGTCATCAAGCATCGACTTAAGAGTAGGGGTTAGAGTCATGACGGCGCCGGAGGCAGCATCGCCATTACTATCGTTAGAATCAAGGTCCGGAGATATTGAAAGGTGTGAATTGAAGCCGGACACTTTAGTTGAGATTTCAGTCTTGAATCCGGTGACGACGGCCACTGCCCACATCATTACGATTACGGACATTGCGACAGCTGTGATAGCCACACGGACAGCTGGTGATGATTTCTTTCCACCCGATGACAACGACAGCCGACGGGCCAGATATAGGGTTGCTCCCATATTTCTTAGGTATAAAGTCTAAAAGCTGTTGCAAAATTACTAAAATAATTTGGCGGTTAGCCAACCTTTGGTTAATTTTGAGTCCTGAAGAGTCATCCGGAGAAATCCGACAGGATATCACTGGAAGATTGTTGACCTTATTTCTAACGTCTGCGGCGGAAGACAGAATTAAACAAATGTCTATGCGCGGACATAAAACGACAAACACAACTTAAATCAGACACGAGAAATGGAAGAGACCCTAATCAAGACATGTCTGCATGACCGCCATGTAAAGCAGGGCGCGTTGATGTCGCCTTTCGGAGGCTTTGATATGCCGATACAGTATGACGGAATCACACAGGAGCATAATGCGGTGCGCCATGAAGTGGGAGTATTCGATGTCAGTCATATGGGAGAGGTGAGAGTGAAGGGACCTCAGGCATATGATTTTGTGAGTCATATCTTTGTGAATGATGTGACAGGCGCTCCTGATGGCCAGATTTTTTATGGAATGATGTGCTATGAGAACGGCGGCACCGTGGATGACCTTCTTGTATACAAGGTGAATGATCAGGAATACTTCCTGGTAATCAATGCCGCCAACATCGACAAGGATGTGGCATGGATAAAGAAAAATGCCGAAGGATTCGATTGCACTGTAGAGGATGAATCTCCAAAATATGGAGAGGTGGCTGTGCAGGGACCCAAGGCGGAAGAAACGGTAGAACGTGTGCTTGGAATAACATGTAAAGATATCGCATTCTATAATTTCAAGACTTTCGAAGTGGACGGAGAGGAGATTATCGTCAGTCGTACAGGTTACACTGGAGAGGATGGATTCGAAATCTACGGAAGTCACGATTACATACGTCGTGTCTGGGATATACTTATGGAGGCCGGTGTGCAGCCCTGTGGACTCGGCTGCCGCGACACTCTGCGTTTTGAGGTGGGTCTTCCTCTTTATGGCGATGAACTTGCCGATGATATTACCCCTATCGAGGCCAGTCTGAGTATGTTTGTAAAACTCGACAAGCCTGGATTTATCGGCAAAGAAGCTTTGGCCACCCAGAAAGCCGAGGGTGTCAGACGTCGCATCGTCGGAGTGGAACTGGAAGGTTCGGCTGTGCCTCGTCATGGATATCCAGTGCTCGTAGATGGCCGGAAAGTAGGAGAGATTACGACTGGATACAAGTCAATCTCTACTGGGAAAAGCGTTGCAATGGCAATGATTGACAAGCCTTATGACAAGCTCGGCACATCGGTAGAGGTTCAGATCCGCAAGAAGACCTTCCCGGGCAAAGTCGTGAAGAAGCGCTTCTACGACAAGAACTATAAGAAATAACATTTAAACTATATCATAAAACACATGAGCAAGATACTTGAGAATCTCCGCTATGCGGATTCACACGAGTGGGTGAAACTTGAAGATGGCATCGCCACAGTAGGCATCACTGATTACGCGCAGCATGCGCTTGGCAATATCGTATATGTGGATATGCCGGAGGCAGGAGATGAAGTCACAGCAGGCGAGGAGTTCGGTGCTGTCGAGTCGGTAAAGGCTGCCAGTGATCTTATATCACCCGTCAGCGGCGAAGTTTTGGAAATCAACGAAGAACTTGAAGATAGCCCCGAGCTGCTGAATGAGGATGCATTTGCCAACTGGATTATGAAAGTAAAGGTAAGTGATGTCTCTGAGATTGAAAAGCTGCTTGATGCAAAGGCATATGCCGCAATCTGCGAGGAGTAAAATCTCAGCATGAGAAATGACTGACGCCAATAACCTGCCAGATTTGAGGATTCCGGCAGGTATATTGGCGCTTGTCGCATAATCAAGAATCTTTTAGAAGCCATATAAATAAATGAGCAATAAATTCATGCCCCACACCGATGCCGACATCCGCAGGATGCTTGATAAAATCGGTGTGGATACAATCGATGACCTATATGCAGATGTGCCTCAGGAAGTGATCTTCCGCGAGGATTACGAGATTCCATCGGCTATGTCGGAGATAGAGTTGCGCAAGCACTTTGAGCGTCTCGGTGAGAAGAATCGCCGTCTCACTGTGTTCGGCGGCAGAGGTGTATATGACCATTACTGTCCTTCGGTTGTGGCGCATCTTCTTGGACGCAGTGAGTTCTACACTGCATATACGCCCTATCAGCCTGAAATATCACAGGGGACGCTCACATATATATTCGAATATCAGAGCATAATCAGCGAACTTACCGGTATGGAGGCAACGAATGCCTCTATGTATGACGGTGCGACTGCAGCTGCAGAAGCGATGTTCATGATGGTGGCCTCTGCCAAGAAAAAGAATAGGGTTGTGCTTTCGGCAACACTTCTCGACCAGGTGATACGCGTAGTGCGTACGTATGGCAAATTCCATGGTGTTGAGGTGACTGTGGTGCCGGATAAGGATGGAGTATCCGACTTTGCAGCTATCATGGCGGAAGTCGAGAAGGGCGATGTGGCAGGCGTGATTGTGCCTACTCCCAATAAATATGGTATCATAGAAGACTATACGGGTTGGGCAGATGCCATTCATGCGGCTAAGGGATATATGGCCGTGTATTCGGATCCGTCGGCACTGGCTGTGCTTCGCACACCAGCGGAATGGGGTGCGGATGTGGCTTGCGGCGATGGCCAGACACTTGGAATGCCTATGTCGTTCGGAGGTCCTTATCTCGGATTTATATCCTGTGGGAAAGGGATGCTGCGCAAGATGCCCGGTCGTGTAGTGGGAGCTACAAAAGATGCTGACGGCAAGCGGGCGTTTGTACTGACACTTCAGGCCCGCGAACAGCATATTCGCCGAGAGAAGGCCACCAGTAATATATGTTCCAATCAGTCGCTTATGGCTCTGTATGCCACAATATATGTGGCGCTGATGGGTAAGGAAGGTATGGTAGATGTCAATCGTCTCAGCTGCGATGGAGCGCATTATCTTTATGACCGTCTCGTGGCGACCGGCAAATTCGAGCCGGCCTTCCTGGGCAAACCTTTCCTCAAGGAG
Source organism: Porphyromonadaceae bacterium UBA7141 (assembly GCA_002491945.1). Taxonomy (GTDB): domain Bacteria; phylum Bacteroidota; class Bacteroidia; order Bacteroidales; family Muribaculaceae; genus Lepagella. Next base: position 28,661 of record DKWX01000040.1, read on the forward strand.
TTCGTGATGAAGACCTCGCTTGATGTCAAGGCTCTTAATTCACGTCTGCTTGATAATGGCATAATGGGTGGCCTGGATCTCGGAGATGGGCTTGTAGAGTTTGCGGTCACTGAAAAGCGCACGAAAGAAGAAATTGACCGATTGATAGACTTACTGCCTGCCTGACGCGGAGAGGCATCCGGCAGTAAATAAGAGGCCGGATGTAGCGCGAAATATCAACCACGATAACTTGAATCCAATAATCAATAGTTCGTTAAAA
>DKWX01000067.1 GCA_002491945.1 Porphyromonadaceae bacterium UBA7141
AATCCCGAGAATCTTAAGCAAGCGATCCTTGAAAAGTGTCTGACGCGAATCGTAGGAATCAAAGAGGACTGACGGAGCCGCATGCCTTATCGGGTATCACATTCTTATTCTTTCACCAAGCGGATGGCAATCAAGTCAACTGACCTGCTGCAATAAAGTCGAACCCGACCTATCCGCTCTTAACCGTCATCTTATGAAGAAACCTCTACACACCTTCATCTCTCCATTGATCATCGCTCCACTGGCACTCTGCATTCCACAGGCGTATGCGGCTTCCGCCGCTATCCCTTCCCCTCAGGAGGAGCACAGCAGCCAGCCGGCATCAGAATCCACAGAAGAAGAAACTGCCGATCAGACGGTCACCGACCTCGATGAGTTCGTGGTGGAGGGGCGCACGCAGCGCGTAGTGAAGAACGGTGTGGAATATACCCCTGCCAAGCAGACCAAAAAGATGGCACGCGATGCGACATCCCTGTTGCAGTACATGCAGATCCCGCAACTGAACATTTCACCGCTTGGCGGCAGCGTCACTACGCGTGCCGGTGCGGCAGTAGCATTCTTCATTGACTACATACCCGCTTCCGCACAAGACCTGAGCGGACTCCGTCCGGAAGATGTGTTAAGTGTGGAGGTACTCGACTATCCATCCGACCCGCGCTTTAACGGGAGTGAGCATGTGGTAAACTACATCATGCGCAAATATGAATGGGGTGGATATACAAAACTCGATGTGCAGGGACTGACATTGGCCTCTGACCTGCTTTCCGGTACATTATACTCGAAATTTACGGTCAAGAACTGGACTATTGACGCAAATGCCTCGTCATCCATAATGCACGACAATCTGACAGAAGCCTACACTGAAGAGACTTTCCGGAATTTCAATTTCGGAGACCGCCATATCGACCGGCTTACACGCATCTCCTACACTCCCGATGACCAGCTCCTTAAAAGCAACTCACAGTGGGCATCGGTCAGGGCCATGTGGGCGAAACAGAACACCCGGATAATACATATCCTTTCATTCTCACGCAACGCAAATCCTACTTCCACGACCCGCTCGGAAGTGACATTCTCCGATGATATCCTACCACCGGCGGAATCATCGTCAGGCAGCTACAGTCAGAATCTCTCCCCTACTGTCAGAGGCAATTACTTTTTCAACTTTAACGGTCTGCAATCCCTGTTGATTGACTGGAGCTTCTGCTATTCCGGACTTCGCAGCAGCTCATTCTATCAGTTGGGTGATGAAGCTCCAATCAACAATTATAACAAAGAGCATGCGTATTCACCCGAAGTCACACTGTACTACTCCAGGAACTTCCCTCGTAACAATACACTCCGGGCAATGTTCGCGACATCCAATTCGATTTACAACACTGATTACTACGGCACCGCCTATAGCGGACGTCAGGATCTGCTATCATCCGAAAATCTGCTGTTTCTGGAATACATGAAATACTGGGACTGCGGACTCAACCTGTATTCGCGGGCCGGCGTATCCTATTCCAAAGGACGTCTTAACGGTGAGACGATCCTCAGCAGCTGGAATCCCCGCCTCGGATTCCAGCTTCAATACCGCATCAACCAAAGCAACTCTGCCGATGTATCGGCATGGTGGGGCAACTCGCATCCCGAACCCTCGGTATCCAACACAGCAATCGTACAGACCAGCGAGTTGATGTGGCATACGGGTAATCCCGACATTAAGAACATTCTGTTCGCATCCGTTTTTGCCAATTATGCATACATCCCTACCAACTGGCTGAGTTTTTACGCCAACCTCTCCTATGTAGGGAATCCGCGGCGCACGGCATATGAGTTTCTCGTCATGCCGGGGTATGACGGTCTGGTAGGCCGTACCGTCAACAGCGGCACGCTCCACTGCTACGATGCCCAGCTGACCGGAACGGTCAAATTATTCAACAACAGCCTGAACCTTCAGGCCGGTGTAAAGTTCAACCATACCGGATTCACAGGGATCGACGCACAGTCATTCAACTACGTATCCTGTAACCTTTCCGCCAACTATTTCATCGGAAACGTCGCTCTGACACTCTACTACAATTCTCCCCAGAAGTATTCAGGACTCGGCAACAACGGTCAGATTTTCTGGAACAAGAGCACATATGGAGTAGCCGCATCCTATTCGCTGCGCAACTTCAAGGCCGACCTGCTGTTCGGCGGATGGTTCGGCAACGGACGCCAGTATTCCAGTTTAAATTCCGAACACTATTCGGTATATTCATGGAATGCCAGCAACAACTACTCTCGCTTCCTGCGTCTCACCCTCTCCTACACGCTGCCATACGGCAAACTCGTAGACCGCAACAACGAGCTGCAGACCTCCGGCGCCGTCAACTCCGCAATCCTCAAATGACCGACGCCGCGCCGGCCATCCCCTCCGCACCGATGCCGCAATTTAACATATGCCGCCACGAACCTTTCAGCAAGCCGCAGTGTTATAACAGCGACTCCGGGATATATCGCGCCCCCTGTCACCCGGCAGGGGGCGCGTGGCATTTGCGGAGCGCCGGCAGCGGACGATTCCCACTGCCGCAAATCACGTAAGTATAGCTAATTTATTAATTTTACAGACGTTATGAAAAGATTCATGATCTGCGCAGCCTCCATCGCAATGCTCGGTCTGGTCGCCTGCAGCAACAAAGATTCCCAAACCACTGACTCACTGACAGACTCAGTAGACGTAAATGTAGCTGAACAGACCCAGATGAGTGTCGATTCAATCAGCCCGGATTCAGCCGTGATCAATGTGCAGCATACCGTAGTGGAGACCGTAACTCCCATAGCCGACAGCACCGCACAGAAATGACCCCTCTCATCTCCTACACCATCACAAGGCTCCCTGCGCCACGACGGCGGAGGGAGCCTTTATGTAAGTCAGCCGCCCACTCCTCTCTTAAGATTTTTTGAAAAATCGTGTGCCAATTAACATTTTCGGCCGATTTTATTTTGAAGTGGCATTATTTTATATTACCTTTACATCGAAAAGTGACTACTAAGGTATGACGACCCGCCGTTTCCATATCAACCGACTGATTACCCGCGGATTCCGCTGCATAATTCTGATGCTTGCATTCCTCGCGGCATCGCCGTACGCCGCTTCAGCGGCATCGCCGAAATGGGAGCAGGTAAAAAGCGGGCACCCCGATGTGAAGTCGGCGGCAGCCGACTCCGACACAGAAATACGCACCGCCCGGGGAATAATCGAGGTCAGTGCCTCGCGTCCGGTACAGATTAAAGTCTACACAATTCTCGGACAAATCGTAAGCCGCGACAGTCTTCCGGCAGGCACCTCACGCCTGACCGTCCAGGCTCACGGCATATACATAATCCGAATCGGCGACCTCACCTGCAAAGTAGCCCTCTGAGCAAACACCTCTCCCACCATCTACCCTCTCCTCTGCCAACATGACAAAACAGATTATATGATCTAACATAAATCTTAGTTACCGACACTGACATGAAAGAAACAAATCTCGACTGGGCGAAGCTCTCCTTCTCCTACACGAAGACCGACTACAATGTGCGCTGCACATTCAAGGACGGCAAATGGGGTCCGATTGAAGTTACTGACTCCGAATACGTGCCCCTGCATATCGCAGCTTCCTGTCTGCACTACGGTCAGGAATCGTTTGAGGGTCTGAAGGCCTTCCGCGGCAAAGACGGCAAGGTCAGAGTGTTCCGCATGGAAGAGAACGCCAAGCGATTCATCAGCTCGGCCGAAGGAATCGCCATGCAGCCGATGCCCGTAGAGCTTTTCTGCGAAATGGTGCGTAAAGTGGTGAAACTCAACGAACGTTTCATCCCTCCCTATGGCACAGGCGCATCTCTCTACATTCGTCCGCTGGAAATCGGCATATCTCCTCTCGTTGGTGTAAGCCCCGCCACCGAATATATGGTGATAATGCTCGTCACTCCCGTCGGACCATACTTCAAGAATGGATTCAATCCGATTAAGGTCTGTATGTCGAGAGAATATGACCGCGTGGCTCCCAAAGGAACTGGCGCCATCAAAATCGGCGGCAACTACGCTGCTTCTCTTGTGGCAGGAGAAAAGGCCCACCACAACGGCTACTCTGTGATGCTATACCTCGACCCGAAAGAGAAAAAATATCTCGATGAGTGCGGTGCAGCCAACTTCTTCGGTATCAAGGACAACACCTACATCACTCCCAACTCCGAGACTGTGCTCCCCTCTATTACCAACAAATCTCTAACACAGCTCGCCACCGACCTGGGCATGACCGTCGAGCGCCGGCCGATCACTATCGACGAACTCGAATCATTTGAAGAATGCTCCGCCTGTGGCACAGCTGCCGTATGCTCTCCCATCGGGCAGATCGATGATTTGGAGACAGGCAAGGTCTACACATTCGGCGAACCCGGTGTAGCCGGAAAGATGACCAAGGCTCTCTACGACAAGCTCCGCGGCATCCAGTATGGCGAAGAACCTGACACTCACGGTTGGTGCGAAATCATCGAAAGCGAGAACTGACCAGCCGCCCTTCCGCCTGAACAATCTATAGTAGCTATCCCGGCCAGTAATGCCGGGGTAGCTATTTACATTTGAAATACATCGGAATCATCCTCCTTCACTATCATTCCACACCTCAAGATATGGATATCAACAGATTCTACCCCGCCGACCCGGCACTCCATGACCTGCTCTATACCCACTCGCGTGCAGTGGCAGACCTTGCTCTTGAGATAAACGCACGACATCCGGAACTTGGAGCCGACTCTCAGTTTATCGAAGATGCCGCTATGCTCCACGACATCGGAATCGTTGCCTGCAATGCCCCGTCCATACACTGCCACGGCCAACTCCCATACATCTGTCACGGCATCGAGGGCGCCCGCATCCTGGCTGAAGCCGGACTGCTGCGACACGCTCTCGTCTGCGAACGGCACACCGGATCCGGAATCACTGCCGAAGAGATTGCCGACAATGCCCTTCCGCTACCCGAACGCGACATGCTCCCGATATCACCCGAAGAGAAGATAATCTGCTATGCCGATAAGTTCTATTCCAAAAATCCGGCCTCGCTTATGCGACGAAAGACGCTTGATGAAGTGTTAAAAGATATGGAGAGACACGGAGCCGCACCTCTCCGCAGATTCCTTGAACTGCACAAAATGCTTGGATAATACTCGCTATAAATCAAACAATTACAACATTCACCCCACAGCCAGGCCATCGCTGAAGGCAGCACCGCACTGCCGATTATCCGGCATAGTGATGCCGACTGCATTGCACACTTAGCGTTTTTTTTGCTAACTTTGCATGAAATTCGCCTTTTTGCCGACACGGCAGTGGGCTCAAGGCATTACTTTCCTGATACCGAAAAAATCGTGAAGCGACTGATCCCATACCTTATGATATCGGGGGTCGTGGCTCTGGCCACGGCCACTCCGGGCACATCCCCACGCAAGGTATCCACCAACCGTGGCGGATGGGAAGGCTTCACACATGCCGACACAGTGCCTCCGATGCTGCCCGATGCCGACTCCCGCGCGATGTCCGACACCGTCGCGCATATACCGCTTATTGCCGACAGCACCGGCTCACCGATCCCCTACACCGCCGACTCCCTACCCCATGCCTCAGCCGACTCCACGCGCCTCACGGCCCGGCGCGATTCAGGCGCCGGCATTCCGGCCGACAGAATGCGCATGTCGCGCATCAACCTCGACCCCAACAACTCTGATCTGTCCGGGGCCGTCACCTTCTCGGCAAAAGACTCAATGCTGCTCATCGGCCAGGACAATGCATTCCTATATGGCGACGGCCAGGTGGAATACGAGAAATTCAAGCTCAACTCTGCAAAAATCCAGATGTTTCTCGATTCTGCCACTGTAGCCGCGACAGGTATGCCCGATTCTACAGGGGCCATCAGCGGCAACCCCATCTTCTCCGAGGGAGGCACAACCTATGAATCCGAGGGGATGCGGTATAACTTCAAGTCTGAGCGAGGCTACATCTCCAACGTCATCACCGAGCAGGGAGAGGGATATCTGCAAAGCGCCGTGACCAAGAAAAATGCCGACGGCTCTTTCTTCCTCGAAAACGGTAAATACACCACCTGCGACAATCACGAGCATCCACACTTCTACTTCAACATCACGCGAGGGAAAATGCGCCCGAAAAAGGATGTGGTCACAGGTCCGGCATATATGGTGCTGGCTGATGTGCCGCTGCCGCTGGCTCTTCCGTTCGGCTACTTCCCATTCTCCAAAGACTATTCAAGCGGCATAATATTCCCCTCTTTCGGTGAAGATTACAACCGCGGATTCTATATGCGTGACGGCGGCTACTACTTCGCCATCTCCGACTACGTCGACCTCGCGCTGCGCGGCGAAATCTACACCAAGGGATCATGGGGGCTGTCCGGGCACTCATCCTATAGGAAGCGCTACAAGTTCAGCGGCTCGTTCGACATATCCTATATCACTACAATCTATGGCGACAAGGGTATGCCCGACTATTCGAAGCAGAACAACTTCCAGGTAATCTGGAGCCACACGATGGACACCAAGGCCAACCCGAACCTCAACTTCTCGGCCTCGGTCAACTTCACGACATCCGGCTACACGCGCAACGACCTCAACTCATATTACAACAACTCCTTCACTGAGAATACAAAATCCTCCACAGTCAACCTCACCTACCGATTCCCCGGCTCAAAGTGGAGCATGTCGGCAAATATGGCAGTGTCGCAGCGCACTCAAGACTCCACGCTATCTGTCAGCTTCCCCAACCTGACAGTCACTCTGGCACAGACCAACCCGTTCAAACGGAAAAAGAGTGTCGGAGGCGAACGATGGTATGAAAAAATACGACTCTCATACACCGGACAGTTCCAGAACTCGCTGACAGCACAGCAGAACCAGTTCTTCAAAAAAAACCTGATAAAAGACTGGCGCAACGGATTCAAGCACTATATGCCGATTTCGGCCACTTTCTCGCTGTTCAAGTACATCAACGTCTCACCGCAGATTACGCTCAACGACCGAATGTACACCTCCAAGATCCGACGCCAGTGGGACCCGAATGCCAATGCCGAGGTATGCGATACGCTCTACTCATTCTACAACGTATTCGACTTCAACGCCTCGCTCAGCTTTGACACTAAAATCTACGGTTTCTATCAGCCTCTGAAATTCCTTGGCGACAAGGTCCAGATGATACGCCATGTGCTCACCCCCACCGTGTCGCTGTCAGCCGCACCCGACTTCTCCGCTCCCGGATGGGGAATCTATGGAAATTACCAGTATACCGACGCGCAAGGTGTGCGGCAGAACCGACGCTACAACTACTTCCAGCACACCCTCTTTGGCGCACCATCGGCAGGAAAATCGGGAGTAATCAGCGTCAACCTGGCCAACAATCTGGAAATGAAGGTGAAATCAGATGCCGACAGCACCGGAGTAAAGAAAATATCGCTCATCGAGAACTTCACAATCGGCCAGAGCTACAACTTCGCCGCCGACTCGATGAACTGGAGCAACGTCACCACATCGATTATGCTCCGCCTTGTAAAAAACTTCAACCTCAACCTCAACGCCAACTGGGACCCATATACCTATCGCCTTACGGCCTCGGGCACCCCGGTGCGCGTCAATATCCCCCGCTGGAAAGCCGGAAAGGGATGGGTGCGCCTCGCCTCCACAGGCACTTCATTCTCCTACACCTTCAACAATGCCACCTTCAAATGTAAAAAAGATCCCGCCAAAAAAGAAGGCGACGATTCTGATGCCTCCGACTCCGACAACATGACCGAAGAAGAGGCTTTCGCCGGAAATTCAGAACCGGATGATTTCAAAAACCGTGTGGCAATGCGCCGCGCCAACGCGCGCAAGGAGGAGCAGCAGAGCGATGCCGATGGTTATACCCCCTGGGAATGCCCCTGGAGTCTGACCGTCAACTACTCCATCAATTACGGATACGGAGATTTCAACTACGACAAGCTCGAATACAACGGGAAGTGGACTCAGAATCTGTCACTGTCGGGCAACATCCGCCCCACGCCCAACTGGAGCTTCTCCATGTCGGCATCCTACAACTTCGACCTCAAGAAGATAGCCTACATGAACTGCACCATCACCCGCGACCTGCACTGCTTCTCAATGTCAGCATCGTTTGTGCCGGTAGGCCCCTACAAGTCGTATAATTTCCATATCGCCGTCAACTCGTCGATGCTCAAAGACCTGAAATACGACAAGCGGTCGTCTACCACCAACGGCATCAACTGGTATTGAACCCGGTCCCGACATCCATATCGGCTGCCTGTCTGACCTATTGACTGACATCCGCACCTCTATCCGGCACGTCAGCCACACCCGCTTATGCCCCGATATGCACATTTCCGCGGGCAGCGTGCAGATTTTTTTAACTGCTGATTTTTGATTATCGAAAATTATGCGTAACTTTGTAAGCGTATGCCGACACCGACAGCTGCCATATTGGCTGAAATTCACAGCAGAATCTGCGGCATCGCCGCAAAGCGAGACGCCGCTGAAGCACGCATCCGCAGTCTTGAGACAGAGCTGGCCGACACCAAAGCCGAACTGGCCGACACCAAAGCCGAACTGCACAAGGCCCGCCTCGATGCTGAATATCTGACTCTCTCCCACCGTCTGGCAGATTCACCAGAGGCTCTCCTTACAGCACGCCATCTTCTGGCATCTCTGATTCGAAAGGTGGACAGTGCGATCAATCTGGTAAAAAACGACCCTGCCGATGAGACATAACACTCTTTCTCCCCGCTCTTTCATCCCCCTCCTCCTCCACACCGGAATCACATACCGTTTCCCTCTCTTCTCACTCAGGTTTCCACACAATGGCGACTCAAAAGGATACAGTAAAGATTGAAATCAACATAGCAGGCGAGTTTATAATGCTCACCGTGCCCTACGACAAGCAGGACAGTGTGCGCGAATGCGAAAAGGCCATCAACGACCTTTATTCACAATGGCGTCGGAAGTTTCCGAGAAAAACTCCTTCCGAACTCATAGCCATGATAGCCTATCAGTACGCCTCCTTCTTTCTTGAGCTTTCGGGACGTTATGACGCTCTGACCGCCGAACTGCATTCCATCAGCGACGACCTCGACCGTCTCGCACAAGGGGAGCAGCCGCAGGCCTCTCTCCCGGATTCAGAAGGCGAACCGTACTGAATAGTTTTCTCCCGGTCCCACGGCACCCAGCCTCCTCCGGATAGCCGTATTGCCGGCAATTCTGTCATTACAGCCCTTTTTATCCCATCACCCTGCCACCGTGTGGAACCGACCGCCGCAACGCGCCCTCAGCGCGTCGGCAGCGGAGCGTCTCCACGCGGTTTTCGTCATCCCCCTCCGGCAAGTGGGAGCAGAGCCGGACTGACACCGGCGTGCCGATGCCATCAGACATATGATTAACCTTAAACTCATGTAAATCATTTAATAACCCCCAACATCCGAAATCATATCATGGATATAGCAATCTGGATAATATGCGTGCTTGCCGGGCTGGCCATAGGCTACTTTACAGCCTCATGGCTAAGCAAAAAGCAGGCACTTTCAAGAGCTAACGTCATAATCGACGAGGCCAACCGCGAAGCGGAAGTAATCAAAGAAAAGACAATCCTCAAGTCGCGTGAGGAGGGGCTGAAAATCGAAGCTGACGCAGAGCGCAACGCTTCACAGCGTCTGGCAAAAGTGCAGACTGCCGAAGCCCGTGCGAAGCAGCGCGAAATGCAGCTCAACCAGCAGCAGGGCGACCTCAACCGCCGGAAGAAGGAAGTCGATGCCCGCTCGTCGGTACTCGATGCCAAAGAGCACGCTATCGAGGCGCGACACAACGAATTGGAGCAGCTGGTGAGCGAAGCGCGTACCGAACTTGAGCGCATCTCCGGCCTCTCGGTCGACGAGGCGCGAGAGAAACTCGTCGAGTCGCTGAAAGACGAGGCAAAAACCCAGGCCGCCGGCTATATCAACGACATCATCGACGACGCAAAGCTCACTGCCTCTAAAGAAGCCAAGCGAATCGTAATACAGTCGATACAGCGTGTGGCCACTGAGACTGCCATCGAGAACTCTGTGACAGTATTCCACATCGACAACGATGAAATCAAAGGGCGCATCATCGGTCGGGAAGGGCGCAACATTCGTGCCCTTGAAGCCGCCACAGGGATTGAAATCATCGTCGATGACACACCGGAAGCCATCGTACTCTCCGGGTTCGACCCCGTGCGCCGCGAGATAGCGCGTCTGGCTCTGCACCAGCTCGTGGTCGACGGACGCATACACCCGGCCCGTATCGAGGAAGTGGTGGCCAAAGTGCGCCGACAGGTGGAAGAAGAGATTATCGAGACCGGCAAACGCACGGCTATCGACCTCGGCATACATGGGCTCCACCCTGAACTGATACGCATGGTGGGCAAGATGAAATATCGCTCTTCCTATGGTCAGAACCTGCTGCAGCATGCCCGCGAGACAGCCAATCTATGTGCCGTAATGGCTTCCGAACTCGGACTGAACCCCAAAAAGGCCCGCCGCGCCGGTCTGCTGCATGACATAGGCAAAGTGCCCGACGACGAGCCGGAACTCCCCCACGCTCTGCTCGGCATGAAACTGGCCGAAAAGTATAAGGAAAAACCGGAAATCTGCAACGCCATCGGCGCCCATCACGATGAGGTGGAAATGACATCGCTGCTGGCTCCGATCGTTCAGGTGTGCGACGCGATATCCGGTGCACGTCCAGGTGTGCGGCGTGAAATCGTCGAGGCATACATCAAGCGTCTCAACGACCTCGAGCAGCTTGCCCTGTCTTATCCGGGAGTAATAAAGACATACGCCATCCAGGCCGGACGCGAACTGCGTGTCATCGTGGGAGCCGACAAGATTACCGACGACGAGACTGAAAAACTCTCGGCCGAAATAGCCAAGAAAATCCAGGATGAGATGACTTATCCGGGACAGGTGAAAATCACCGTCATTCGTGAGACCCGCGCCGTGGCTTTCGCGAAGTAAGCACTGAGGCAGCTCCTATGAAACATGAAAAAATCGACCTCCGGGGGACTCTCCATGTCACCGACTGGCTGGAAGGGATACACTACGCCCCGGAGCCGGAGACGGAAATCGTGCAGGTGCTCTTCAAGAACACTCGCTCTGCCTTCTACCGCAACCCCGACAATATCCGCCTGCGCAAAGGCGACTGGGTGGCCGTAGAGGCCGCGCCCGGTCACGACATCGGGCAGGTGATGCTCACCGGTCCGCTGGTGAGGATTCAGATGAAGAAAGCCAACGTGACGCCCGATGCCGAGATGAAGCGGATTTTCCGAAAGGCCTCTGAGGCTGACATCGAGAAATTCCACGAGGCCCGTGCCCGTGAGCATGAGACTATGATTCTATCTCGCCAGATCGCCGCCGAACTCGGACTGAACATGAAAATCGGCGATGTGGAGTATCAGGGAGACGGCGCAAAGGCCATATTCTACTATATCGCCGACGAGCGTGTGGACTTCCGCAAACTCATACGCATTCTGGCCGACACTTTCAAGATCCGCATCGAAATGAAACAGATCGGCGCCCGGCAGGAAGCCGGCAGAATAGGCGGAATCGGTCCGTGCGGCCGCCCTCTGTGCTGCTCGTCATGGATGTCGAAGTTTGTATCAGTTGGCACTGGAGCGGCCCGCGTGCAGGACCTTTCGATGAATCCGCAGAAACTGGCCGGACAGTGCGGCAAGCTGAAGTGCTGCCTCAACTTTGAGACCGACACCTATGCCGAAGCCGCACGCCAGATGCCTCCGCGCGATGCCGTGCTGATGACGCAGGATGCCGACTACTACCAGTTCAAGACCGACATTCTGGCACGCACCATCACATACTCCACCGACAAGCATCTGGCCGTCAATCTGGTTACAATCACCGCAGCGAGGGCTTTCGAGATTATTGAGACCAACAGGCAGGGTCTTAAAGTAGAGAGGCTTGAAGCTGAAGCACCAAAGACCGAACCGGCCAAGGAATTTGTCGAACTTGTGGGACAGGATTCTCTCACCCGGTTCGATAAATCAGGACGGAGCATCAAGAAGAAGCGGAGTTCTAAAAGCAATACGTCTCAGAACGAGAACAAAGGACAACGAGGCGGCGAACAGAAAGGACGCACCGCCGGCGCCGAACACCAGAACGCCCCCGAGATGAAAGGGAAACAACGCCAGCAGGGACCCGAACGCCGACGAAACTCCGGTGAACAGCGAAACTCCGGTGATGCTGAAAGACAGCGGCAGCAGCCACGACAGCAACCGCCACGGCAGCAGCAGCGCCAACAGCGGCAGCAATCCAAGGATAATCCTAAAGAGCGCTCTGACCGTCAGCCTAAAGAGCGTAATGAGACTTCCAGGCGTCATGAGAGCGGCAACCCTAAATTCCAGAAGCCCCGCAAACCCAAGACTCCGAAACCGGACAGCAACAGCAATGAAAAATAGACTTCGTTTATATCAATCTACATGGTGGGCGGCATTTATGCTGCCTGCCATGCTTTTTACAGCTTGTCGGAACGACCTTCAATGGACCGGCACCGTCAACATCCCCTCCGGAGGATGGACCGATGAGATGCCGGTTGTGTTCGAACTTGACCCGCAGGCATACCTCGCGCCGGAATCCAACAGGTTTGCCGAAATGACCTCCCGGGCAATAGGCGACACTCTGCCACGACTCTACGGGCACTATAATGCCCGCCTGTCGCTGCGATACTCCGACGACTGCAACGCCAGCAGCCTGCGCATTGCCACAGAACTCGCATCGCTCGACCGCGATATCACAACCGACACAATCGCCGTCACTCTTTTCAATCCCGACGGCTCGCCGGTCAGCCCCGGACGATATGGCATAAATGAAACTTCTATACTCCTCCCCCCGTCATTTTGTGTAACCCGGGGCACCACCCTCACCGTAACTCCCATCTCCTATTCGACTCCCATAGAGGGTTTGCTGTCTGTATCACTCATTCTCTCCCAATGAATGGCCGACACTATCAGACGACATGATTCCACACTCCTACGGTCACATTTTCCACAACTCACATATACAGTTGACAATCAATTCACTAACGCATCAAAACACCAAAATCTACATTAAATAATGATATATAACTATGTTTTACAACATATTTTTATTGCAGATTCCGGGAACAATTTCTAACTTTGCAACGTTTTTAAAGCAAATGAGGCCAATAAAGGATTGGTCTTTAGGTTCAACTTTTTACCATAAGTGCCGACATACGGCACAATAGGTATTTATTAAATTCTTATGTTATGAAGCACATAATGAAAAAAGTAGCCATGTGGTATTTCCACACTGCTGCAGAGGCTTACGAAATGTAAAGGCCCATCACTCTTCGGCCGTCCATGACGGTGTCACTCTACAGTCAGTTGAGTTCACTCGATGTCATCCACGGAAGAAGATCCTGCAAGACAATTCAGATTATAAAACTAAACCCGCCTCCGGAAGGCGGATTTTTTTATGCCGGTTCAGCCGGCAAGGCCCGCGCCTCCTGAATCAGGAAGCGTGGGCCTTGTCGCAGTCAGAGTCGCGGAGCTTATGGTTGGCACGAATCTCCACTCGGCGTATCTTGCCGCTTATGGTCTTGGGCAATTCCTCTACAAATTCCACCACACGCGGATACTTGTAGGGAGCCGTAGTGGCCTTGACATGACACTGGAGTTCCTCTATAAGAGCCTTCTCATCGCATCCGCGATACTCCTCGGCGAGCACCACCGTGGCCTTCACAAGCTGCCCGCGCACCGGATCGGGCACACCGGTTATGGCACATTCCACCACCGCCGGATGACTCATCAACGAATTCTCCACCTCAAACGGACCGATACGATAGCCAGATGACTTGATTACATCATCGGCCCGACCGACGAAGCGGAAATACCCCTCGGCATCGCGCGTAGCCACATCGCCGGTGCGGTATACTCCTCCGCTATGGGCCTTCAGCGTCAACGCTTCATCATATAGATACTCACGGAACAGCCCCAGCGGTCGCTCGCCATTAGTATGAATCACTATCTCTCCCTCCTCGCCCGGGGCACACGACTCCCCTTCGGCATTCACTAAATCGATATGATAGGCAGGCGACGGCACTCCCATGCTTCCGGGATGTGGCTTCATCCAGGGGAATGTACCAATGGTCAGAGTGGTCTCTGTCTGCCCGAATCCCTCGCGTATGTCAAGGCCGGTAAGTTCTTTCCACCGCTTGAATACACTTGGATTCATCGCCTCTCCCGCAGTGGTGCAGTACTCAAGGGATGAAAGATCATATTTCGCCACATCTTCAAGTATCATGAAACGATAGATGGTGGGAGGAGCGCAAAAGGATGTGATCTGATGGCGCTCCATATGCTCGAGCAGGTCGGCGGCGCGGAATTTCTCGAAGTCATAGACATACACATTGGCTCCGGCAATCCATTGCCCGTAGAGTTTGCCCCATACGGCCTTCCCCCACCCCGTATCGGCCACAGTGAGATGCAGCGACCCCTCATGCAGGTTATGCCAGTATTTTCCGGTGATGATATGTCCCAGAGGATAAAGGAAATCGTGGGCCACCATTTTGGGTTCTCCTGTAGTGCCGGACGTGAAGTAAAGCAACGAGATATCCTCATTCCGGTTGACGCGCAACGGACGCCGGAATGCGGGAGCCTCCGCAACTCCGGCATTAAAATCACTCCACCCCTCGGGCACATCCGGCCCGGTGCTGACACATACCTCCAGAGTCGGGCAATCGGGGCATGCCTTACGCACATGGGATGTGACTTCGGATTCGCCGACTGTCACAACAGCCTTTATACGCGCGGCATTGCAACGGTACACGATATCCTTGGCCGTCAGCAGATGCGTGGCCGGAATGGCCACGGCGCCAAGCTTGTGAAGTGCAAGAATCGAAAACCAGAACTGCCACCGACGCTTTAGAATCAGCATCACCTTGTCGCCCCGACCTATGCCGAGAGTCTGGAAAAACGATGCCGTGCGGTCTGATTCACGCTTCATGTCGGCAAAAGTGAACTGCCGCTCGAAGCCACTGTCGTCAGTCCAGAGAAGTGCCGGCTTCGTGGGATCGGTATCGGCCCATTCATCAACAACGTCATATGCAAAATTAAAACATTCCGGCACATTTACCTTGTAGTTTTCATTGAAGTCAGCCATTGAACTGAACTCCGTCTGCCTGAGAAATTTTTCCAACATCTTTTCTACCTTTTTAAGTGGATAAACCTGTGTAACTCATCTACGTCACCTCTACTCTATATGAGGCAACGAAATTGATTTTTTAAGCAAGTGTCTCTTATAGCGTCCGGAATCACTTCCGTATTCCGCTGATGGCAATCACAAAAAATATGCGACTGCAAAGATTATAAAAAAAATCCACACCACCAACAAAAAGATAAAATATTTTTCAATCCCGCACACAACGGATTTATAAGTGCAATAATCCACTACACAAAGCGGCAACAATTGTGCAAAATCTCACATATGGACATACCCGCCTTCACATTCCCCGGCCACGTTTCGCCATAACGGGTCGGCATCCTTGCCGCCACAGAGCATCACACGCAGTAAGAAAAAATTTCCTTTCACTTCATTTGGATTCTGACACGTTCTTCTTTCCCCCCCCAAAGACAGATGGCCTCCATTGCATTCACAATGGCGGCCATCTGTCTTTGCCCTGCTTATATTTCATGATTGATTACGGAGAAGAGCGCGATATGCTCTTCCAGCCTCTCTTTGCATGAAGTGCCGCATCCGCGACAATCCAGGCAGTCGCCTCAACGGCATCCTGCCGATAGGATGTATGATCCTGTCGGCTCCGGCAGGCATCTCACCCTTATTGACGAGTGATGCATCTCACCATACAGGCATCTGAATTACCTGCGGCTGTGCTTTTATTACCATAAAGGTTTCCGGGAGGAAGTGTATTGAAGTCGAAAGTAAAGTAGTTGATATCGAGCGCCAAAGCCGTTCCATCTTCCGAAATATGTCTGGCCCAGTAAACTGCCCCCTGACGCTTGAAGAGGTCGTAGAAAAGCGGACCTTCGGCAAATCGATAGAAATTCGTGCGTCCCGAGGCATAACGCAAAGTGCCGCGATGCAGTTCGGCCTCACCGAACTGATGCACCCCGATTTCTTTACGACGTCCGTATCCCGATGCCCCAATGGGGAAGAATATATGTTCGGCCCGCGGGACCTTATCATTCTGCTTGTAGCCAATATAGACGAAGCAGCCACGCATTCCGTAGGTCGGGTCGGCCACACCATTGGCATCGCGCCGGTATCCGTAGACTTTATTCATATCACTCTGCACCGTAGTGGCGCCATCACCGTACAGCACACCGTAACCCTGCTCCGTATTATCGCGGAGATTGATGAAATCCTGCACTGTCGGCAACTCACATTCAAGTCCGTTGACAGTGGTGTTACAAAACGTATCGGCCGACGACAGACTTGAGATATCGGTCCATGCCACTCCTGGAGAAGTCGTCCTTCCTGCCAGCAGGAACGGCCCTTGCTCCTTGAAGTGCCATGGGTCGATGTGGACCCAATATTCCTTGCCGGGATAATAGTTGTTGCAGGCGTCGATAGGCTGCTCCCAGTTGCCGAACTTGAAGAGCGACCCTTCATCGACCGGACGGTCTACCTCTGCATTGGATGTGCGCATATTGTAGGTATGCCACAGGGGCGAATTGTCATACATTGCCACAGGGGCGTCACCCTGTCGCACGAATATCAGATGGACACAACTGTAGTTGTGATACTCCACGCGTATCACTGCGAATCTTGATGTGGAGGAGGCGCACGTGCCGTTGAATCCGACCGTAAATCCGACCTCCGTATCTGTAGTGCCCTCTACGCTCTCCTTGCCGTCGAGAGTGATGAATCCCGGGTCGCCGGCTATGATGTAGGCTCTCCATGGTCCGTGCGATACCAGTTCATCAAACTCCGTGGAGTATTCGCCATGCAGCTCCATCAGTTTCACGTTGAATGGTGCCGTATTGTCGTGGTTTCTGAATATCCCCTTTGGATTGACCACACGGCGCACCTGATATATTTCCGTCTGGGCCGAAGGCAGCTCCGTGCCATCGGCGAGCACTGCCGTGACCTTCACCACAGCGCGCCGCTGATAGTTATCATACGGATTATTACCCGTATATCCGGTGGCGGACACCAACTGCTTTGCACGCGTATAAAGAGGGATTACTGCGTTGATTATATTATGGCTGCGCTCTATGGTGTAATTGCCGAACTGACTGTCTTCATGCACTCCGGGGACAACAGAATATCTTCTTGAGCCTCGGCTGATGCTAAAATTGTCGGCATCGACGAATGTCTGCTCGTAGTATGTCTTGTTGTATGTGAATTTCTCAGCGTCCGTGGGGGGATTTACCATAGTCTGGCTCACTCTCAGCAGACTTAAAAAGCCGTTGTAAGGTGCCTCACTGCCGAATCCGTTCTTCTCGTCGATTTCACGATAATAGTTGAACGGATGAGATGCATAGTCAGGCACATCGGGGGCCCAGTTGTTGGATACGATATCTACGCGAAGATGGTCGACCTTGGCTCCCCCTGTATTGATACGCACCGGCAGATTCATCTGATGGTTGTAGAGATATGAGATATAAAGCGGATTAGGGAGGTATATCCCCACTTCATCCTTATATTCTATATGCCAGTCGGCATCATTGCCGTTACCCTTGAATGCGAGGGTGAGCTTATAATGGTGGTTGCGCTCACAGTCATAATTGTCGGTGATGTTTTTGCCGAGCATGAATCGGTAGCGGATCGGACCTTCCGACACATACCCCGCATTTTCAGAACGATAATAACCTGTCACCTCTACGTACGTGCCGTTAGGCTTGCTGTCTTTGGCCTCTTCATATCGCCATACGCGGTTCCCCTCGTCATCGGTCTCATACTGTCCGGCATCCGGATGATCAGTCATGCCGTCTTCATCTGCATCCTGATATTTCGACACTCCCTGCCCCTGCATGTTTTCATAAAAGGGAAGGCAATACGCCTTGTCATCATGATATTTATACTCTATGCCGTCTTTTACATATGAATCAAGCGAGGAATTACGCACCACCACAGGCCACGCCCTATGGTCGTCGCCGTCGCCGTATACAAGTCTGTGCGAGGGATTGGATAGACTGAACCCGCCCGTAGGGAGCGGGTCGGCATCTCTCGACGGCTGACCGGCGCAACTGTATTTCCCGAGGAAACAGCCGTCGGCCATATCATATATGCGGGCATCCTTGATGTATATGTATACGTTATCGTTAAGTTGGCTTCCGTCGAAATCAATGGTGAGTTTCGACACCGCACGCCGCATCCAGGAATGAATGGAAGATGTGCCGGGACGTATTTGGGCGAGATTGTCAGACTCGAAGTTCCACCCGCGGGTATCGGTGGCGTCAGTGGTGAATACTCCCAGCATCTGGGCATTGGCGGCCACATTTGTATCATCCCATTTGAGCCGGATAGATCTCAGGCCGGAGATTGTGGCTATCTCATCGGCATAGTCGGTAAGCAGACCGGCGACATTGGCCACTGCGAAAATCTTATAATTGCCGTAAGGCACATCCATCTGGAAGTTTACCCGCCATGTCGCTTCTTCCCCTTCGTGCTCCTCAAGATGAGGAGCATTGGCTGAGAGGTCGACATTCTGCGGAGCGACAGTTTTCGAAAGGTTGCCGGCAGCGTCATAGAAAAGGATTGCCAGACTTGATATGCCGTCCATCCGGTCACCCTCCGGGGCATCGGTACAGTCATCGGGCTTCACACCGGTTTCATCCTCGATTACGAGTCCGTCCGACCGTGTCGCGCCTCCGGTAGCCACATTCATGTCGGTTGTCACAAGCGGGGCGAAATGTACCTCGGCCGACAGGCGTGCCATCCCTTCGGGCACATCGTCAATCAATAAGTCATCGCGGCAGGATCCGGCACATACCGACGCCAGAACCAATATGGTCGCCATCAGCGCATATTGAAGATAGTATCTCATCTGTAATCAGTTTTTGGGCGGGAAGGCCTGTATTTCTTCAAGGCCGTATCCATCCTCAGGTATTTTATAATATCTGTCGGAAGCAGGATTATACAGTATACGGTAGCGTCCCACATCGGTATAGTCAATCACGATATAATTCTCATTTTCGGGCCATCTCTGGAAAGCAAAACACGGCAATGGCACTACCGAACCGTTTTCATCAAGGCATTCGCCACGTACAGGGTCCCAGAAATATATCGCTTCGCCGAAGTCGTTGGTACGGATAATCAACTGTCCTTTGGAATTGACAGGAAATTCAAGTTGTTCAGGCGAGACGATAGGGACTGTGCATGCGGCATCGGCATAATACTTCCGTTTCGCATCATCATAGCAATAACGGAAGCGGTTGGCGCGGAAATCACGCACGATATATACTCCATCAGCATTGCGGTCTACCCGATGGGCCAGCTCGTGCCCCTCCGAGTCGTAATATCGCAACATATCATCGTCATAATAGTAAATGTCAGGAGCATACTTATTTATGATTATCATCCCTGTATCCTCGTCGCGTATAAGGCCGAATCCGGGACGCAGTTCCACATCCTTATAAGGAGCCACGTCACTCACCACTTCAAGACGGTCTTTTGATTTATAGAGTGAGAACGTGTAGAGATAGTTGCGTTTTATATTGAAGTGGTCGCCCTTCTTCATATCAGAGTCCGACCATCCCGGATCTGAATAGAATTTAAAGTCTATATATTGCTGGGCGCTTACGGCACCGGTGAATCTGACAGATATTCTGGCCCGTCTGTCGTCGGATTCAGGCGATCCGTCATCAGTGATGTTGAGATACTCCGGCACATAAAGCTCCCATCTTGTCACCCGGCCGTTGTCATCGCGCTTCGCTTCGCGGAAAGCCACCTTGCGCGTGACGGCCGCCGCTTCGTTGGATGCGCCATAAAGATGCACCGGCTGCATTCCGGCACGAGTCCAGCATATTGGCTCGCCATAGTCATCGTGCGAATTCACATCATCGGGGGCGCAGTATCCGCCTTCATTACATCCGGTGAGGAGCACTTCTGTGAGTTTGGTGTTGCCGTCTATCTTATCGGTATTCAGTTCCACCACAATCTTGGCCACGGCCCGGATCAGAGTGATGGGTTGCGACAGTTCGATATCACCGCTGACAGTGGAGTATTTCACCCCGGTGAATGTGCGGATTCCATAGAACGGTATGTATCCCCCGTCGGCGGGAGCTATGTCGGAGCGTTTGAACACACCCCTGACATCATCACATATGTCGGCCACAGTGGTGACTCCGGGCTGCGGGTTATCCGGATAAGCCGGCCAGTTGGCAAGCAACATTACCTTGAAATCGTGATACTTGCGCATCTCCGGATTTATCCGGCCCGTAAGAGTATAGTCGCGGCTGGCCGTCTCATCGACAGCCTCCACATAAAGGGGATTGAATTCTGTGATAAACTTATCTGAAGTATCAAAGAAGTAAATCCGGTAATTGCGATTTTCGACATCTATAAAGTTTTCAGATGTCTCCTCTGCGGATTCGACACCTGTCACACCGGCCAGACGGCCTATGCGGAAGTTCATGCGCATGGACAAGGCCTCGATGGCGGCAGGGTCATCGGGTGTGTCGGGCAACGTTGTGTCACGTCCGCAGGCCTGAAGCACACAGCATGCCAGAATTGACAGGCAGACTGCCGCCACTGCCGGTATATTGGTCCATTTATGAATCATTTCCCGTAGTATCTTGATTTTACGAAGACAGGAAGAAGAGTTCTCGCCGGTCTTGCCGTGGCAAAGTGCACACACAGTTTTCCGGCATCACACTTCCTGATCGGCATACACCACTCTCCAGGACTCGATCTGTAGCAATCCGTTGAGCCATTTGTGGTTTTCGTCAAGAAAAAAAGTCATGTTGTATTCATCTTTATAGTCCAGATATTGCTGCGGTGTGAGACGGTGGGTGTTGTCGACACCCATTACGAGCAGCAACGCGTCTATAAGCCGTATGGAGGCTATTGTGGCTCCTGTGTCGGTGCGGCATACGTGTAGGCGGGCCTTGCTGTCGGCCATAAGGCGCGAGGTGGTGAGTTCTGCCACCACCCCTGCGAAAGTAGAATTATCGGCAGCACGCGAACCGTCAGACAGCTCGCCGGCATACGCCTGGTTTCCGCCCGAGATATTGGCGATGATAGTCTTGGAATACCATTGATGATAAGTCAGCGGACGCCCTGTGATGGGAGTGTTGTCGGCTGCGAGATGGGCATTGTCGTCAGTGATTTCAAACTGCACCAATGAGTGGTCGATAGGTTCGCCTGAGAGTTGCTGCAGCGTAATGACCAGATGATTGGTGTCCTTGGTCAGCGGCAAGGTGTAGAGATATTCGCCGCCGTCTGTGTCAGGGAATTCCACATCAGTCTCACGGCCGTGATAGAGTCGGTCGAGTTTCTGGCTGATATGCTCTGTGTCATCGCCACGAAGCTCAGTGTCGAAATGCACCTGCAGTCCGTCGTGCGTACCGTCTGACCATGCCGAGAATGTGGATGGTTGAGCCGATGAGCACCATGCCACGAGATTATACCGTCCCGGAGGAGCGTCTACCTCCATTGCATAACCTTCACGGGCAAGCCGGGGGCCGCTTTCGGTCTTGCTCCATACCAGATTTCCGTTTTGGTCGGTGAGATGCAGCGTCACCTCTTCGACCTCTGCGGCAAAAGCGTCGGCGAATTTCATGTTACGGTCATAACGGAAGCGCACCTTATAGGAAGGCACACACCCTTCGCTGTCAGGTTCATGTATGAGTCCGCAGCCTGTCAGCAGGAGCATACACGCCATGACAGGTAGCAGACATTGCGGGGACTTGACCTTGCTGTTCATTATAAATCGTGGATTTCGGGCGCCAGTTAGCCTTTATGCGCCGATTAAGTCCGCAGACCGCGCTTAAGACGCGCAGCCTGCGGATATGAGTGAAAGCATATGTTCAGAAATCGGGAGTGTTGCGCTTTGCGCGTTTATTTCGCACTCCAGTCAAGTTCGACATTATTGTGTACAAGTCGCCATGACAGGATATTGATCTTGGCTGACACGAAAGTGTCGGAGTTGCCGGGTTTCTCCGGGATAATCTCCTCTTCGGGATTATAGACGGGTGTGCCCATACCGGTGATTTTGTTGATATTGACCTGATATACGTGATTGCGCACCACACCGTACGCACCCATATTCAGACCATCCTTCTCACTGCCGAGGTGACGTATCGGGAAGTAATAGTAAGTATAGCCATTATTCCATATTTCGGCTGAGCCGAGTGTGGAATTAAGGAATGCGTTGACTGCGGCTGTATCCATGCGGCTGCCGTCGGTGCATGCATGATTGCCATACCACACGCGGGCCTTGCCTGCATCGGAGAGCATTACATAGGTGAAGTAGCGTCCGCTTGTCGACGGATCAGCCGTACCCTTGCCTGCTTCAATAGCGGTGTACATCGAAAGGTCGTCCGCCGCTATCGACTTGATGACCGTCGAGCCATCGGGGGCAGTCTCCTTGTAGTATAGTTTGCTGTTGATACGATCGAGTTGCGCAAGCATCGCTGTCTTGAGGTGATCCTCCCCCACCTGCATCTGGCCGAGCCAGTGATAGGCGTTGATGGGGGTGCCGTCTTCTTTGCAGAGCTGGGCAGCCATGATGACGGTGGACGGATGCTGACGGCCGTTGCCATTTGTGGCTTCACTGTAGGCTGCGGCGTTCTCATTGACATACATCGAAGTGTAGGAAGTGGTCATTTCACGTCCGCCGGTCACGGAATAATCACTCTCTCCATTATCGAAGAACGGCATATAGCGGGTGCCTGCGTTATTGCAGTTGCGGGCCCAGTAGGAACGGAAGAAGGGGGCATAGTTCCAGTTAGGGAATACTTCCCATGCCGGATTGATATACTTGCTTAATGAGCTTTGTTCTGTGGCGGCAGTCACATTCCATCCGAGGAAGCGGGCATATACCTGTGTATCTCCAATCTTCAGATAGTTGTCGGCAGTGTTTCCTTCTTCGTTGTCTTTTAACAGAGCCACGAGTGTATAATTCTTTCCATCCACGGTGACAGTCTTGCAGGTAAGCGCTTCGGAGTCGAGTTTTACACGCACCTTGGCCACCACACGCTCTACATATAGCACCACCGGATTGAGATTGGCGCCAGACTCCTGATCCTGGAAGCAGTCTTCCGGGATTGTCACAGCCGATATTTCCTGACCTGAAGTAGAGGCGTAGACCGACGATGACATCACGAACTGACTGCTCTGCTCGGCGAAGTTGGCGTAATCATAGCATGTGCTGCGCACTGATTCAAGGTCTTTCGAGTTATTGTCCAGACGATTGGAACGGTTGCACACCGCCAGAATCTTAGCCGGACGCTCATCACCCTGCGCCGTGTTGATCACGAGCACTGCGTTAAGCCCTTTTTCAACATTGGGATCGCCGGATGTCCCATCGGATGACGGAGCGACTGTCAGGTCAAGATAGTTGACCATATCTCCATCTTTCGTGCGTTTCACATTTGCGATTTTACCGTCACTGGTAAAGAAATAGAAGCGGACATTGGTGATTGTGTTCTCTGCCACATCACCGTTTTCATAATCGTTGGCATCACCCTCTGCTCGCGTTTCAGCGATATTGGGAGCAATTGTCACAGCAATGTAACTGTTCTTATCAGTCGAGGCATCTCCTTTTATTAAATTATCAGAGACGTCGTGATTCGAACAGCCAGACACAAGCAGCGACAAGCCGCCGACCAATAAAGACATGATTTGCTTTTTCATCTCTCGGATTGATAATTATTTAGGTTAGTGTTTCGCAAGACAGATTATCCATTCCATCTGCGGTATGAGGCTGCACAGTCAGGAGGACTCCTGACATCCGGGACGAGCCGGCCTCACAAGTCACAGTCACTCTATTGCAGGGGATTCCCGTATAGTAAAAGCGTTTTTGCTCTCACTACATTAGGGATATTCAGTTAATGGCT
>DKWX01000003.1 GCA_002491945.1 Porphyromonadaceae bacterium UBA7141
ATTAACTGAATATCCCTAAGTAAGAGTCAGATTTAACCGATAGTAATTGAACGGGAATCGTTTATACAGTCTGCTGCTTCTTTTTTGCCGCTTCCGTCTTGTTGCTCAGGCGAATATATTCACCTTCACTCCGCACCGGAATCGACTAAAAATAAGCATTAAATTTGAAACTTATTTAAGAATCAGAAGGAGAAATGGAGCGAGACTCTCCATCCGCCGCGTGTGGCATTGGGCAAGTCGCGGTAGGTGAGCCGCCAGATATAGTCGAAGCGCAGGCAAGTGAAGATATTGTCGATACCTACGCCTAACTCCATATATGGTTTTCGCCCCATCCTCTGCACTTCGGCGTCTTCCGGGAAACGGAACAGGCTCGGATCGTCGGTCGGGTCGTTCTTGGATGTCAGCCCCCCCATCAGCCCCTTGAAGGTCACCACTTCGCGGAGCTTGAGCCGTTTTATCAGCGGAATCTGATTGAATAGGAGACCGTTGGCGAAATAGCTGATGTCGAGTGCGCCGTAATGGTCGAGTGGAAATTCCATCGGGTTCATAAGGGAGTATGATTCCGGCTGAATTGTGAACGACAGGTTGGCACTCGGCCACATCAGGGCCGGATACTGCACTCGGCTCCAAATCATCCCCCCTTTCAGAACGGCATCACAGTATCCGAAAGCCGACAGCCAAATGCGTTTCGACAGGCTTATTTCAGTCTTGTTGATATTGAAAGCTGATCCGAGCATCCCTTTGGGCACGATTTCATGCGTAAGGCGGATTATAGGCGCATCGCGATTGACGGGGTAGCGGTTGGAGCGAGTCTGGATAAACTTTTCGCCGGGGGCATATCGGAGCTCGATCAGAAATCCGGCCAGAGTATAGCGTTCGCGGTGTATGCCGTTGCCATCGACAAAGGGTAGCCATGGAGTGGCATCGTATATGCGGTGGCGGAAAGATGCGAGAAGAGAGAAGTTTGACGGGAGCTCGAGCTGATAGGTGACCCCGGCCTCCCGGCGGTATAGTGAGAGATACGAACCCTTACGCTTTAGGGATAGAAATACGTTGTCGGAGTTGGTGTAATAATAATGCTGCCCTATGTTGTCGAGGTCATAATTGTAGTGGAGTCTGATTGAATTGACTGGGAATTCGCGCGAATGCTGTTGTTTTGGGACTATGGAGTATTCAAGTTCTGCATTGTATTTGAATTTCCGGTCACGGCATCCGTAGGCCAGGTATCCTCTGGCAAACCAATGGCGAGACAGAGCGGCAGTGGTCAGACCTCCGGCACGAAACCGCAAACCCTCGATTGAATTATAAGAAATAAGTGTATTGATTGGGCCGAGGTCTACCTTTGAATTGCGCGATGTGGCTACATATCCGTTGACGAATATTTTCAGTATTTTTTCCCCCCAGTATACGGCCGGGAACTTGCGCAGGCGGTTCATCATCGAGCCCATTTCTCCCTCGGCCTGAGAGAGAGGTATGAGCCGGAATTCGTTCCATTTGTCCCATGGTTCCAGATTGTCGTTTTCGTATACGATATAGCTGTTGGCATCGTATAGGAAATTATGTAGCGAACGGTCGGGTGAGAACTGGGGAGGGGATAATTTAGTGAATCTGCGGGCATAGAAAGTGTCGGTGCCCGGCATCAGTGTCAGTTCGAGAGAGATGTCGTCAGACTCGAGATGTCGTTTGCCATACTCATCCTTGATGTAAGTCTGAGTGATGTAGACATTATCCACATAATTTAGATTGATTACTCGAGGCACTCTCATCTCAACGCGGCGAATAAAATGCGCCGGATCGCCGGCTTCCACAAACAGTCGCCCGTTGAACCCGAACATCTCGGGCGAGCGTGGAGCGAACACGAGTTCGAGATATGGCTTCCCCTCCATGAAGACAGTATCGTTGAGTGAATACCGGTAAAAATTGTCGGCAAGACTGCTGATTGGTGATACGAAGCGTTGCTGCACCAGAGTGATATCATCCTTATATATATCGATATTGGCAAGCAGGTCGTTTAGGATTGTGTTGATATTCTTTTGGTCAAACTGGTCGTCGATACCGGCGTTGCGTTGTCCGCGTATGAGAAGCTTGTCCTTCATGAAATTTAGAGAGTGCAGCCGGGTTCCCGCAGTCTCGTGGAGTGACAGAAGAAGCACAGGCAGACCGGTATGCGCGGCCGTGTCGACATATTCGTTGAGAAACCTCAGACGTTCTTTCCCCTTGAATCGAGATGCGTCAGTATTATTCAGTCCGAGCACAATTTTATTATAAAAATCCTCAGAATATTCCGGTAGAATGCGCGGGTCGGAAAGGTCTTTCGATTCCCTTATGCGCTTCATCAGCTCATAGGCGGGATTGTTCTTTTTTGAGTATTTCGCTTTAGAAGCCGTCACTTCCACACCATTAAGGTCGATATATCTTACGACCTCGAGGTCGTCGGCATTACCGGCCTCAGGGATGGAGTCGGCAGCGCGGCTGACAATATCAGGTGATGCCGTTGCCGGCACCTGCGGGAGGAGCGGTAGGGAGTCGGTAGGTGCAGATGATGCAAATGCCATCGGGAAAGGGGCAACCATCAGCAGAGAGCATCCGATAGCCCTGGCCCATCCGAGCAGACGGGGCATAACAGGAGTCGTTGATATTTTGTACAGGATTATCTTCACTTCAGTGGCAGGTTTTCGAATGAAAAACAGCTGCAAAATTAGCTAAATAAGAGAAGAATTCCTAACTTTACGTGGTAAAAGGGTTATTCCCCGGTGCACTCAGTCATCATTATATGTGTTTGAGGCTCCGGGTAGTGAAAAGTAGCGAAACTATGGCAAAATACGAAAGAGAGAGAAAATTTCTTCTTGATGAGGATAAGTGTGCCGACTGGCGTCGGCTGGCGGTAGGACATGTCAGAATCGAGCAGGGATATCTCAGCCGTCGTAAAGAGTCGACGGTGAGAGTGCGTATCGCAGGCGAGCAAGGTTGGCTGACGGTGAAGGGCATCACAAGCGGCGACACACGAGAGGAGTATGAGTATGAGGTGCCGGTGGCAGATGCCCGACGCATAATGAATATGTGTGAAGGCCTGCCGCTGGAGAAGGAGCGCTGGATAGTGCCATGGGAGGGGATGACGTGGGAGGTAGATATTTTCGGTGGCCAGAATTCGGGGCTGAAGTTATGTGAGGTGGAGCTTCCGTTGGCATTTGACGGAGACCTGTCAATGCCACCGTTTGTGGGGGAAGAGGTGACCGGCGATGTGCGTTATTATAATTCGGCGCTTGTAAGTAAGTGTTCGAATTCTTGAATTTAAACACTCACTTATAGAATGAGCATAAAAATGAAGGGAGTCTCATCCAAGAGACTCCCTTCGGGTATACTGACATTAGTAACTTTTATAACATGAATCCTTCGTAGAAGGTGTTGAAGCGAGTTGCCGCCATATGAGAATACCACATTATGATACAATTACACATAAAACAGACTATACATATAAATGTGTCAGTGATAAAATCATGACTGTATAGTAGCGATTTAGACCTGATAGTCGGCCAGTTCGCTGCGCAGACGCTTGCGCGCGAAAAAGATACGGCTCTTTACCGTTCCGAGCGGGAGTCCGAGTTTATCGGCTATTTCGTGATATTTGTAGCCTGCCACATACATATTGAAGGGCACCCGGTATTCATCGGAAAAACTGTTGAGGGCCTGGCTGATTTCCTTGACGGCATATGAGCCTTCGGGGGTGGTCAGACCGCTATCCTGCGAGATATTGAGGTGATAGAGGTCTTCGGTCTTGTCGACTACGGTAGCCTGACGTACAGTCTGCCGATAATTATTGATGAAGATATTGCGCATGATAGTGAAAATCCAACCTTTGAAGTTGGTATTGTCCACATATTTGTCTTCATTGTCAAGAGCTTTGAGCGTAGTGTCCTGAAGCAAATCCTGCGCTGCCTCTCTATTAGAGGTGAGTTGATAGGCAAAATTGAGTAGATTGCTCTGCAGTCCTACCAATCTGGATTTAAAAGAATCGTTGGATTTCATGTTATTGTCGTGTTATCAGTTAGTATTGATTCCGTCTGCAGAATTCTATAATTATAGAATTCTTGACGCCCGGAGGGAACCGACCCCGAAACTGGCGTCAATAATAAAACATCTATGGTGGAGAATAGTTACGGAATTTTTTCTTAAATTTGTAAAAAAGTTAGTGATTTATTTTGAAAATTAGTTAATGATTCGGATGAATTATCTGGCAGCCAGATAATTGACTTCGTAAGCACTAAAACTCTATATGAGATTTGATGATTATTTTGAGAGCGACGAACTATTGGATGCTCTCTGGGACATGCATTTTGACGAAATGACACCGATTCAGGAGCAGGCTATACCACAGGTGCTCGACGGGCGGGATCTTCTTGCCTGCGCTCAGACCGGGACCGGCAAGACGGCTGCTTATCTGCTGCCGGTCATTGACCTTATCTGTAGCGGAAAATATCCGGAAAATCGCGTCAATTGTGTGATTATGGCTCCGACGCGCGAACTGGCCCAGCAGATTGACCGTCAGATGCAGGGATTCGCTTATTTCCTTCCTATAAGTTCACTCCCCATCTATGGCGGTACTGACGGGCACACCTATGAGCAGCAGCGCCGCGGTCTGAAGATGGGGGCGGATGTGGTGATAGCCACCCCGGGACGTCTGATAGCGCACCTTCAGATGGGTTCTGTCGACCTCTCGGAAGTGTCGTTCTTTATTCTTGACGAGGCCGACCGTATGCTCGACATGGGCTTCTATGACGATATCATGAGCATTGCAAGTCATATGCCCAAGGAGCGTCAGACTCTGCTTTTCTCCGCCACAATGCCTCCGAAGATACAGCAGCTTGCCAAATCCATACTCCGCAATCCTGCAGAGATAAAGCTTGCAGTCTCCAAACCGGCCGACAAGATTGAGCAGATAGCCTATCTTTGCTCGGAGAATGCCAAGGAGGGTGTGCTGCGTCATGTGTTGTCGGAAGGTGATTACAAGAGAGTCATAGTGTTTTCATCATCTAAACTGAAGGTGAAGCAGCTTGCCCGCCAGATACGAATCAACGGGCTGAAGATAGGTGAGATGCACTCCGATCTTGACCAGACGAAGCGCGAGGATGTGATGCTTAATTTTAAGTCGGGTAAAATCAATGTCTTGATTGCCACTGATATAGTGGCAAGGGGCATTGATATTGACGATATCGAACTGGTGGTGAATTATGATGTGCCACGTGAGGGAGAAGATTATGTACACCGTGTGGGGCGCACTGCGCGTGCTGACCGCGACGGGCGGGCTGTGACACTCGTATCCGACCGCGACCGATGCAGTTTCCAGCAGATAGAGCGTCTGCTCGGGCAAAAAGTCAAGCGAGGCGCCATGCCGGCAGGTCTTGAGGATATGGCCCTCCCCGAACAGCCGGGACGAAGCGGTAAAGTCGCAGGGCGAAATCACGGCAATAGATTGAAGGACGGTGCTCCCGCCGGGAAAGAACGAGATGCAAGAGGACGGCGGAAGCCACATGGCAATGCAGGCGAGGGACAGAAAAACAGGTCAGTCAACCGCCGTTGGCACAAGAAGCCGCGTAACACTGGGAATGTCGGCGGGGAGACTCAGTCAAAAGAATGATTCGCAGGAGAGTGGGAGAGTGTTTTTAATATAAGCCCGCAATTGTATAAGTTAAATTTGAACACTTACTTATAAATTTGAGCATTTACTTAAGAATCATCCCCGCGCCGAAATCCGGCGCGGGGATGATTTACCATATGGATGCGGCAGAGTAAATGCCGTAATCATGGGTGATTCAGGCCGGTAAGAGGGCATGGCCGATTACCTCGCCGATTGTCTCAACAAATGTAAATGTGAGACCCTCGACATATCTTTCGGCAATCTCAAGAATATCCTTCTCATTGTCGCGACAGAGGATGATTTCAGTGACTCCGGCGCGCTTGGCGGCAATGATTTTCTCTTTTATCCCACCTACGGGGAGCACCTTGCCGCGGAGTGTGATTTCGCCCGTCATTGCGATTTTCTGCCGCACTTCGCGTCCGGTAAGGGCCGAGGCAATGGCTGTGGTCATGGTGATGCCGGCCGACGGGCCGTCTTTCGGGATGGCGCCTTCCGGCACGTGGATATGCACGTCGACCTTGTCGATTGCATCCGGTTCGAGAGAGAGCATCTGTGTGTGTGCCTTGAGATACTGCAGTGCCAGTGTGGCAGATTCCTTCATCACATCGCCGAGATTGCCTGTGAGCGATAGTTTGCCTTTGCCCGGTGTCACAGAAGCCTCGATAAACAGAATCTCCCCTCCGACAGAGGTCCATGCCAGTCCGGTGACGACTCCGGGCACGTTGCCTGATTCATACTGGTCAGGATTAAATTCCGTTTTCCCAAGCAATGAAGTAATCAGTTCACGTGTGATGAGTCGGGGGTATTCCACGCCGCGCACCTTCATAACCGCAAGTTTGCGGAGCAGCTTGGCAATCATCTTCTCCAGCCTTCGGACTCCGGATTCGCGTGTGTAATAGTCGGTAAGATATATGAGAGCCTCCTTCTCAAAAGCAATCTCATTGTCTTTAAACCCATTGGCTTTCAGTTCCTTCGGCACAAGATGCCGCATGGCGATCTCCACCTTTTCGGCCGTTATGTACCCCGGAATAGAGATAATCTCCATGCGGTCGAGCAGCGGTGCCGAAATAGTGTCGAGCGAATTTGCAGTGGCAATGAAGAAGATATTGCTCAGGTCGTAGTCGGCGTCAATATAATTATCGTGGAAGGCATTGTTCTGTTCAGGGTCAAGCACCTCAAGAAGAGCCGTCGACGGGTCGCCTTTGAAATCTTTTCCGATTTTATCGATTTCATCGAGCACCATCACCGGATTTGACGTTTTGGTCTTTGTC
Organism: Porphyromonadaceae bacterium UBA7141; assembly: GCA_002491945.1. Classification (GTDB taxonomy): domain Bacteria; phylum Bacteroidota; class Bacteroidia; order Bacteroidales; family Muribaculaceae; genus Lepagella. Next base: position 6,907 of record DKWX01000003.1, read on the forward strand.
AGAGCGTTGATTATTCGTCCCGGCATGGCGCCTATGTACGTGCGTCGATGTCCACGTATCTCCGCCTCATCGTGCATGCCTCCGAAAGAGACACGTGCGTACTCACGTTCCATGGCCTCGGCAATGGAGCGTCCCAGCGAAGTCTTTCCCACACCCGGAGGGCCGACAAGACAAAGAATAGGAGCCTTGTTGTCGGCACGCAGTTTGGCCACAGCCATCTGCTCGAGTATGCGCTCTTTCACCTTTTCAAGACCAAAGTGATCACGGTCAAGGGTGTCGGCTATGCGGTCAAAATCAAAATCTGCGTCAGAATATTCTTCCCATGGGAGTGAAAGGAAATTGTCGAGATATGTTGACTGTATGCTGTAGTCGGGTGTATTGGAAGGGAAGCGCTGTAATTTACGCAGTTCACGCTCGAAATGCTTTTGGGTAGTCTCGTTCCATTTTTTCTCAGATGCGCGACGGCGGAACTCATCGCTGTCGTTGAGGTCGTTGTCGCCAAGTTCATCGCGAATCACCGCCATCTCCTGATGCAGGAAATTCTCACGGTTGATATCGGCCATGTCCTGCTCAACTTTACGGTGTATGTCAGCCTTGAAGATGGAGTATTTCTCGGTCTTGGTAAGCTCAAGGAGATATGTGGAGAGCATAGAGGCGAAATCCTTGATCTCGATGATGCGGATTTTGACCGAAGGTCTTACCGGTGCAGAAAACAGGGCGTAAAAGAAAGAGGCGAGTGGGGAATATTTCTCCATGATACTGTTCATGGAGGGAATGGAGGTATTGTTGTGTAGCTGTCGTAGCCGGTCGTAGACCTCCTGAATCTCACGTATATAAGCGGTGCCTTCATCAATGCCGATGTTAAAGTCAATAGGGAATGCGGATACAGCGGCATAGTCTGGGCTTTGACCATCAGTAGAATTGATGATTTTCTTGATGGTCACACGCGGACCTCCCCGGAAGAGCATAAGATTAAACTCATTTCCGTCATCGGAGGCGACTGATTCCTCTATCCTTGTGATATAGCCCATAATGCCTACGGCCGACAATTCATCGGCCGAGAGGGGAGTGTCCTCGTCAATGTCTTCAGTAAATGCAGCCGAAGAATCCTTCGGGAATGTGATTACTACAGGCAACTCCATTTCGATAAGTTTCTCAAGCAGAGGGATCATACCGGGATCATTCACCGGCAGTTGCTGGTGAATGTCGGGCACAGCCACCGAATCACTTATCGGAAGCACCACGACCTTCTTCATCTGAGAGGCAGTGAATTTTAGAGGAGAATCATCGAGGCATGTAAAATCATGTTTGTCAATGACAGCCTGAAGAGCTGAACCGTTCTGGCGCAACATCTCATTTATTGATTCGATATCTGACAGAGAGGCTCCGGAGTCTTTTTTCTTCTTCATACGTTTTGTATTGGATTGAAGTCGGAGAGAGAGTGGGGTGGGGTGCGGGACGACAGACATTTAAGTATTGTCGCCGTAGCCACAGGCCATGGAGGAGATTAAGAGATTGGGCTGAAAATAAAAATCAGCCGATAGACGGTGCAAAGTTAGCGAAATTTATTTATATTTGCACAATCGCGGCGCGTAGTGGTTCTAACTCTTCTTTTGGCTGATTCCCCAATGGTCAGTCGGTTGCAATCTGGCATTGCGCCCACTAAACTTACGGAATCTGCTGAAAAACGAGTTCGCATGAGTAAGTGATCAAATTTAATTTATACGATATGCGGGATTGTCTGTTGGTCGATTCCGGTGAGGAGTGAAAGAGAATATAAACATATCCGACTGAACGACAAGCCGAAAACGGCAAAAAAAGAAGCCGCAGCAGATTGTATAAAAGATTCCCATTCAATTACTATGGTTAAAGTTAAACGCCGGCTTAATTTATATTAACATAGAGTGTATGCCAAGAAAAGATAAAGAAAGGGTATTTCGGATGAAGCGATTCGAAGTGAATCATTCTCGAAGCGCCAACAAGGTAGGGGTAGATGGGGTTATGATCGGTGCATGGGCCACAGTGAGCGGGATGGAGCACCGCATTCTTGATGCCGGATGCGGATGCGGGCTGATAGCCTTGATGCTTGCCCAGCGTAATGCGGATGCCGGAGGCGATGCGATTGTGGAAGGAATAGATATCGAGCCAGGTGCCGTAGACGAAGCATCCGGTAATTTCAGCAGGTCGGAATGGAGCAGTCGGCTGGTGGCCATGGAATCGGATTTCTCACTGCTGGCAGATGCCGTGAAATCGGGTATGGGATACCGGTATGACCTGATTGTATCAAACCCGCCATTCTTCCATGCCGGAGCCGACAATACGGCGTCCGGACGGATGTTGGCACGTCATGCCGGCGCGCTTTCTCCCGAGGCACTTCTTGGAGAGGCAACGGGACTGCTTAGTCCCGGCGGGCGACTTGCGTATATCGCGCAATCGACAGATGCCTGCTCATTGCGGCAGTATGGCGAGATTAACGGACTTACACTCAGCCGCATGGCAATGGTGAGAGGAAATCACTCGACAGCTCCCAAGCGAGTCATGATGGAGTGGATTAACGGGCATGGAGCCGCAAATCCGATTCAGACGGCAGAATTGAAGGAAGAGGAGATAGTGATAGAATATGGTCCGGGCGAATATACCCCCGAATATATAGCATTATGCCATGAATTCTATTTGCGGATGTGAGGGGGGATAAGCAAGTGTTCGAATTTCAGCGACAGTAAGACCTTGGCCTCCCTCGGGTGGGGGCGTTGACAAATATTGAAGAATGAGGTAGTCTAAGTGAAATGGGGTAGTCTAAGTGAAATTGAATCGTATAATTAAATATGAGCACCAATTAAGGGTGAAGTGAATGAAAGTTAAATTCAGACATTCTCTTAAACCATTACAATACTGGCGTGTCATAAGAGCATATAAGTCGTTGTAGAACAACTTATGTAATCAAAATTCGTTATCTTTGTAAGACGAAAGCGGTGTCTGCACAATTAAGTCGAAAAAAAAGACAGCAAGGCAATTGCCGGATGGCTGTCGGCGCGACGGGAATTGAAGGTCACCGCATGTCACCAAAAAATAAATGGAGTTATGAGACACTATCTACTTTTGGCCTCGATGCTTCTTACAGCCTCGACACCGATTTGGGGACAGATAGAGGATGATATCTACTACAATCCCAAAAAAGCGGAAAAGGAGGCAGCCCAGGAGAGGGTGAGCCGTAATTACATAGCTGACTTTCAGGATATGGACGTAGATGATTATAATCTTCGCGGTCAATATTACGCATCGCCGGTGGATACAATCGGCATGCGAGCGGAGACTGATCAGGATTTCGTCTACACCACGCAGATTCAGAAATACTATAATCCTACGATTGTGCTTGATAATGTTGATCTTCTTACTGAAGTCATTGCCAACTCATACGGCAATGTCAACGTAGAGTTCAACATCAACGGCATCCCGTCGTTCGGCCCATATGTAAGTTATCTTCCGACGGCATGGGGCAACTGGTATCTTTGGAATTCACCCGGATGGTCGATTTCATGGGGCTGGAACGGCCCGTGGAGTTCTCCGTGGTGGGGTGGTCCTTGGAACTGGGGTTATGGCCCGTCATGGGGCTGGGGTCCCGGCTGGGGCTGGGGTTGGGGTCCCGGTTATCCGTCGTGGGGCTGGGGACCGTCATGGGGCCCCTCGTGGGGTTGTGGACCGTTGCGTCCGCATTACCACGCCGACTATCGTCCCGGGGGGAATCGCCCTGTAGGAGTGCGTCCGGGCTGGGGAGACAATACCCGTCCCGGCGGCAACTATAACGGCGGCCGGCGTCCCGTAGGTTCTTCAGGCGCTTCAGCGCGTCCCGGCAACGGATATAATGGCACATCACGTCCGTCAGGTGGGTACACAATCGGCGCGGGAGGCCATCGCATGATCGGTCAGGGCACATCGGCAGGCAGCAACCGGGTAAGCTCCGGAAGCAGTACGAACAGAGGCCAGTCGGGTACAGGAACAGTCAGCACCGGAGGTCACCGCACATCTGCCAGCGGCGCCTACCGCTCAAACAGCGGCACCACAACACAGCGCCGTGGCACGACGACACAGCGCCAGAGCACGACGACGCAGCGTCGTAACAATTCATCGTCCGGCAATAATTCCTCCGTCTATAACCGCAGCGGCTCAGGCAGCTATAACACCGGCGGCCATCGCTCCACCTCAAGCGGCGGCTTCAGAGGAGGCGGTTCGAGCCGAGGCGGGGGAGGCGGCGGCTCGCGAGGCGGTCACCGTTGAAAGTGGCATATTGTGCTTGATTGCAAATCTACATAAGTAAGTGTCCGAATTTAGATGAGAGTAAATAAAAGTAAATCTTTTAATTAAATTCGAACACTTGCTTACAATATTGTTTATTTCTTCAGCCAGGCAAGTGCTACGGTCCGGTAATTTTTGAAAGGTTATCATTATAATAACTTGATATCCGGTGTAATGTATTGTATTGATAAATAGTTGCTGCAATCTGTTTATATTCAAGTATATGCGTTATTGCCAACCGTTGTAGGCACTCGGATTTAATTAAAGTATTTCCTTTTGCACGCTGTCGTTTAAATTTGAACACTTACTTAAATTAATTCGGCACTTGCTAACTTAATAAAATAAATAGTCGCTATGAACTATAAGTTTTACTTGTTTTCGCTTGCACTCTCAGCCGGGTCGATTACCCCACTTATGGCACAGAGTGCCATAGATGCAATGCGCCTGACACAACAAGATATGAAAGGAACTGCCCGATTTATGTCAATGGGCGGCGCATTCGGCGCATTAGGAGGCGACCTGACCACAATCTCGCAGAATCCTGCAGGTATCGGCGTATACCGCAGCAATGAGATAGGGATTACGTTTGATCTTGACCTCCAATCAGCTAATTCGGAATCCGGTGCCGGCTCATTTCGCACTGACCAGACCAAGTTTCTGATCAATAACATCGGCGGCGTGCTGACTCTGCGTCTCCCGAGCAAGGCTGTGCCTAATCTGAATTTCGGTTTCACCTACAATAAGACGGCCAGTTTTAACCGATCATACGGCGGTGGACTTGGCGATATGCAGATATCGATGTCAAACTGGATGGCAGGAGTGGCCAACTCCAACGGCCTGACAGTGGGCGACGTCACCACAACCGATACATTTGACCCTTATAATCCTAATGACGGAGGATCTGCGGCTCCATGGGTGACAATATTGGGATATGATTCATATCTGATTAATCCGGAGGGGAATCCTGATAATCCGAACTGGACCGGCCAGTTCGGTCAGGGTACAAGCGGCACGGCCTCTTATGGTGTGTCTGAAAGCGGCGGCATCGACTCATTCAATATTGCCATAGGCGGCAATATCGGCAATGTGGTGTTCTGGGGTATGGATTTCGATATTACAAACCTCAACTACAACATGTCGTCATATTATCAGGAGCGCATGGAAAATGCCTATGTGATGAGCGATCAGGGTCTGGAGCAGACATTATCAGACTGGTCACTGCGCAACTGGTATAAGGTCAATGGCACCGGGTTCGCATACAAGCTCGGTCTGATATTCCGCCCGATACAGGAGTTCCGTGTGGGTTTCGCATTCCATACGCCTACGTATTATAATATAAGCGAGCAGTTCTGGGCATCGACCGACTACAGCTATAACGAAGGCCCATACAATAGCCAGGCTACCAATGATGGTGTCCCCGGCTACAACGAGCTGCGTTACCGTTCGCCATGGCATATGATAGTATCCGCAGCCGGAGTGATAGGTAATAATCTGATTATCTCGGCTGACTATGAATGGACCCAGACATCGCGTACGCACTTCAAAGATGCCTCCTATATATATGATTATGGGTGGGATTATTCCTATGCACCGACATTCAATTCGTATGAAGGTGTGAACATGGATATCAAAAGTTATTACCGGAATCAGAATACGTTCAGGGTGGGGGCCGAATTCCGTGTGACTCCGAAATTCAGTATCCGCGCGGGCTACAGTAATGTCTCATCTCCGGTGCGTGAGGCCGCTTCTGACGGCCATCTGAATATTAATACGGCCGGAACCAACCCGGATTTCCGTTTCGACAATTCCACCAATTACTATACGGCAGGCCTTGGCTACCGCACAAGTGGATTTTATGCAGATCTGGCTTATGTGCACAAACAGCAGTCGGCTTCGTGGCATGCCTTTGATTCGGATGCGGCAAGCAATATTCAGGCGCCGAAGGCAAACCTGAATTTCACATCAAACCAGCTGGTGCTCTCGCTCGGATATAAGTTCTGATGCGACGGTGCTCATATCCCTGTATTTCATAGATCCCCCCCCTATGCGGCTTCTTTTGTGCCGCTTCCGGTTTGTCGTTCAGTTGAATATGTTGATATTCTCCTTCACTACGCACCGGAATCAACTAAAAACAGTCCCGCATATCGTATAAATTACTTATCGGCCCCGATTGTGTATGAGCACGATCGGGGCCGGTGTCCATTTTATGTAGTGCGGAGCATAAACGGAGACTCTGACGCCCCTACGGTGATGGCGTAAAGAAAATTGGAGCCTCCGGATGTGATACGGTATTTGCGGGCTATGGCTTCGGGCGAAAGAGGATGGTTGCGGCTCACGATATTCAGTCGTTCCCCACGCAAAGTGTTCTTTCCGGCGTGGATGGATGCCACACGCATCACGCGTCCCGGAAAATCGGGATATCTGACAGTAGAAAACCATATATGGCAGTTACGCGAGGCCTTTAGCAACTCGGGGTACGCATCGGTCAAATACTGCCACGGATGGCATTTCATCAGTGAGGAGTTTGGCTCGTAAATCCAAATGTCAGCATCTGAGGAGATGCGGGATGTTATCCACTCGGTGGATTCCACGAGAGGAATCCGGTCAGTGCGCTTTCGCATAGACGCCGGAATCCAGACACTCTGTATGGCAGCCGGATTGCCGTCGCCGGGATCGTCAATGATATTTATCGCATCGATACCCTCGAATTCCGCTCCACGCCGGGCAATGACGAGTACTTCCTTGCACTCATTGCGAACGCTGACTATGGCAATCCGCAATGTACCCGGGAAAAGAGCGAGAGCCTTGTCGGGATCAATCATCGGTGAGTTCTTGATTATTACCGTCTCGGCCTTGTCGAGCAGGAGTTGCCATTGGCCTGTGACATCAGGAATACAGTCAGCCGGGTCATAGATGCGACGGTCGGTGGCGCTACGTCGGGCCGGATCTGCAAAGAGAATGTTGATGCTGTCGTCTTCACACCGTTTGAGAGCAAGCATGGAGTCATCATTAAGCACAATGGCCTTATCGAGTCCGAGTGTGGAAAGGTTGTGCCGTAGCACTTCTGCCTTCAGAGGGTCGATGTCGGATGCGATTGCACCGTCTCCCTTATCATTACAAATCGACGAAAGCATGCACATAAAGTCGATACCGAGTCCGGCGGTCATGTCGAATAGCCGGAGTTCGTGCGGCTTGTGAGTGATATATTGAGAGGCGATCAGCGCATGCAGACGGCTGACCCAAAGGTGGGATGCCTGTTCCCCGGCCAGATGCGACGGGAAGAGGAAATCCGGATTGTCGGACAGCAGCGTGCGGAATTTCGCGGCGAAGCGCCGACGGCATTCAATCTGAGTGATTGCAAATTCGAGCGACTCTCGCTGCGCGGGGGACAGGTCGCGGCGGCTGCAGAACCGTAGACGCAGCGACTGAGGGTCAGCATTAGAGTGCCGCGCAATAAACTCCAAATCAGTCTGCGGTATTAATGTATGAGGCATGGTGAATGTAATCAGAGAATCTTCAGGGCTATCGCGGCGCATGCTTCGGCGTCAGCCAGCGCATGGTGATGACGGTCAAGAATATATCCGCATTGACGGGCCACAGTGGGGAGTTTGTGATTGGGGAGCAGTCGACCGAAGACACGGCGGGATGCCATGCAGGTGCAATGAAACTCAAAGTCGGGATAAGCCATACCGAATCTCTGATATGCCGCGCGGAGACATCCTTCATCAAATCGGCTCCAATGTGCTACCAGCGGAAGATCCCCGATCAGCAGCAGGGCTTCTGACCATACTTCGGGGAAAAAGTCGGCATTCTCCGTATCTTCCGGATGAATGCCATGTACCGAGATATTGGCAGGATTGTAGTAATTAGGCTCAGGATGCACAAAGCGGTAGAATCGGTCGGTGATCTTGCCGTCGCGCACCACTATGACGCCGATGCTGCATATGCTTGAATAATGACGGTTGGCTGTCTCGAAATCTATTGCTGCAAAATCTTTCATAACTCAACAACGTTGCAGAGTCGGATATATTGGGGAATATACTATCGATTTTGCAATCTCCGGCGGAGGTCATCAACAGGAACTTTAGCAGATTAAGTAAGAGTTCAAATTTAACCGACAGCAAAAGAAAGAGAATCGTTTATACAATCTGCGGTTCCTTTTGTCCGGGTCAGGCTTGTCGTTCAGTCGAATATGTTGATATTCTCCTTCACTCCGCACCGGAATCGACTAAAAAAACAAGCCCGCATATTGTAAAAAAAATTTGAACACTTACCTATGATGAGGTGTCAAAGAGGGTAGGAGGGGGCCGAAGAATGGGATGTAAGAATGGGATGGATACTTGCGGAGGTGCACTTTTTAAAAGAAATGGATTGATGTTAGGAGATAAATTGCTAACTTTGCAAAATGTGCTAAAAGGCACTTGCAGTAATGACTATAACTCGCAATAGATTTTATACAGTGGTGCTGGGCCTGATGCTTGCCGTATTGATGGCGGCCGGACTCCCGGCTGTCGCGCTTGCAGCCCAGACGAAAGATTTTGTGGTGGTGCTCGATGCCGGTCATGGCGGCAAAGACCATGGCGCTATTGACAACGGTGTGAAAGAAAAGGATATCAACCTTGCCGTGGCTTTGCGTCTTGGGGAGCTGATAAAGAAGAAACTGAAGCACACTAAAGTGGTGTATACCCGTGATGATGACACATTCGTGTCACTTCAAGGGCGAGCCGATATAGCCAATAAGGCCAAAGGCGATCTATTCATATCCATCCATACCAACTCAGTGGATGCTAAAAACAAAAACCGGCGTACTGTGGCCGGCGCCTCAGTATATACGCAGGGCAGCCACAAGGACGAGGCCAACCTTGCCGTGGCAAGGCGAGAGAACTCGGTAATAGAACTTGAAAACGGCTATGAGCAGAAATATGCAGGATTCGATCCCAATAAGGTGGAATCGTATATCATATTCGAGATGGCCGCCAAGCATAATCTCGCACAAAGCCATCGGTTTGCCAAAAGCGCTCAGGACAACCTTGTAAAAATAGCCGGTAGAAAGAATCGAGGTGTGCATCAGGCGGGATTCTGGGTTCTTTGGGCAACATCGATGCCTTCGGCATTGGTGGAACTTGACTTCATATGTAATCCGGAGTCTGCGAAATTTATGGGGTCGAAGAATGGCGTCGACAAGCTGGCGGAAGCTCTGTTTGAGGCCGTCAAAAAGTATGAGGAAAATTTCAGGCAGAAGCAGCGGATGCTTGCCAGGGCCGGAAGGGGTGACAAGTCGTCAGCCGGAGGTTTTGCAGTCGCCGTCAGGTCAGGCGTGACAGATGACGCGGCATCATTGGCACAGACAGCAGAAGCATCCGACTATCAGGCGTCGAACATGCAGAATTCCGTTGGCTCGTCAGATGTGGCCGTTGTGGCTGCCCGGGCGGTGGCCGGAGGCGAAAAAGACCTGAGTCATGCCAATCTAAAGGCTACAGTCAATCAGCGCCGTGCCTGTCATGCAGCCGATGGACGCCGCCGTCGTTCGGCCACGGCACGCATTGCCTCGGAAGCAAGAGATCTGTCGGTTAATCATATACTCGTGGCTGAGGAGCTTACAGAAGTCAGAGTTGTGGAAAATCCGGTGGATTTCAATGCGACGGCATCCGCAGAGACTCCGGTTGATAAAGAAGATAATAAGAAATCAGCAAAGAAAGCAAAAAAAGGGAAGAAGCCTCAAACCAATAATAAAAATAAAAAAGAGTCTGACAGCCGCGACAAGCGCCAATGGGTGGCTGAGGTGAATAAAATTTCAGCACAAGAGAAGGCAGATAAGAAACGGGTGGCCGATGCTACAGCCAAGGCCGGGCGTGCAGGGAAACGCAAATCACTTAAAAGCAGTCGCTGAGTCAGAGTCGGACGATAGACCGGAAAGATGCTTTTCAGATAAAACTTACATATTTGGATACAGATGAAAAAGAAATTAGGCAAAGAGTTTATAATCGGATTGTCGGTAATATTAGCGATAGGCGTACTGATAACCGGCATTGATTATCTAAAGGGAATAAATATCTTCCAGCCCACAAATTCATATGAAGTGTATTATAGCAATGCGGCAGGCCTGGAGAAGTCAGCTCCGGTAATGCTTAACGGCTTCAAGGTGGGTCTTGTGAGAGACGTATCTATTGATTATGCCAAGCCCGACAAAGTGAAAGTGGTGCTTGCGCTCGACAACTCGCTGCATCTACCCGAGGGTACTACTGCCCAGCTCGGTTCGACACTTCTAAGCGGAGCAATGATAAATCTGATAGTAGGCTCCGGACCCGGCGTCGTGGCACAGGGGAGTGTGTTGCCGGCCACAGAGTCGGCCGATATGATGACGGCTCTTCAGGAGGAAGTGCTGCCAGCCGTATCCGGGATAATTCCCAAGATAGATTCCTTGTTATATAATCTCAATGTGCTTGTGGCAGATCCGGCTCTTCTCAGTTCAATCCAGCGCCTTGACGGAATCACCGGCAATCTATATGCTGCATCCGGCAGCCTTAACAGTGCCGTAGGCGCAGTCAACGGTCAGCTTCCCGCAATAATGCGCAATGCCTCACATGCAAGTGTTCGCCTTGACACTATCGCTGACAATCTGGCGGCTCTGTCGGCCGATTTGCGCACACTTCCCCTCCAGCCTACGATGGCAAACGTGGAGCGAGTGACGGCAAACCTCGAAGCATTCTCCGCCCAGCTCAATAATCCGGAATCTACACTGGGACGTCTGACCACGGATCCGCAGCTTTACAATCAGCTCAACCGTGTGACCGCCGATGTCGACTCTCTCATTGTAGATATCAAGCGTAATCCGAAGCGTTATATATCGATTAAACTGTTGTAAACTGCTTAGGATAATAGCGCAGTCAGGTAGCGATGATATCCGCCGCAGTCAGAACGTAGGAAATACTTGCAAGAAGAAACAGTTCAAAATGCGTAGGAAGTGGGATTGTTGAACTGTTATATTTTCAATAAACTCCGTGAAATAGGTCGCGAGAGGGGAATTTTATAAAACCCCCAAGTTTAGCAACTTATAAAAAAAAGGAAAAGTGCAAATTATTTTGCGCTTTTTTTTTCGCTTTTTTATTTGTTATTTTGTATTGTGAATGGAGCGCCCCTATCGGTTGCGCCTCTCTCAGACAAGCAGATTTACTCCGTGGGAAGGATAGGACTCTCCCGAAAAACCAAGAAACGATGACTGACGAACTTCGGATGCAATGGCAGCAATGCTGCCGCTTCATACTCGACAATGTAGGCGAGACACGATTCAACACGTGGTTTGCCAAGACGAGTGCTGTGCGTCTGGAATCCGACAGCATAACTCTTCAGGTTCCATCGAATTACTTTGTGGAACTGTATGAGACGAATTATCTCAATCTGCTTCATGCGGCGTTAAAGAAAGTTTTCGGCCGTCCGCTTCAGATTTTCTATGAAGTTCAGATTCTTGCCGACCATGCGGACTCGAAAGTGACTCTTGGCGAATCGCGCGGCAGTGCCGTCATCTCAAGCAAGCTTGAGCGCAGCGGTGCGGCTCCGGTGGGTGCTGCCGCACAAACTCCCGGAGGCGCGAAATTCAACTCGCAGCTTAAAAAAGATTATAATTTCGAGAATTACTGCACCGGGCAGTCAAATCTGCTTGCTGTCACGATCGCCCAGAATATTGCGGGCAAGCCACGCAATAACGACTTCAACCCATTCTTCCTCTATGGTGATGTAGGAATCGGAAAGACCCATCTTGTGCAGGCTATCGGCATTCGTGTGAAGGAACAGAATCCGAATGCAAAAGTGCTTTACACCACATCGCGTCAGTTTCAGCATCTTTATACGCAGGCTGTGATACGTAAGACAGTGCCGCAGTTTATCAACTGGTTCATGCAGATGGACGTGCTGCTGCTCGACGACCTTCAGGAGATATCAGGAATGGTAAAGACCTCGGAGACGCTCTTCCCGATATTCAATCATCTTCACCAAAACGGGAAGCAGCTTGTATTCACCTGCGACCGTCCGCCTATGGAACTCGACGGGATAGCCGACCGCCTGATTGACAGGTTTAAATGGGGCCTGACCGAACGGCTCCCACGTCCTGACGCAGAACTCCGCAAGAAGATACTCACGTTCAAGGCCAAGAAGGACGGACTTGACCTTCCGCAGGATGTGGTGGAGTATATTGCTGCCAATGCAGTGACTTCTGTCCGCGAGATAGAGGGAGTGGTGCGAGGCGTGCTGACACGCTCTATAAGCCTAAATGCGCCGATTACAGTAGAACTGGCACGCGAAGTGATGAAGAATACTATTCATCTTGTGGAGAAAAAACCGGTCAACTTCGAAATGATTGTGGAGGCCACAGCCGACTACTATAAGCTTAATCCGGATGCCCTTTTCTCGAAGAACCGTATGCGCGATATCAATGATGCGCGTCAGGTGCTGATGTATCTCACGCATAAGCTTACCGGGCTGTCGAGCACCGTAATCGGCCGGAAACTCAATCGCCAGCACGGCACTGTGCTGCATGGCATAGCCGCTGTGCAGGAGCGCCTCTCCGTAGTGCCCGAGATTGCCCGTGCTGTCGAAACCATTCAAGCTTCTCTCTGACGGCCATCATCGGTCTTCATGAGTGGCACGAATCATATTTTCATGCGGCTGACTTCTCTCCTGTATCTCCGCCTAAACAGATTATACCTCAAGCCAATAAAAGCTCCGGCAAGAATGAGGAATCATTCTTGCCGGAGCTTTTATTGGCTTGACCGACCGGGCATAATCTGAGATGTGCAGGTCGCAATCATGCCACCTCAGTGTATGTCGCGGGGAGGGGAAATTACCCCTCCAGAGCCGGCCCTTGGAGAGTAATCAGATCAGGGCCGCCTCAACGAGCAGAGGAATCATGATGCGATGGGATTCAAGGCGCGGACTGTTCTGCCAGAAGTCATTTATGGATTTTGACAGAACAGAATTATTGTAACGTTCCGGATCAAGCATCACCACGCGGCGGAGCAGCTGCACGGCCTCGGCATACTCCTCTTCTGCTGCATGAGCGCAGGCGAGAAGCAGAAGATCATCAGACATTGAAGACTGTTCCTCAAAGTCGGAATCATTGTCGTCAGATGAAGTGTCAGATCCGAGCGACGAGGCTGCAAGCATCATCTCGATGTCAGCGCGGCGGGGTGACAGAATCTCAATCGTCTTGCGGTAATCCTTGCATGCAAAAGCGAAACGTGCGGATAGCGAAAGAGTAGAGTTCGCTGCCGGAGCAATATACTTCAGCCGGCTCAGCCGCTTTTCCATAGTCTCATGGTCGTCGACATTAAATCTGAGCATTCTGTCGAGCCAGAGCGGGATATTCTCTTCCAGGTCAATCCCTGCGTCAATGAGTCGGTCAAGCGCATCAATCTCCGTGTCGAATTCATAGCATTGCTCGGCCATGGCCCGTATGCGGCGCAGCAACCACACATCGGTGTCATCAGTCAGAGAGTCAGCTTTAATGTAGCATTCGAGGGCATCGTGCTTACTGTCGTCCTTCTCATAGCAATATCCCAATTTCTGAAGCAGCAGAGACGATGGAGAGTCTTCGCGCTCAATAAGGAGCTGGTAGATTCCGGCGGCTTCCTCATAATATCCCTGGTAGAAATAAGTCTCGCCTATGGTGTGCAAAATCTCATCTTCCGACATCATGGAGCCAATGAAAGGCAGATTCGTAATGACCATATGAATGTCAAAAGGATTCTGGAATTCGCGGTGAAGGCGGAAATAATTGAAAAATCTGAAGAGCACCCGTGCGTAATTGATGACCTCGAGGTCAAAATCCGGTTCGGAAGAGTGCAGGCTCAGATCTTCAAAATCGACTTTGATTTCATCAGCGCCTGCGTCGAATGCTCCGGTCATCATGTCGCGTGCGGCCTGAGGCAGGCGAGAGAGATTGAGCACGAGGGCATACTTGTCGGTATCGCACATCATAGAAGTATTTGGCATCTTTGCCAGAATATCGATAAGATTCTCATGCAGACCGATTCTGGCGGCCTCCCAAGGCTCGAAAGCCCTGAACCAGGTGTCGATATCTTTGAAAAAGAAATGCGATGAGAGCTGTCCGTACATAGGCAGCATCATGTCGGCGCCCTTCTCCTGCATACTGTGCAGACGTCGCAGTTTCTTTTCAATACCCGACTCCCGCATCAGACGTTCCCATTCGGGATTGGCCTGAAGTTCTTCGATACTGATCGGGCGGTCGCTGTCGATATTGATGTTTTTCAAGAAATCCTTACCGAGATTGTTGAGCCCGGGTATTATTTCATGCTGAATTTTGTTGGCGAGCTGCAGGCTGCCTTGGGTCTTAATAATTGCATAGATTACTTCGCGCAGGCGCAGATAATTGGATGGGTCGGGAAGCCATTTGGCGAAGCGACGCTGCAGCAAAGGATCGTGCCCGGAGTTCGTCTGGTGGATTTCAAGAGCGAGCACCACTCCTGTAAGGACATGAGCTCGGATGCGCTGGTCGGAAGAGCGCTCCTCGATGTCAAGCAAAGCAGAGAGTTTTACCGGATCATATTTCTGGAACAGTCCCATAATCAAGGCCGACACTATGACGGTGCGTAATCCATAGGCGATATCGGAATCAACCGCCACATTGACCACCGGATCAAGCTTACGCGAATCAGTAGCCACAGGCAGAGTCCACAGATAAGAGAATATATCCTTCAGAGCACGATCCTTCTCATTGAGTAGCTGGCGAGCAGCTTCGGTAGGTTGCCCGTCAGAGCCATATATACCTGCCAGCTGTAGCGAAGCATCGGCTGAGATGTAGCGCCCGAGCGCATCGGCGAAGTTCAGATTGCTGAAACGCACAGAGCGTCGTGTCGAAGCATACAGAGAAGAGTCGTCGGCAAGATTACAGTCGTCGAGCAGATTGGCGGCGACCGCATACAGACGTTGTGAGAGATCGCAGAAAAGTTTCTCGCGATCCGGATCAGGCACCCCTTCTGCTAGATATCGGAGCATGAATGAATAGCTCTGTTCAATTTGCTGCAGGGTGTCAAGAGTGGTGGAAAGTCGCTGTTCGAAGGCATACTGGCGCACCAGACTGATAGCCTCACGCAGAGAATTGTTGGAAATCAGTTTTAGAGCCTGCTTCAGATATTCTGTGTTGTTTGACGGCATATATATATGTATATATTATTGGTGTAAGTAAGCGTTCAGATTTAACCGATATTAATTCAAATGGGATCTGTTATCAATCTGTATAAGTAAGTGTTAAGTAGATGA
>DKWX01000036.1:0-24636 GCA_002491945.1 Porphyromonadaceae bacterium UBA7141
AAATAACCGAAGTATTGATAAATGGTATCTGTAAATAATTTAGGCGTGGAGTTTTCGGCCCGTCCTCTATTTGGCGATGTGTCGTTTGTAATCAACAAGTCTGACCGTATCGCTCTGGTGGGCAAGAACGGAGCAGGCAAATCCACTCTTCTGAAAATACTGGCCGGGCTGCAAAGTCCTTCAACAGGAAGTGTGTCAGTGCCCAACGGTATCTCAGTGGGTTATCTGCCACAGGAGATGCACACGTCTGACGACACTTCCCTGCTCTGCGAAGTGCGAAAAGCTTTCTCCGGTCGACTGGCACGTCAGGCTGAACTCGATCGGCTTAATGCCGGGCTGGCCGCACGCACCGATTATGAATCGGAAGAATATGCGGCCCTCATTGATAAAATCAGCGACCTCTCCGAACGCATCGTCATGGACAGTTCGGACAGCATGGAAGCGGAAATCGAACGCACGCTTATCGGTCTGGGTTTTACACGACAGGATTTCGACCGCCCTACATCTGAATTTTCAGGGGGGTGGCGTATGCGTGTGGAACTCGCCAAACTGCTGCTGCGCCGCCCCGATCTGCTGCTTCTCGACGAGCCTACCAACCATCTTGATATAGAGTCAATACAATGGCTCGAACAGTTCCTGGCTTCAAAAGCCAATGCGGTGCTGCTCGTGAGCCACGACCGCGCATTTCTCGACAATGTCACCAACCGCACAATTGAAATCAACTGCGGCAGAACCTATGATTATAAGGTGAGCTACTCGCGCTTTGTGGAATTACGCAAGGAGCGTGTGGAACAACAGATCCGGGCCTACGAAAATCAACAGAAACAGATTGCCGACATCAAGGCTTTTATCGAAAGATTCCGATATCAGGCCACTAAGGCGATACAGGTGCAAAGCCGCATAAAGCAACTGGAGAAAATCGTGCCCATCGAGGTGGATGAGGTTGATAACTCCAGACTGAGGCTGAAGTTCCCGCCGGCTCCCCGCAGTGGCGATTTCCCTCTGATTCTTGAGAATGTAGGCAAAGCTTACGGCAATCACCAGGTCTTTGACAATGCTGAATTCACCATCCGGCGCGGTGAGAAGGTGGCATTCGTAGGTAAGAATGGTGAGGGAAAGTCTACCTTGGTGAAGTGCATAATGGGTGAAATCCCCTTTACAGGGCATCTGAAGGTGGGGCACAACGTGAAAATCGGTTATTTTGCCCAGAATCAGGCTCAGCTTCTTGATCAGGAGATTTCGGTGTTCGATACCATCGACCAAGTAGCCACGGGCGACATCCGACTGAAGATACGCGATCTGCTGGGGGCATTTATGTTCGGTCAGGAAGATATAGAGAAGAAGGTGAAAGTGTTGAGCGGAGGCGAAAAGACTCGGTTGGCCATGCTTCGGCTTCTGCTCGAACCTATGAACCTGCTGATTCTTGACGAGCCTACCAACCATCTCGACATGCGCACCAAGGATATCCTGAAGGATGCGATACGCGATTTCGAAGGCACAGTGATTGTAGTGAGCCACGACCGCCAGTTTCTCGACGGATTAGTGGGGAAAGTCTATGAGTTCGGCGGTGGCCGCGTAAAAGAGAACCTCGGAGGTATCTATGATTTCTTACGGTCAAAGCGCATTGCCGAACTGAGTGAGCTGGAAAAGCGTCCGCTCACCGGAGTCGCCACTACGAATGTCAATTCAGATGAACCGGCAGGGGCAAAACTGAATGAGGCTGTGACGGAGACATCTGCCCGCACTCTGAGTTACGCGGAACAGAAGGAGCGCGACAAGGTGGTGCGCCGCGCCGAAAAAGCTGTCAGACAGGCTGAGGAAGATATCGCAGCTCTTGAAGAGTCGATAGCCGATATTGAAAAGAAAATGAGCGCCGGCGAATGCGGAGGTGATATTCTGAAGGAATATGACGCCTGTCGGCAGAGGTTTGACGAGGCCATGACTCGCTGGGAAGAGGCTTCGGAAGAGCTGGAAAAATTAAAAGCATAAGTATGTGATTTAAACGACTTCGACAACGAGTGATAGTAAGTGTTCAAATTCAACCGAGAGTAATTGAAAGGAAATCTTTAATACAATCTGCGGCGTATTTTCACTTATTCACTTACTATTCTATTCTTCACCGCTACATCATATACTGTGAGTTTGTCATAACCGATATCAGGCAGTCATCATCTGTCTGCCGTAAGTAGAATTAACATAAATGATTGAAAACGACATGAAATTCCGACACATTCTTGTGGCCACAGCCATGAGTATGCCGATGATGGCTATCGGCGCGGCCAACGGCCACGGACTCGACAAGGGAAATCTTAACCCGGAGGCCGACCCAAAGACTGATTTCTATGAATATGCCTGTGGAGGCTGGATGCAGGCTCATCCGCTGACGGGAGAATACGCGCGATACGGCATGTTCGACTATCTGCGTGACAATGCCAAGGATCAACTTAAGGAGCTGATTGTAAACCTCAAGGATGATCCGGATTCAAAAATCAAGGGCACAAATGCACAGAAGGTGAGTGATCTTTATGAGATGGGACTCGACACGGAACGCCTCAACCGCGAAGGTGCGGCGCCAATCAAACCGCTGCTCGAAAAGGTTGCCGGTGTCAGCCACAAGAATCTGGCCGAGATGCTCGGATGGCAGCACAGTGGCGTAGGCGGGTCGTTCTTCTCTACAGGTGTGGGTGCCGATGTGAATGACGCTGACATGAATATCATGCATGCCGGCGAAACCGGACTCGGGCTGGGCGACCGCGACTATTATCTGGAGGATACGGAGGAAAACCGCAACATTCTTGCAGCCTACAGCAATTACCTGAAGACGGTGGCAACGCTGGCCGGATTCTCACAGGAGGACGCTGACCGAATGGCGGCAAACACTATCACTCTTGAAACCGAGTTCGCGCGCCATAAGATGACCCGCGAGGAGCGCCGGAATCCCACTCTCCGCAACAATGTGATGACATATGCCGACTTCAAGACGAAATACCCCAATATTGACTGGGACACTTATTTCTCTACAATCGGTATCCCGATGCCGGAGAAGCTGAATGTAAGTTCGGTAAAATTCTTTGATTTCATTAATTCTTACCTCCCCACACTGACTGACGCACAGATCCGCGACTTCATGCTTATGGAGACCGTGATGGATGCCACAGGCACATTGGGCGAGGATTTCACAAATGCCGATTTCGAGATGTTTGACCGCATCCTCTCAGGCAAGACTGAGCAGGAGCCACGCTGGAAACGTGCGATGGCAATGCCAAACTCGATGTTTGGAGAGGCTATCGGCCAGCTTTACGTGGCAAAATATTTCCCGGAGGCCAACAAGGAGGCTATGAAGGCTCTTGTCGAGAATCTGCGTGTGGCTCTGGGCAAACATATCGACAATCTCTCCTGGATGAGCGATGAAACAAAGAAAAAAGCTCACGAGAAGCTCGCTACATTCAAGGTCAAAATCGGTTATCCCGACAAGTGGAAGGATTACTCCGGCATTGAGATTGACCCGGCGAAGTCGTACCACGAGAATGTACTGGCCGCTTCGAGATGGTTTACAATGGACAATTACAATAAGATGGGCAAACCTGTCGACAAGGAGGAGTGGCACATGACTCCTCAGACTGTAAATGCCTACTACAATCCCACAACCAACGAAATATGCTTCCCCGCGGCTATACTGCAGCCCCCATATTTCGACCTGACTGCCGACGATGCGCTGAATTACGGCGGAATTGGTGTTGTGATCGGTCATGAGATGACACACGGATTCGATGATTCCGGGCGTCAGTATGACAAGGAAGGCAACCTCAACGACTGGTGGGCGCCGGAAGACGCCGAGAAGTTCAAAGCCTTGGCCGACGGTCTTGCAGCTCAGTTTGATGCTGTCGAGGTCCTTCCGGGCGTATTCGCCAACGGACGTTATACTCTTGGCGAGAATATAGCCGATCAGGGTGGCCTGCGTGTTGCCATGACTGCATATATTGATTCGCTCAATGGCGCCGAGCAGAAAGTAATCGACGGGCTGACCGCAATGCAGCGCTTCTACCTGGCTTACGCCGGTCTCTGGGCCGGGAATATCCGCGATGAGGAAATTGCCCGCCTCACAAAGATTGACCCACACTCGCTGGGGCGCAACCGCGTCAATGTTTCGCTGCGCAATATAGCACCATTCTTCGAGGCCTTCGGTATCTCTGAGGGCGACAAAATGTTCCGTTCACAAGAGGAACGTGTGGTGATATGGTAAGCACCGCATAATTGCTCATACGGTCAGGTCGCCCCTCTTCATGTCGGGCAGCCTGACCGTAATTTATTCAACAATCCGACAAAAACAAGAATTCGCTGAAACTTTTCTCAATGGCAAGATTCATTAAATTTGAACACTTACTTAAATAATTCAGAGCACATACTTACCCGCTATCGTTTAAATTTTGAAACTTTACTTATACTTAGATCAATCTATGATGCTTTACGGTCTTATCGGACGTCGTCTGGGGCACTCCTTCTCAGCCCGATTTTTTAATGATAAATTCACAGCCGAGAATATCGATGCGGCCTACCGTCTGTTTGAAATAGACAATATCAGAGAGTTGCCCGCTCTGATTGCCGCTCATTCCGACCTTTACGGTCTTAACGTCACTATCCCCTACAAGCAGGAGGCGATGCCGTTTCTGACGTTGCTCACCGACTCGGCTCGTCGTATCGGTGCAGTCAACACAATCAGGGTGTTCCGGCAGAAAGAGCCGATGGAAATAGCCGGTGGCGACAATTACATACTTGAAGGTCACAACACCGATGCCCCCGGATTTGCAATGGCCATAGAACCGCTGCTTCCCCCTCCTCTTCCTGAAGGCGGACACTACGCACTCGTACTCGGCACGGGGGGAGCATCGAGAGCAGTGGTCTACGCATTGCGGCGCATGGGAATCGGTGTCACTCAAGTGTCGCGCAATCCTCAGCCGGGTATAATCACTTATCGTGAGATTGACTCCGAAGTGATGGATATGCACAATATCATAATCAATTGCACTCCTTTGGGGATGTGGCCTGACGCAGATTCTTGTCCGCCCATACCCTATGAATGTCTCGATGAACGAAAACTATGCTTCGATCTGGTATATAATCCGGAGGTCACAGAGTTCATGCGACGTGCAGCCGCACAAGGGGCACGCGTAAGCAATGGGATGCAGATGCTCATAAACCAAGCCAATCTGGCATGGGAATTTTGGCAGTCGCCACGACGCAGGCGATATATGTCGCGGACTGTGGAGCTGCATCATCCTGATGGTACTGTCGACTCTTATCCACTCTCAATAGCTGAAATCACCTATAGCCCTGACGGAAATGTGACCTCGGCTGAAGTGACTCCATTCCGCGAGGAAATTCCCGGAGTGGTGTATCTCGATAATCCTCTGATACTCCATCTTCCGGTCTGAATATGATTCGGTATCACACGACTTCACAACATAGGTTGCAGCCTGCCGGAATGTCACGGCAAGCTCGATACCGTCTCGCTTGAATCCTACCTGCGGACGCACCCGGCGTTGCTCGGCACAAAGCAGTTCCGCTTCCTGCTTCCCGACAGACGGCCCGATTACACTTTCGACAACCGCAACGACCACAGGTGAGCCGCATACGCGAGGTGCGACCTATGGCCTTCGTTTTCGACTACTAACTCCTCAAAGAGAGTTACGAGATCAACACCAAATCCTAATTAATACTTTTCAGAAAACAGCTATTTCATGTAAGAAGACAGGCAACCCCGGCAGTGATTGTCGGGGTTTTCTTTTGGAGTTGCGGCAACGCCGCCGCGCTTTCATGAACGGAGACTTCGGTCTCCGCAGTCCGGCTCATCGGCTTGCCGCTTTCGTTGAAAGAATCGATAACTCATACAGAGAGCTTCGGCACATCTTTGTGGAGCCGAGGCTCGCCTGATATATGGACTCATCGCTTCGGAGATGGCGACCAGTCGACTCCAGACCGTTTATGCAGAAACTAAACCGTATATTATAGATGTATACGCATGGAGATATGCCCAGATCAGCGTATACGGTCGCGCACATCATTTAGGTAGCGCACCATCGCCTCCGGGTCGCGGGCATCCACAATTTGCTTCAGTTCCTCCATGCGCCGGCAAATCCGGGAAAGTTGTGCCGATGTATGCGGATTGAAGAGTATCTCCGACAAGAGATAGTCGTCTTCGCCAAGCAGTCCGCGCGCAATCTCCATAAGCCGCTTGAAGGTAGTGCCGGGTGCGTCCTGCGGTTCCATAACTCCGGCGAATGCGAGTGTGGACGCGAATGGCACCGACAGAGAGTAGGCTATAGTTCGGTCATGCTGTTCAAAACTATATTCCTCAATATGCAGATGCAGCGAACTGTATAAGTCGCGGAAGAAGCGTTTCCCTTCTTCATCACTTTCGGTTATGATTATGGCATTCTCATTGCTGAGATTCGACAGACTGGCGAATGTGGGGCCGAACATCGGATGTGTCGATACATACGGATGGCCTGATGCCGCATAGAATTCAGGCAATCCCGTCTTGACCGAGGCCACGTCACTAAGCATCGCCCCGGATGAAATCACAGGCATGACTGACTGGAAGGCACTGACAGTATAACGCACTGTCGCCGCGTTGATTATGAGTTCCGGATTGAACTCGCGCACTTCCTCGTCAAGACGACCGAAGCGGCGGGCATTGTAGGTAAAACGAAGCCGGAGCGGATCATAGTCGTATATCCCCACATCATGATTGAAAGAAAGCAGGTCGCAGAAGAATTTTCCCATCTTCCCGGCTCCGAGTATCAATATCCTCATATCCTTATATTTATCGGTATTGGGAGGAAGCAGTCATGACAATAAAAAAGGTATCTGTCGCCTTATGATGATGCCGGGCATCAGCGGTCATTTTCACCATCAGCCTGCTGTTTCCCTTTGAATATCTCAAGTTGCTGGCGCACTGACTCTTCATGTACAGCCGAAAGCACCTTGCGCATGAACTCCTCTCCCATCCCTGTATGGGCAGCCTGCTCGCATCGCGAACGTATTATCTCATCATATCGCGAACTCTGCACCACGCTCAGTCCGTGGGCCTTCTTATACTGGCCGATCTGCCGGCTCACCTCCATACGGCGATTGAGCGTATCAATCAATTCACCGTCAATCTGGTCAATCTGACGACGCAGAAGGGCAAGTGGTTCGGTACCCTCTTTGGCGCCATGTCGCGGAACGAGCGTATTAAGTATCAGATTGAGCACTTCGGGTGTAATCTGCTGGTCTTTATCGCTCCACGCACAGTCGGGATTACAGTGGCTTTCTATTATAAGTCCGTCAAATCCCATATCGTAGGCCTGCTGCGAGAGCGGCATGATGAGTTCACGCTTTCCGCCGATATGGCTCGGATCGCAGATTATCGGCAGGTTGGGCATTCGCCGACCGAGGTCGAGGGCTATCGACCACTGCGGCACATTACGGTAAAGATGTTTGCCATATGCCGAAAAGCCACGGTGGATGGCTCCCACACGGCTGATGCCTGCATTCTGTATGCGCTGTATGGCTCCTATCCAAAGTTCAAGGTCTGGATTGACGGGATTCTTCACCAGTACCGGCACATCTCCCCGCGCCCCCGCACTTTTCAGGGCATCGGCAATCTCCTGCATGGCAAAGGGATTGGCCGATGTACGCGCTCCGACCCATAGCAGGTCGATCCCGGCCTCAAGAGCCACTTCAACATGTGCGCGGGTAGCCACTTCGGTCGAAACGTACATTCCGGTCTCTTCTTTGACGCGCGCCAACCAGGGGAGGCCGATTGACCCTACTCCCTCAAACCCTCCGGGTTTTGTACGCGGTTTCCATATTCCGGCACGGAATACCTTTACTCCATATCCCGCAAGCTGACGGGCTATGCGTAGCACTGTCTCTTCTGATTCCGCGCTACATGGTCCGGATATGATTATCGGTTCTTTCGGGTCAAGCCCTGGTAATATCTCAAAATTATACATTGTAGTCTTTTTTACCTATATTGCATCTTCTGGCAGGCGGCTGCTTGATTCTGACATTACTGGATGACATGAATCCTAATGGCTGATGTCGTTATCTCTACTGCCTTAATGTCTATAACGTAGTTTTCTCCTTATCATTATCCTGATTCCCTGCTAATATGCTGTCATTCGGTCAAATGAGGCCGACGAGGCTTTTTCTGTAAGTACGGCCATCAGACGCAATCAGCCGTATTCCCGCAGTCATTCAGTCAGACGAAGCAGCGCACGTTCCAGATTTTCCTCACTGGCACAGAGTGATATGCGGATATATCGTTCCCCCTCCTTGCCGAATATAAATCCGGGAGTCAGGAAGATATGTTTTTCATGAAGCAGCCTGTCGGCCAATGCCTCAGCCGATGGTTCGCTGTCTGGTATACGTCCCCATAGGAACATGCCGCGCTGACGCGGATCAAACCGGCACCCAAGTGCATTCATGATGCGTTCGGCTATCACGCGGCGGCTACGATAACGGACATTTAAAGAGTCATACCATCCGTCACCAAGCGTGAGGGCCACGACCGCTGCCTCCATTACGGGTTTAAACTGACCTGAATCGACATTTGACTTCACACGCGCCACTGTCTTCAGCACATCCTCGGCGCCTGCCATCATGGCCACACGCCACCCAGCCATGTTATGGCTTTTTGAGAGGGAATTCATCTCTATACAGCAGTCATACGCTCCTTCGACAGATAATATGCTAAGTGGTCTTCCCCTTCCCGGCTTGAGTATGAAGGAGTATGGATTGTCGTGAGCTATCAGTATGCCATGCCGGCGTCCGAATGCGACAAGACGATTGAAAAGATCCACATTGCCTTCGGCTCCGGTCGGCATGTGGGGATAGTTGACCCACATAATCTTCACACGTCGCTCTCTTACGGCATCAAGCGACTCGAGTGCCTGGAAGTCAGGAAGCCAGTCATTTTCCTGACGTAAAGGATAACTCATGACTTCAGCACCTGCCAGACGCGAGGCTGATGTATAGGTGGGATAACCCGGATCCGGAACCAGTACCACATCTCCCGGATTGACATAGGCCATCGACAGATACAGTATTCCCTCTTTCGACCCTATCAGGGGCATTATCTCGCGCTCTGCATCAAGTGAGACTCCATAGTATCGTTGATACCAGTCGGCAAAGGCCCGGCGCAGTTCGGGAAGTCCGTTGAAGGTCTGATAACTGTGATTACAAGCGCAACCGGCACTTTGCTGCAGAGTCTCTATCACCTCTGGAGCGGGAGGCAGGTCCGGACCACCGATACCAAGCGAAATCACATCGATGCCCGTGTCCCTCATGGCCGCTACTTCACGCAGTTTGCCTGCAAAATAATATTCCTTTACATCGGCCACTCGATTGGCCGCACTAAGTATGCTGTGACTCATAATCGGTCTGATAAGTAAGTGTTTAAATCCATGTGGCGTATTTATTCAGCCGACTTGTACTCTCCGAGTATCCTCAGATTACTCAGCAAGGGCCTGACAGCGGCCACCGCCTGACGGTAACGCTCATAATTGTCAAATGTCAGGTCTATATGGAAGAGATATTCCCATTCGCGCCCTACTATGGGCGATGACTGGATCTTTGTCAGATTCAGCTCGTAGAAGCTGAATATCGCCAATACCCCAGCCAATGCCCCTTTTTTATGAGGAAGCGAGAACACAATGGATGCCTTGTCGCAGTCTGCATTATCTGCAAC
This sequence comes from Porphyromonadaceae bacterium UBA7141, assembly GCA_002491945.1. Lineage (GTDB taxonomy): Bacteria > Bacteroidota > Bacteroidia > Bacteroidales > Muribaculaceae > Lepagella. The sequence goes on from DKWX01000036.1 coordinate 9,734, forward strand.
TAATCTCCGGCGATGCTCCGGATGAGCGAGTATCAGAAACCGAGTGAAATTATGCTTATCGGTCTCAATGCCCCGTTCCAGTATCTCAAGTCCATAAAGCCGCGCCGCGTATTCGCCGCATACGGCGGCATGTCCTGTGATTCGGCCGAGCGATATGTCGCGGGCAGATCCTGCTGTATCGAATGTTTCGGTCATGCGCATCTCGGGATGAGTCCGCAGATACCGCTCACATTGCATCAAGGCCATCGGATGTGAGCCGACCACTCTGATATTCTCTATCTTCTGTCCCGGCAATGCACACATGCAGTGTGATATGCGCATACGCGTCTCCCCGACTATGGTCATGCCGCTCTCGCGCAGCAGCTCATGATTCTGCAACAACGGACCGGCTATTGTATTCTCAATAGCCACCACGCCAAACATATGCCGGTCTGCGGCCAGCGCGTCAAATAAATCGTGGAACGTCTCACATTCCACACTCCTTACTCTTGCTCCTACAGAATCAAAGTAGGCCACTGCGGCGGCCTCATGAAAGCAACCGGCCACTCCCTGTATAGCCACATCGTATACGTTGCCTGCATCTTCTGGCGCCGAATCCTCCATATCTCCAGCCGACTGTTTTACGTCCATGTCAGTCTCTGTGTCCCCAGAATCTTCTTGCGGATTGCTTTCTATCTCCATTTTCTACAATTATTGAGTCAATTTGCTCTAACCAAATTAAATTCACATGCAAATATACAACTTTTCGCAGACATATCCAAACATTCGGTTGGCATTGTAATTCCGATGGCAGATGAGCGGCAAAAAAGAAGCAGCGGATTATATAAAAGATTCCCGTTCTTTTGCTATCGGTTAAATTTGAACACTTACTTATCACAACAGTTCGGTAAAAACAGCGTATCCGCCTGAAGGCCAATAAGTTGCAACAATGATTTTTAATCATTACAACACATTGGATACCAAGCCATTACAACCTTTTCACTCCCGGAAATCACCAAACTATTGTATCAGGTATTAAATGACAATAAGCGACATTGAAAGAAGGAGAATGGAGGCTATGAGCATCGGACGATGCAACGGGATGGTGCCGTCCGGAGTGCGGCGCACCGGAATAACCATTGCTCCGGGGAGTGTACGCGCAGCCGGGCGGTAATAGTGCAAGGATATTGCCAGCAGGACTACTCCGCCATACCACAGTAACACACTTATCAACGACGGTGCGCAGTCAAGTACCTGGATATTGCAACGGTCAATAATACCATAGAGTATTCGAACCGACATATCTATAAGATAGCCCAGTTGTACAAAATCAATTCCAGTCATCAATAATAATGTATACAATAGTCCGCCTCCCATGAGAAGCGGTATCGCCGGAAGCACAATCATGTTGCAGAGCATGAAATTCAGAGGCACTGCTCCGAAGTAGCGCGCCGACAATATCCATGTAGCCCCGGTGGCGACAAGTGTCACCAGCATGGCGCCTACCAGATTATATACCGTCGGATGATGACGATGGCTTATCGGATTCATCGGCTCTACAAATACAATCAGTGCGGCCACACATAGAAAACTAAGCTGAAACCCTACATCCCACAATGCATAGGGGCAGACCATAAGTATCAGGAAAGCTGCCATACAGACCCCCCGCATCGATGACTGGCGCCGACCGGACTCGCGCCCGATTATGCTGAACGTAAACATCAATGCGGCACGCAATGTGGAATACATCAAACCCGTAAACAGAGTGAAACACCATATCCCCGCACATATCATCGCAAGCCGCACCCTCCGCCAACGCAATAGATTGACAGGCAGTGTAAGCCATGCCAGCACCCCGGCTATTATCCCGACATGAAGTCCGCTGACGGCCAGTGTATGCGATAATCCCCCATCGCGAAACACAGAGGCCGACTCTTCCTTTATGCCCCCGCGTTCCCCGGTAAGCAATGCCCGCAGCAGTCCGGCGCTTTCGGCCGATAATACCGAACTTTCCAGACGCTTTGCCACCTCGTTACGCCAATGCCACGTCATTGTGGTCAGATTGTCGTGGTGTCCGGTCATACGCAAGTCTCCTGATTTCAGATGGTAACGCTGTCGGCCCTCTGACACGCCTGCACCATCCTTTTCGTATATGCGCACCATATCATGACTTATATATGCCGGACGCCCCGGAGCATAATGCTTATTCGGCAGTAATACTGATTTATACACCACCTCATCTCCCGGCAAAATACATATATCACCTCCTGCATAAAGAATGGCACTTATATTGCGGCATCGTATCTCACCACCTCCAGAAGGGGCTACACTGTAAAGCCGCACTGTAAGGCAATCGCCCGTAGTTAGCGACCGTGCATCCTCAACTATGCCATATATCACACACTCCTCATATAGCGGCAATCGCTCGGGCGAAGGGATGTGCCAATAGGCCGACAATGCACCCAGACATGCACAAAGCATACAAGGCCACACCGAGTGCAGCCTTGTATATAAATGAAATCTCGCAGTATTTTTACGCAATATAAAGTAAGCCGAAAACCATATCACTATAGCCACCGCCATAAACCCCGCCGCCGGCCACATGGAGCCGGTAGCGAACCCCGCCAATATGCCGCACACAGCACTGGCAAATATGAGAATCGGCTTCAACATCTGCTACTGACCCATGGCGATGAATCTTATCCCGGTGTGCAGGCACTATCGGTCTGCACGCTGTGCGAATCCACATGTACTGTATCGGCCACCACAAGTCTTACCGTCTGCCGGCCCACAGGGCCGCGATAACGCCGCTGGCTCCACGAGTTACGATAGGCTATGGAATCAAACGGCTGCTTCAGCAAGCGAATACTGTCGGCATATATCGGCATCGCCGTCCTCCCCACAGTCATCACGCCAAATATTCGGCTGACTGTGAGTGCTGTATCGGTAACAAGGCTTAATGAAGGGCTACGTTCACTGCGGAACGTGCGTTCCATTACCGACACCGAGCCATCGGAATAATCCACACCGAGCAGCAGCGATGTCTCATCATAACCGCTAAGATGCATCTTCCACTCCAGACGCTCACCTGCATTGACCGCATCGCCGCCAAGTTCGAATATCAAAGCGTCGGAAGCCACCATCGGAGAGAATGTCAGATGCTTCGGCAGACTCCAGATATCATTGGCGAGCTGACCCTCGGCGCGCATCACATTGCCGGCGATCCTGTCGCGCCGGGCCGCCACACGCTTCTGCACCCGACCGTAAAGCTTATAATAATCGTCAAGATTGCGGGCATACCAGGCATATGTACTGTCGAGACGGGCATAATCCACCCCATGAGCCTTCATCACACTCTCTCCCAAATGCAGGCTCACGCTGTCGGGCAACGCGCGCCCGGCAGCAGTCTGCCTATATGCATCGGCAAGAATCATGTCGGTCATCAGACTCTCCATCTCGCTGTCGGAAAGCACTCCGTCAGGCCGACGGTCGCATCCTGCAAGCAAGAGAAAACCTGATATGGCCGCCAACGCATGGAGCGTGGCCCTGATTATATTCGCATGAAGATGAGAAATGCACACTTGACACTTACTTAAAATGACACGCATGTGGCGCTGCATGGTTGCCTTCACTTTCTGTCACTCTCCCTTCGGGCACTTGCAGAAGTGGCTTCGTCCTTATGCTCGCCAAACAAAAATGCAAATGCCTGCGATGCCTCAGCGCGGTAGAAAAGCAACAGAAGTATCACTCCTACCGAAATAGCAGCATCTGCAATATTGAAGATATACTGGAAAAATTCGAATTCCTTCCCGCCAAGCACCGGTATCCAGCCGGGCCAAGTAAAGGAAAAAAGTGGGAAATAAAGCATATCCACCACCTTCCCCTCAAACCAGGAAGCATACCCGTGACCGTCAGGAAACATCGTCGCCACCTGAGGAGGCATCGGATTATTGAATATCTCGCCATAGAACACGCAGTCGAAGATATTACCGGCTGCTCCGGCTATTATAAGGGCGAATGCCACTATAAAGCCCGTGCGCTGGTATCCGAGATGCAACAGACGTTTCATGCTCCAGCAAAAGAACACCACTGCAAGAATACGGCCAAAAGTGAGTACATACTTATTGAACCACTCCAGACCGAAAGCGAACCCGTTGTTCTCAATAAACCGCAAATGGAACCATGAGGTCAGTTCCAGATCCTCTCCAAGCCAGAAATGTGTCTTGACCCATATCTTGAGCCACTGGTCGGCCACGATGACAAGTGTCATTATGGCCGCCACAAGCCAGCCGAGCCTTGCGACCCGACCGGTCTGCGACGGATGAATGTCATTACGGATCATTCTCTTTCTACCTTGGCCGTTACTTTGAGTTCATCGATATCAAGCAATATGCCGTCGGCTACTTCTGAGGCAAGTTCCAGGCTGTTGGCCAGCACCTGCCCTTTGATATATTCGCCGAATTGTTCTACTGCGGCACGCACCTCAGGCAAATCGGTAAGAGTCACCTTCACACGGTCTGTAATTTCAAAATCACTCGACTTGCGGATATTCTGGATTCGGTTGACCAATTCGCGGGCCATACCCTCGTTCTTCAACTCCGGTGTGAGCGTTATGTCGAGGGCCACAGTCACACTGCCGTCGCTACCCACGAGCCATCCGGGGATATCCTCGGGGAATATTTCCACATCTTCGAGTGTCACCACAGGCTGACCGGGAAGTTCGGTGAATGTGAACTTATTTTCTTTCTCAAGCGTCAGGATGTCCTTCTGTTCCATCTCCGATATTGCCTTGCCAAGCTGCTTCATGATTTTGCCGAATTTCGGACCAAGTTTCTTGAAATCAGCTTTTACGCGCTTCACGAGTCCGCTCTCTTCGTTGCTCACGATTTTCACATCTTTCACATTGAGTTCAGCAGCAAGCAGAGGCACGATTGCCTCGACATCTGCCCTTTGCGAGGCATCCATCACCGGCACGAGCAGTGTCTGAAGGGGCTGACGCACCTTCAGGTTGACCTTGCGACGCAGTGCAAGCACACATGAAGTAATCACCTGAGCCAGACGCTGACGCTCTTCAAGCACATGGTCGGCAAGACCGGCATCGTATGCCGGGAAATCCTCAAGATGCACCGAAGCGAACTTACCCTCCTCTCGCACCGGCTCTGTAAGGTCAAGCCAGAGGCGGTCGGAGAAGAACGGAGCAAACGGCGCCATCAGACGCGCCACGGTAACCAGACATGTGTAGAGTGTCTGATAAGCCGCCAGCTTATCCTGATTCATCTCGCCTCCCCAGAAGCGCTTGCGGTTGAGACGCACATACCAGTTGGAAAGATTGTCGGTGACAAACTCCTCGATTGCACGGGCGCCGCGAGTTGGTTCGTAATCGTCAAGCGCTGTCTCCACCTCTTTTACAAGAGTGTTGAGCAACGACAATATCCAGCGGTCGATTTCAGGGCGCTCTGCCACCGACACTTGTTCTTCGCCTCCAGTGAATCCGTCGAGATTGGCATACTGGGCGAAGAATTTATAGGTGTTATACAGTGTCGCAAACAGTTTGCGGCTTACCTCTGCCACTCCCTCCTCATCATATTTCAGATTGTCCCAGGGCTGAGAGTTGGAAATCATATACCAGCGCACAGGATCCGAACCGAAACGCTCTATATTATTAAACGGATCGATTGCGTTGCCAAGACGCTTCGACATCTTGTTGCCATTCTTATCAAGCACAAGACCATTGGAAATCACTGCCTTATAGGCCACCGTGTCGAAAATCATTCCGGCTATGGCATGCAGTGTGAAGAACCATCCGCGTGTCTGGTCGACTCCCTCGGCTATAAAATCCGCCGGATACACCTCACGGCTGTCAAGTAGTTCCTTGTTTTCAAAGGGATAGTGTATCTGGGCATATGGCATCGCTCCCGAGTCAAACCACACGTCGATAAGATCTGTCTCACGCCTCATCGGTTTGCCGGTAGCACTCACCAGTACGATATCATCCACATAAGGGCGGTGGGCATCGAAACGATTATAGTTTTCTTTCGAATAGTCGCCGGGCACAAATCCTCTTGTCTTCAGCGGATTCTCTGTCATCACTCCAGCTGCCACCGACTTCTCTATCTCATCATAAAGCTGGCTGAAACTCTCTATGATAATCTCTTCCTTGCCATCCTCCGTGCGCCATATCGGGAGCGGGGTGCCCCAGTAGCGCGAGCGTGAGAGATTCCAGTCCTGCAGGTTCTCAAGCCATTTTCCGAAGCGACCGGATCCAGTGGATGAGGGTTTCCACTTTATCTGCCCGTTGAGTTCTATCAGACGGTCGCGCGAGGCGGTCGTGCGGATAAACCAGCTGTCAAGCGGATAATATAGCACCGGTTTGTCGGTGCGCCAGCAGTGAGGATAGTTATGCGTATGCTTTTCGATACGGAAGACATTCCCTTCACCCTTGAGTTCGAGCGAGAGCACCACATCAAGGTTTTCAGCCTTTGAGGCGGCATCTTCGTTGTATTTGCCGTTTTGATTGAAACGTGGGTCATAGGCATTCTTTACGTAATCGCCTGCATGATGTCCATACGCCTCCACATCCACGCACTTCTCGACGAATGCAGGAGCGCACTCCTCCAGTGTATAGTACTTACCCTGCAGATCGACCATAGGACGTGTCTCGCCTCGGTGGTTGATGATGAAAAGCGAAGGTATATCGGCGGCTTTGGCCACCTTGGCGTCATCCGCACCGAATGTAGGAGCGATATGCACGATGCCCGTGCCGTCTTCAGTAGTGACATAATCGCCGGGTATTACACGGAAGGCACAGTCTGCAAGCTGCACGAAGCGGTCAGTGCCGACCTCAAACACATTCTCCGGATGAGCCTCGGCCTGAGTGCGCACGTATTCAGGGGCGTGCTCGTCTATGCGTTCGCATGGCTTGATCCATGGCATAAGTTGAGCATAGCGCATACCAGTGAGTTCGTCGCCACGCCATTTCCCCGCCACGCGGTAAGGTATAATCTTATCCCCCTTCTTATATCCATCCATCGGAGCTTCGGCCCCCTCCGCCTTGAAGTAGCTGCCGATGAGCACTTCTGCCATCACGACAGTGATTGGAGCGCCGGTATAGGGATTGTATGTCTGAAGAGCCACATAATCAATCTTCGGGCCCACGCACAAAGCCGTATTCGAAGGGAGTGTCCAGGGTGTCGTGGTCCACGCCATGAAGAACGGCTCGCCCCATCCGGTCATTTCCGGCTTCGGGTCGAGTATGCGGAATAGTGCCGTGGCTGTGGTATCCTTCACATCGCGATAGCAGCCGGGCTGGTTGAGTTCATGAGTCGACAGTCCGGTTCCGGCAGCCGGAGAATAAGGCTGGATTGTATACCCCTTGAAGAGATAACCTTTCTCATAGAGTCGGGCAAGCAGCCACCAGAGAGTCTCGATATAGGCGTTGTCGTAGGTGATATAAGGATTCTCAAGGTCGACCCAATACCCCATGCGGCGAGTGAGATCAGTCCACTCGCGGGTGTATTTCATCACCTCATGCCGACATGCGGCATTATATTCATCCACACTGATTTTCTTGCCTATATCCTCTTTGGTGATACCGAGGGTCTTCTCCACGCCGAGTTCCACCGGCAGACCGTGGGTGTCCCATCCGGCCTTGCGCTTTACGTGGAATCCTTTCATCGTCTTGTAGCGACAGATGATATCCTTTATCGTGCGGGCCATCACATGATGGATGCCAGGCATACCGTTGGCCGAGGGAGGGCCCTCGTAGAATACGAACGTAGGCTCTCCTTCGCGGGCCTTCATGCTGGCCTCGAAGAGTGAGGCCTGCTCCCAGGCCTCGAGCATCTCCTTGTTGATCTCAGAGAGATTCAACTGTCTGTTGCGCTCTTTGAATTTAGACATACTGGTTATAGTGTGTAGCGTTATTGTTTCATTTGAAATTCCGGCCATCATGCGAAGCCGGATACAACTCTTTGGCAGGTGGCACGCAGATCAATGTCTGCCGGACTTGGCCCCTTTGGCACCGAAGAATCCACCCTTGGCACCACCTTTGACTCCACCTTTCGTCCCGCCGCCCATGGCGAAAATATTCTGGTCGTAGGTAAAGGTCTTGCGGTCATTCTCACGCTTGCGTTGCAGGGCAAGCTGCACGAGACGGTCCATCAGTTCCTGAAAACTGATACCTGATGCCTCCCAAAGATAGAACGAGAGTGAACCTGGTATCGTATTTATCTCATTGACATAGATATTGCCGTCAGACTCATCAATCATCACATCCACACGACTCACTCCATGACAGGATAGCACGCGGAATGTGTCGGCCGCCATCTTCCGTATGCGGTCAGATGTGGCTTCCGGAATGAGTGCAGGTATACGCTTGTCGCTCGACTGCATGCCGGAACCGCCCATGTATTTGTCGCCATACGACAGGAAATCGCCCGTCTTGATAGGTTCTTCACATACACTGCTCTGATGGTCGTCGGCGTCACCGAGCACCGAACAGTTTATTTCCTTCAGCTTCTCCACCATATGCTCTACGATTATACGGCGGGAGAACTGCTCCGCGTCATTGATCTTCTCTATAAGTTGTTGACGGTCGGAGGCCTTGCCTATGCCCACACTCGACCCGAGATTGGCAGGCTTCACAATTACCGGATAACCGAGTTTTTCCTCTACACGGGCCACTATGGCATCCCTGTCAGAGTTCCACTGCTTGTCGGTAAACCATACATAGTCCACCACCGGAATTCCCTCTTCCTTAAGTATCATCTTCATTGTAATCTTATCCATGCCATTGGCACTGGAAAGAGTGTTGCATCCGGCGAAGGGTATGCCTATTGTCTCGAGCACACCCTCGAAAATACCATCCTCGCCATTCGTGCCGTGCAGCACCGGAAGCGCCACATGAAGTTCGGCCACGACTTTAGCCCCCTTCGAGAAGAGTCCGCCTCCCTGTCGGGCCTCATAGAGTCTATAATCACCGTAGACGGGGCGCATATACACCTCCGTGGCATTCGACACAAGAGTCTCCAGATTGCGGTAATTATTGACATTCAAAAGATTGTCGCCAGTATACCAGCGCCCCTGTTTGGATATGTATATAGGCACGATGTCATATTTGGTGCGATCCATGGCATTGATGGCCTGAAGCGCTGAAATGACGGAAATCTCATGTTCCACTGATCTTCCGCCGAAGAATACGGCTACGTTAGTTTTCATCGCGTTTCGTTACAATTGGTTGGGATTAAATATCCTACAAAGTTAACACTTTATGCGCTGACTTCAAAATCCACGACCCCACTAATTTAACGAAGCCGTTAAAAAATCAGTATAGAAGTTCATCAGGTTTGCATAACTCAGAGAATTTTGCTAATTTTGATGTTGCAACAACCTGTGGCCTGCCCTATTCTCCAGCGCATGCACGTCATGCCTGCGGCAAAGGCCACCTCTAACATAGAATTAGACTCATGGCCCGATTCATACTTGAAGGACTTGGAGTGGCTCTGGTCACACCCTTCAAAGCAGACAAGACAATTGATTTCGATGCACTCGGCCGCCTCGTGGAATTCCAGATCGGGGCCGGCGCTGACTTCCTTGTGGTGCTCGGCACCACCGGCGAGACCCCCACACTATCCCGCGATGAGCAACAACAGATACGCGACTTCATCAGCGAAACAGTAGCCGGACGCCTGCCTCTCGTGCTCGGACTCGGTGGCAACAACACCGCAGCTGTAATATCCGACATGCTTCATCTTGATCTGTCGGGCTTCTCTGCAATTCTCTCTGTAGTGCCACATTACAACAAGCCATCTCAGGAAGGCATATATCAGCATTACGCAGCCATCGCCTCGGCAAGCCCGCTACCGCTGATACTTTATAACGTGCCCGGTCGGACCGGCGTAAATATGACGGCCGACACCTGCCTGCGTCTGGCACGCGATTTCTCCAATATAATAGGCGTGAAGGAAGCCTCCGGCAACTTCGTGCAGATCGAGGAAATCATAAAAAACAAGCCGCTGCATTTCGAGGTCATCTCAGGCGATGACGGCATCACCTACCCCCTTATGACTCTGGGGGCGAAGGGGGTGATTTCTGTTATAGGAAATGCTTTCCCGAAGGAGTTCGGCAAGATGGTGCGCATGTGTCTGGCCGGAGATTTCAAAGGAGCGCTACCGTTGCATTTCCAGTTTACCGAGCTTTTCAATCTCCTCTTTGTCGACGGCAACCCGGCCGGAGTGAAATGCACACTCAATGCTTTGGGTATGATTGAGAACGAGCTGAGACTCCCGCTTGTGCCCACACGACTCAGCACCAATGAGAAAATACACGCCATCTGCGACAATCTACGCAAAGCATGATTGACAAGGCCACCGTAGAGCGCATCAAGGATGCCGCCGATATTGTGGAGGTGGTCAGCGATTATGTCCATCTGACTCGCCGTGGAGCGAATTTCATGGGGCTATGCCCATTCCACAACGAGAAGACGCCGTCGTTCTCCGTCAGTCCGCGACGTAATTTCTGCTATTGCTTCTCCTGCCATAAGGGTGGGTCGCCTGTAAATTTCATTATGGAGAAGGAAGGGGTGTCTTATCACGATGCCCTGCTTCATCTTGCCAAAAAGTATGGTATAAAGGTCGAGGAGCGCGAACTATCCGATGATGAAAAACGAGCCGCCACTGAACGTGAAGGGCTGCTGATTGCAGCACAAAGAGCCATGCAGATCATGGAGGAGGACCTCATTTCCTCTCAGCAGGGCCGCGACATCGGACTGAGCTACCTCTACGGACGCGGCATCACTCAGGAGGCCATAAAGAAATTCCATCTCGGCTACGCCATCGACCGCGGGATGCATCTGACCCCGAAGATGCAGCGCGAAGGGTTCGACACCGACACCCTGCGTACTCTCGGGCTAACCGGACTCAGCCAGAACGGTAATCTCTACGACAAGTACCACGGACGCGTCATATTCCCGATTCTGAATTCTTCAGGCAAGGTGGTCGGATTTGGCGGGCGCGACCTTAAGGGGGGGGCGGCCAAATATATCAACTCTCCCGAATCTGTGCTCTACCGCAAGAATCAGGAACTCTACGGCATATTTCAGGCTAAAGCGGAAATCGTAAGACAAAACCGCTGCTACCTCGTGGAAGGATACATTGACGTGATCTCAATGTGGCAAAGCGGTCTGCAGAATGTGGTGGCTTCCTCCGGCACAGCTCTGACCGACGGGCAGATTGCAATGATACACCGTTTTACGGAGAATATCACATTGATTTACGATGGCGATGCCGCAGGCATAAAAGCGGCTCTGCGCGGCATTGACATGCTGCTGAGCCATAAGATGCAGGTATCAGTGCTGCTGCTGCCCGACGGACATGACCCGGATTCCTTTGCCCGGGCTAACTCTCCGGAGATGTTCCGGGAATATGTCGAAAAAAATTCGTCCGACATCATCCGCTTCAAGATGAGGGTTCTGATGCGCGACATCGGCGACTCGCCGCAGCGTAAAGCGGAGGTAATAAATAGTGTGTCGCGCTCCATCGCATGTATCCCCAATGATGTGCAGCGCACTGTCTATATCAGCGAGTGCAGCCGCGAACTAAGAATAGACGAGGCCACTGTGGCTCGCGCGGTCGAACAGGCCAGAATTGAAATCGTAAGACAGAATCAAGCCGACCGATTCCGGCGTCAGACAGAACGCGAATATCCCGACAGAATGTCGCCCAAAACAAATTCCGGCGATTCATCCGACAGTGGCGGCACTCCGAAATCCGCACTCTCCACGGACCCTGATTCCGACACTCCGGAATCACCGGCCGCCGCATTAGATAATAATGCCGTAGGCTCATTGGCACGCACCATCGAATCGCGCCGCCAGCGACGCGACCACCCGATGAGACCTCTGGAGACCAACATAATTCGTTATCTTGTGAGATATGGATATGTGGCGCTGAATATCGATAACCTCACGCCAATCGAAAGTGAAGCTGACAGCGCAAATCCAGATGATGCGAATGAGATTCTTTACACCGTGACCGACATGGCGAATGATGAGATGCTCGAACACGGTCTTGAAATCGCCACACCGGAATACCGGAAAGTTTTCGACATCCTGCTAAACCATCTGGATGAGTATGTAGAGAAGCTTGACAACTTTAAGGCCAGGCTTGACGCCTCTCTCGCAGCCGAACGTGAAGAGAGGCTAAGGGGATTACCGCAGAAAGTTAGCACCATGGCTGATATCGAACGCGAAGAGCGACGCATCGACGAGGCTCTCGCCTCACGGCGCGAAAAGGAGATCTACGATTTCTCCCGCAATTATTCAGGTGATTTTCTGGCAAGCCATGAAGACGGCGATGTAAGAAGTGTGGCTACCGAACTGATCAACGACCGGCACGTGCTTTCGGCTATGTTCAGCTCTCCGGGAGCTCAAGAGGATTCTCCAAAGGAACTGGCTCATAAAATTAACCGCGCTGTTGCCGAATGGCGCATCGAACTCTTGAACCTGCGTCTGCGTGAACTGAGCACACGTATGGCCCAGTGCCAGAATGCTGATGCCGAAACCACAGGAAACCTTCAGCTCCAGATTGTGGCTCTGATGCGGCGCCGCGCCGAAATAGCAAAGGAATGCGGCGAAAGAATAATATCCTCCCGCTGACGCCCCTCCGGATATCAGTCAGGAGATATGGGGTTCTCTGCCTTTATATGACAACGATAAGTAAGTGTACGATTTTAATTTATACAATATGCAGGCTTGTTTTTCAGGCGATTACGGTGAGTTATAAAGGAGAAGATTAACATATCCGCCTGAACGGCAGGCTGCAATCGGCAAAAAGGACGACGCAGATCGTATAAAAGATTCCATTTCATTTGCTATAGGTTAAATTTGAACACTTACTTACTTAACTTGAACACTTACTTATACTTTAAGTTATTATCCACTACTAATATTATAAATGGGAAATAATATTCTTGAAATCCGACAACTCCGGAAGTTCTTCGGTGACAAACGTGCTCTCAACGATGTCACGTTCTCGGTAGAACGCGGCTCCATTACCGGTCTGCTCGGCCCTAACGGAGCCGGCAAGACAACACTGCTGCGCATCCTGAATGGCATTATGGTCTCTGATGGAGGTGAAGCTCTGATCAACGGGCGTCCCGCATCTCTTGAAACGACCGGATTACTCGGATATATGCCCGAGGAGCGAGGTCTATATGACAAAATGCGAGTCGAAGACCAGATTCTCTATTTCGGCCAGCTGAAAGGAGGCAATCGCAAACGTCTGCGAGAAGTGATGGCCGAATACCTTGACCTATTCAATCTCACTCCCGACCGACGCCGACGTATCAAGGAACTTTCAAAAGGCAATCAGCAGAAAGTGCAGATTATCTCTACGCTGGTGCACGAACCGGAACTGGTGATTCTCGATGAGCCTTTCAGCGGCTTTGACCCGATCAACGGAGCGCTGCTTCAGGAACTTATCGCCCGTCTGCACGACCGGGGCACCACTATCATGCTGTCTTCGCACAACATGCCGGCCATCGAAGACATGTGTTCCGACATCGCGCTTATTGACCATGGCAATCTCCTCGTGAAAGACAGTATTGAAAACATCAAGGAAGCGAATAAGGATAATTCCCTAATACTCACCACACGCACCCCGCTGACTGTGCAACCGCTGATTGACGGAGGGATTGTGACCGACATCACCCCGTCACGCACACTCAACTGGCGCAAGGGGCACGCCTATACAATACGCATTGCCGAGGGCAAGACCAATATGGACCTGCTTGATGCCGTTGCTTTTCAGAGTGATGTGATTCATTTTGAAGAAGCCCTCCCCTCTCTTACTGATATATTTATAAAGTATACCTCTCGTCATCCCGATACTCCGGCCGATGTGGCTGAAGATGCCCGACACACGGAGGCTGTAATCAACGAAAAATCTGAATAAACCGATATGTCGCAATTAGGATTAATCATACGCAACGAGTATCTCACCGATGTTCGCTCCAAGTCATTCTGGATTTCAACTCTGATAATGCCTGTACTGATGGTGGCATTCGGCGCTGTCATGGGCTATCTTATGGCTGAATCAGATTCAGCTATGAAATTTCAGGAATCCATCATGCCAGACCATGACGATGAAATAACTCCACTTCAGGAAATCGGGCTGCTGATGGGCGTGTTTCTAACGCTGTTCATCATGATGTATGGCAGTCAGATTTTTCAGAAAGTTAAGACTGAAAAGACTAATCGCATTGTGGAAATCCTGGCCACATGCGTGCCGGGACGCACCATGATGCTCGCCAAAATACTTGCCGTAGGACTGGTGGGGCTGACACAGATGATGCTCTGGGGTGTCATTGTGGCTGTGCTCGTAATCGGTCTGCTGCTTATATTCCCCATAGGCGACCTGCTGAGTCATGCCCTGACCTATGACTACATCATGGCAGTAGTATGGAGCATTATTTATTTTATTGGTGGCTACGTGTTCTTCGGCTCGCTATATGCCGCCGGGGGCGCGATGACCGACAAAAACAACGAAAACCAGGAATATGTAGCAGTGCTCACTCTGATTCTGATGAGCAGCTTCTATATCGGAATGTATGCCGTGGATCATGGCAGCAGCTCTTTTGTCCGCATTCTCGGATATATTCCTCTCACATCGCCCACTATCGGTGCCGTAAATGCAATCACGCAGACGGCGCCGCTGTGGGAGTCAATCATAAGTGTGATTGTGCTCTATTTCTTCGCATGGCTTTCTATGGCATTTGCGGGCAAAATCTATAGCTCGTCAATCCTGCTCAAAGGGAAGCGGTTTTCTCCTCGCGACATCATCACATTCCTTAAGACGAAATGACTAAGCAATAAGTAAGTGTTCAAATTTAATTTATACAATATGCGGGACTGTTTTTTAGTCGATTCC
>DKWX01000036.1:24927-25168 GCA_002491945.1 Porphyromonadaceae bacterium UBA7141
ATAAACATATTCGACTGAACGACAGCCGGAAGCGACTAAAAAGGAGCCGCAGATTGTATAAAAGATTCCATTTCATTTGCTATAGGTTAAATTTGAACACTTACTTATAAACTGTATAATGACAATATCCGGTACAAGCGAAAGAAAGTTACCTCCGTCTCGCAGCTTTTACATTTTTTGTTGGAAGCGGTCTTAATTTACAATTACTTATCGGTTATGTCAATATATAAAAATATCGGGC
>DKWX01000036.1:25477-40470 GCA_002491945.1 Porphyromonadaceae bacterium UBA7141
GCCCGATATTTTTATATATTGACAGAGCCAGGTCAGTTCATGCGGATGAAAGCCGGAATCCAGGCTTTTACATTGACTGAGCCACTCACGCTGCCGCCGTTGATGAGGTCGGTGCCCGTGCCACCGATTGAGACATTACTGTCGGCCGATGCGAAAATCACAATCACCTTATTGCCGGTCGCGGCATCGGTCTTTGTGATTTTCACACACGATGAACTCTGGGTGTTCTTTTCAGCAGTGCCGCGCCAGAGAGCAGGGTTCTCCGCACGCGCTTTAAATACCTTTGCCACATAGTCATGCACCATCTGCTCATTGGCAGTGAAGCCGCTGAGGCGGCCGGATGTGCGCGCCTTGTTGTCGGCATTGCCGTTGCCGCTCTTGTCGCCGATTTCATCGCCATAATAAGTGCAGGCCGGACCAGAATATGCCGCGACTGCCGCATGGCGCGTCATCAGCTGCTGCGGGGCACTGGCTACGTCCACGAAGTCGCCCACGCGCGATGTATCATGATTGCTAAGGAAAATTGTGGGATTGACACCGGCATCGCGGTATCCTCGGCCGGCGGCGTCAGTAGTCAGAAACCTGCCGATTGAGCCGACGCCGTCGCTCAGATATACAAGTTCGTCCTTGCCGTCGAAATCCATCACGCTCTTAAGGCCATCCTGCTGCGTAGTGGTGATATTACCGGCTGAAGTCCAGTCCTCGCCTACCATGTAGCCGAGAGTGCCCCATTGTTCGCCACGGGCCTTGCGCTCGGCAGCCACACTTTCCACCTCCTTGCGCAGGTCATACCAATAGTTGTGTCCACCCTGATATGCCTGATAGCACTGGTCGAGACGCCAGCCATCTACTCCGCGCTCCATCCAGTAGCGCACCACTTCCTTGAAATAATCCAAAGATGCCGGATATGATATATTGCCTGAGTCAGAACCACGCACATTGGTGGCTGTCGTGCTGTCGATATGGTTCCCCTCAGGCGAAGCCTCGCTCACACCGCCATGATGCCCGAATACGCCGTCAAGTATCACGTAGATACCTTTCTCATGCGCTGTGCGCACAAGCTCGTCAAAATCTTCTTCTGTACCGAACTTCGGATCGATTTTGAAGTAGTTGGTGCAGAAGTAACCCGTGGCCTGAAGTTTCTCTCCACCATTACCATTGGTGGAATCGAAAATCGGTGTCATCCAGATTGCGTTCATACCAAGATCTCTGATGTAATCCAGAGAGTTGATGATGCCCCGCAGATTGCCGTCTTTGCGGTGCCCTTCCGGTCCCCACATATCGGTGTAACCTGTGGCGCCACCTTCGCCATGCTGGAAGGATCCCACCATTATCTGATAAATCGAGAGTTCGCGCCAGTCGCCTGAAAGGGTGTAGACAGGCTCTGTGTCATCACGACTGAAGGTCGACGACCATTCAGTCTGTCCGGCTGCGTTTGTTGCGGTGATTGAGAATGTGGCACTCTCACCGTCGGCCAGATAGTCGCTCACTTTAAGAGTGGTCGTACCGTCGGCCAATACCACACTTTTACCGTTGAACGAGCCGGCCACCGTCTGGGCGTCATTGCCTATCTTCACACTGATCAGGCCACTCCCCTTCATTGTGCCTCCGTTGGGCGACACGGAGACTGTGGGTTTCTGCGGGCCATAACTCACGAGACTGTGAGAGCCGTCGCGCTGATATGTATGCCCGCTGACAAACTCCAGATTATCAGTCTGATCTCCATTACCACCGTTATTGAATATGATAACGTCCGGGGTCTTCCCTTCCGGAGCCTCCCAATACCACACTCCGTTCTTCTCGGTCATGCGGTCGCCGGGCCACGTGCCGGCTACTGTGCAGTTCTGCTCTTCTGTCCATGCCCAGACATAAGGTGCCTGCCAACCGGTAGAGTTCACATAATATACGCAGCAAGCGCCGTCTTCATCTCCATCGTTGCCATCATCGCCCCCTTGGTCCTTGAGTGTATAGGTGAAGTTCTTCATTACCGCACCGGCATCGTTGGCGACATAAGTCTTCACCGTAGTGGTCGACGTCAGTGTGATCGGAGACGTGTAGCGTGTGGATGCAGCCGAGGGTGTGCTTCCGTCAAGAGTATAATAAATATCAGTTGCAGGAGTCACTGAGAGTGTCACCCTGACATTATCTGTAAATACTGTTCCGTCGGCCGGAGATGCCGTCACATTGGGTTTTACGGGTGTGGGCACCGGCGGCACGTAGTCGCCGCCGCCAATCGAACCATACTCTTCAATAAGAATCACCGGGCCTGATGCTGTCAATGTCACCTTGCCGCCGCTCACTTCAGCCGTGTTGCTGCTGTTGTAGCCATCCATCACTTTCGTGCCGTCGGCAAAGCAGTCGCCTGTGCTTACAGTATAGGTCTGTCCGGCCGATGTATTGAGGCGTATCACTACGGCATTGGAATAGCCGTTCTCGGAGAATGTGCGACCATAGGTATCGGCGCCGAGTGCAGTCTGGTTACCTGCGCCGACTGCCGGATTACGACGTCGGAACTGACCTATTTTCTGCCAGTGGAGATTGACGTCATTATCTTCGGCATCCCAGTTGAAGTCACCGCGCGTCACCATTCCCGCATCTCCCATACCATTGACTGCAGGACGCGATGTCTCATCACCATAGTATATCTGCGCGCCTCCAGGGCAAAGCAGCAGCATGGTGCCCACATTCTTCTGGTCGCCAGGACGATGCAGACCTGTGTCATGACTCGACACATAGTTGAGCACCTGACGCGGTGTGACTCCATTACAGAAATTGGCATAGTAGCTCCAGTCATCAACAGATGGAGTACGTCCGGCGCCACCCTCTGTGCCATTGAATGCAAAGTTGATCATCGAATCGAAGCCACCCTGCGTGAAATAACCGCTGTCGCCATGATCCCATCCGAAGCATTCGCCTGTCATCCAGAAATCATCGGTCCAATTCTTTGCATATTCATCCGCACGGTCGCTTGCCCGCCAGGCGTTGAGCGCGCTATTACAAGCGTTCTTAAGCTGATTCCAGCGCGAAAGTTCCACATGTTTGGCTGTGTCGCAACGGAATCCGTCGATTCCGAAATATTCCACCCAGGCAGCGAGCCAGTTGATAATATAGTCGGCTGGCGCTCCTTTACCCCCGACTCGCCAATCATCAATATTGGGCAGACGGTAAAGATCATAGTCACCACCTTTCTCCGCAGCCCATTTGCGTGCGAGGAATGCAGGAATCTCAACATTCTGTGTGCGCTCGGTCACTACATCCGGCAGTCCGGCAAGCGACATGGTCTTGTCATCTCCCCCGGGCACAACGTAGCCGGCTGATGTACACCACGAGCGGTCGCCGAAGGCGCGCACCCATGATCCCCACCAGTCGCCCCACTTGCCCTGCTCATCGGCATTGAAAGAGATGGCGTTCTGCTCGCTCCACATGGTGTAGGGCTGATTGTCGGGCACCCATCCTGCAGCGGGACTACCATAGAAATTACCGAAATCGTAGTCGAGACAGTCATCAAGCGTGCAGTAGCCTGTATGATTGAGCACGATGTCCATCACTACACGGATACCGCGGCGGTGAGCCTCTGTCACAAACCGGCGCATCTCGTCGATTGTGCCCATATTGCGGTCCATGAAGGTCCAGTCGAGCGTATAGTAGCCGTGGAATGCGTAATGTGGGAAGGCATCGCCGGCACCGCCCGTCCAGCCATGCATCTGCTCATAAGGAGCTGTGATCCAGATGGCGTTGACTCCGAGTTTGTCAAGATAATCAAGCTTCTCGGTCAGTCCCGCTATATCGCCGCCATGGTATGTGGCCACATCAGTGCCTCCCGCCTTTTTCTTGCGATGATAGCTTTCGTCATTGCTCTTGTCGCCATTATAGAAACGGTCGGTCAGCACGAAATACACATTGGCGTTCTTCCAGGTGAAGTAATCTTCACGCACCACCTCAGGGGTGCGCACCGTGATTGTGTAGGTCTGTGTCTGGGCACCGTCGCGCACAGTATACACAATCACATTCTCGCCGCCGCGAAGCTGACCGAGTGTGTGGTTGGTATAGGGTGTGCCGTTGATGGTGATATCCACGACTGCTGTCTTTGACGACGGAGCCGCCGAGAATGTGGCCAGAGAGGCGGCATCTTCACCTAATTCAATCTCATAGCTATTTACAGCTGGCTTGAAGTCTGAAAGAAGGTTGACTTCTCCTGACTTAATCTCCAGACGGTTCAGTGTGGCGTCATCGGCTATACACCCGATTCCGGAGGCCGCTACCAATGCGGCTGTGGCGCATAGTGTGCGCAGGTTAGTTGTTGTTGTCATTGTCTGATGTCTGGGGAATAATTATCTCTTGCTGACTTTAAATGAATAGACCTGACCGATGGCTGTCGACACGCGAAGCACGTAGACACCGCTCGTGAGGCCGTCGGCTCTGAGAGTGAGCGCATCGGCATCGGCTGAAGCTTCCTCATAAGCCACACGCGCACCGCTCATGGCATAGAGTTCCGCACTGGCCAATGTCTCGGTCGAGCTTATGGTAATATAGCCGTCGAAGGGGTTGGGCCCCACGCTCAGGCGGACACTCTCATCGGCTATCATTTCCTCGACACTTGTCAGTATACTATTGAAAGCGGAAGGATGCACACATATCTGATTGTCAAGACCCCGCAATACCGGATAGCGGGAGCCCGACGACTCAACCCATTCCCATACATTATCAAAATCCCATTCCGTCAGAGATTTAAACGTAGAGAAGTCGGCCAATGCTCCTACTGAGTGCAATTCGGCATGATCTCCATATGTTTTCCAGTCGGTCGAAGTGCCATTCGGAATCACATCCCAGCTGTGATTGTCTGCCGAGGTGTTGCGGGCATTATCATTACCACCGAATCGGGCCACATAATCGTAGCTACCGGTGACTTTGCCATTGATAGCCACAGAGTTGCTGACCGAACCATAGTTGGCACCTACGATACCTCCCACATAATCCTTACCAACGATTTCGCCTGTGGCATACACATTTCGCACTGTGCCTCTGTTTTTGCCTACGATGCCGCCTGTGGCATAATCATCAGCGTTGCTGACATGCACTCCCGCATAGCAGTCGCTGATGATGGCGCCGATATTCTCGCCGGCCAAACCGCCTACACAGATTGAATTGCCGGATACATCTCCGGTTGCGAAACAACGCTCTATCTTGCCGCTCTCGGCTTTACCCACCAGAATGCCGACATGATTCACTCCCTCTACCGAGGCTCCTGTCACTCCAAGCGAGGATATCTCGGCTCCTTTGATTACACCAAAAAGACCTGTGGCGCCACCAAGTGCGTCCCCCTTGAGCGAAATATTACTGATTGTGTGTCCGGCTCCATCGAAGTGACCTTGATATGGCATCGCCCCACTTCCGATAGGTGCCGACAGAAGAGAGCCGTCGATGTCGGCGTCAAGACGCACATACACATCGGGAGTCCAGTCACGCGATTCTGTGGCAAATTCCGCAAGATGAGCCGCTGTGGAAAGGATATAGGGACTGGCAAGCGTTCCCTCGCCACCTCCGTATACATCACGCCTTCCCTGCTCTACGTGAAGGAACACGTCTTTGGTCTGCTGCCCTCCTACGGTCTTGGCGATAAATCCCAGTTCGGTGAGTCCGGCAAGTTCGTCATCGGTCAGGCCGTAGAATGCCTGGATGTCGGGAATAGAAAGTGTGTAGGTGCCCCCGCTCCCGATCATGCGGAATTTCTCGGTATTCGCACCATCCCAGGTAAACGGAGACTTCTCTGAACCGTTGACATTCGCACACCAGGTGTAGCAATACACCTCCGGCCCCATGTCTTTCGTCTGAATGGTCACTTCCAGCGCCTTGGTGCTCACCGCCGGCGAAGGCTGGCTTGTCAGCGTGGCGTCATAGCTATCGGCATACGTCACCGCGGCCGTCGACAACGCCAGAAGTGTCATGGCTAATTTTTTGGTTAACATATAAGAATTATTAATAGTTTATAGTAGATAAGTATGTCTTCAAATTTTAGATATATTGAAGTCACTTATACTTTTCCGATGCCAAAATATTTATGGAGATTGACACTGAAGAGAATGAATATCGACACTTTTTTGAGTATTCGCAAAAAGTTTTAACGATATCATAAAGTGAAGGGAAATCTTTTATACAATCGGCAGCTCCTTTTTATCGCTTCTTATTCAGGAATCGACAAAAGAGCACACATATATTGAAGTCGTTTAAACCTATTCAATGACAAGATTTATATATACCTAAATCTTAATGAAGGTTCGCATTGAATCAGACAAACCCAGACACCTCTTTGAGTTTTCGTAAAAAGCTTAAATGACCACATTGCATAAATTAAATCCGAACACTTAATTTAATCAATCTTTAGCAAACCTAAAACCTATAAGTAAAAGTTCAAATTTAACCGATAGCAATTGAAATGGAATCTGTTATACAATCTGCACCTTCTTTTTTTGCCGCATCCGGCTTGTCGCTGAGTCGAGTATGTATATATTCTCCTTCACTCCGCACCGAAATCGACTAAAATACAAGCCCGCATATTGTATAAATTAAATTTGAACACTCAATTATGTATCACCTTTCACAGTTAATCCGGCCGTGAAAGCCACATACTCAATATCATGCAAATTTACCAATTATCTGAATTTAATCCTATTCAAAAGACATGTTTCACAACAGTGTTTGACATCATATCGGCAAGTGCGATAATCCTGCGTAGCCTCTATTTATGCCTCCGCTCCTCCGTAGAGATGACGCACCGCCTCTACGAAATCCTTGTCTGACAGGTCATAAGGAAGCCAGTGCAGCGTGAATCCGCGTCGCTCCATGCCGCGCAACCACGTCATCTGACGTTTTGCAAACTGATGAATCGACGTTTCGAGTCCATGCAACATTTCATCGTAACTGAGACGACCCGTCAGATGAAGTGTCAGGTACTTGTATTCCAACCCATAATATATGAGGCTGTCGGCCGAGATGCCGCTGTCAAGAAGACGGCGCACTTCTTCAAGCATACCTGAGCGTATGCGACTCTCAAGGCGTGTGCTTATCTTGTGCCGACGGGCCTCACGCGATATCTCGAGCGCCACTATCAATGTCGGCAAGGGCTTGACGCCGTCTTTTGCAGTCTCTCTGGCCTCGTCGGGATGCTCCATATAGTAACGCTGTATCTCTATGGCGCGAATCGCCCGCTTGCAGGTATCCACATCCGTCACATTATGCAGTGTCTTCATCCCGCTGAGCATCTCTGTGAGCTCTTCAAGAGTCTTCCCCTCGAGCGATGCCCGCAATTCAGTATTCTCGGGCACCTCCGGGAGACTCATCCCCCCGAGCGCATTCTCAAGATACATGCCGCTGCCTCCACACACCACCGGCATACGACCGCGCGAAAGCACATCAGCGTATACTCGGCGGAAATCCCGCAAATACATGTAAAGATTGTATTTACTTCCTGCCTGAGCCACATCTATAAGATGATACGGCACATCTCCATATTCCTCAAGGTCTTTGCCTGTGCCCAGATTCATCCCGACATATACCTGACGTGAGTCGGCGCTGATTACTTCACCATTAAAGGCCGCGGCTATGGCCACGGCCTTCTGGGTCTTGCCTGATGCCGTAGGTCCGGCTATGGCTATCGATTCGTATTTCATACCCTTTAGATCTATCCCGGAGAGGATTATTCTGCCGATATTTGATTCACCTTACTTTCGGTTTGCCCCTGAACAGTTTTTTCACCCTATAGAAGGGTGTATCGGAATTAAACATGGAGATTTTAATCCATTTGTCATCCTGGAAGTCAAGCGCGGAATTACGCACATCCTCAAGAGTGAATGTCGGAGAATAGCTCTTGAGTCTGACCTTGCGGCGACCGTTTTCGTCATACATCTTTTCAGTCAGTATGATTGTGGCAAGACGTGAAATGTCGCCCACCGCCATCGGCGCGAATTTACCCGGTGTGTGGGTGTAGAATCGTTTCACGTCCTCGAAATCCACCCATTCCCCGTCGACCGGCATATCCTGATAGTCTTCCAGACGGCCATCAAGAAAATAGAAATAACGCAGCACGGAGTGGTTTTTAAGTTCGGCGCTGCGACGGCCGTAAAAAAATCGTAATTCGCCGTCGGCCGAACCTGTAAGTCGGCGGATTATGCTACGCACCTCGGGAATCGGGATACCATTGACCGAACGTTTTGTCACAAACGGCGTGTCGAGAACCTCCTTATATTCCGATCCGGCAACTATCGATTTCGGATCAAGATATATCTTATCACCACATATCACGTAGTAGCGCAGGTATGTCTTGGCGGTCATATCCTGAAGCTCTTCCTGTGTGATGATTTCATCATTCTCCTTAAGGTCGAGATAGAGGTTATAGTATCTTGCTACGAAATATAGCTCATCAAGTACGAATGATATGATGTTGAGCCAGGTGAATACGTAATAGTCGCGAGAGTTCAGAGAAAGTTTTATATAGATGAACTCATAATATGCCCACACGGCAACCGTGAGAAATCCGAAAAGATATATAAGATTGCGAATCTGGAAGTAAGCCTCATATCTGAAAATGGACCCGGCCTTGCCTCGCTCGTACAAGCCATCGGCACTCAGTCTGCATTCTCTACATATTCCGATACTGCGCCGTCTGAAATATAGCACTATGCAGGTAATCAGACACACCGGATTCATCAGCAATGAAGATATATACGGATCATTGAGAAACAGGAATTCCTTCGGCAGACTCACAAAATGCCACATGGTGAGTATACTCAGCACAACGGTGACTATCGTATAATTGACCACACAGTAGAGCAACGTATACACAATTACAAGGCACCCGCTCTCTGTCCGCATCTTGTTGTTGTAGAGCATTGTGTAGAGCACTGTGGCTGCCAGAAAGGCTATAATCGGAGAGGCATAGAAGGGTAATATATGTGAGAATGCCATCAGGGCTATTATCACAAGTAGCCCTAACGACAAGTTCTTCCAGAATGTGTACAATTGCACACTGTTTACTCTTCTTAAATCGTCCATCTGAAGGTTATTATATACGGCCACACCGCACACGGCTGCGGCACGACCGGAGTATTATGGTCATTACGGCGTTTATATGCCTAATTATCAGCAATGAGAATCAGAGCCGGATGCTTCCTCCGGATTTTATGTTATCACATTGGGAAGTTATATTGGAGAGAAGTCTGCATTCATTTATTCGCTCCGTCTCGTTTACGATGCAAAATTAATTTAATAATGTGATTATTCAAACTTTTTCCTCCACTTTTTTTATTCACGACGGTGTTTTAACACTTTAGTTTTCTATCGTGCTTTCGCACTTGCCGGAATGACAAGTCACCCCGCCGTAGACTACGCTCCGGCGGGGTGACTACTGTATCGCTTATGGACGGCGATGCCGCCGTGACGTCATTTCTTGAGGTTATTGTCGAGGAAGTCCACCAGTCTGGCAAAGAGACGTGCTCGGGCGTTGCACATACGCAGGCTGTGTTCGAACCCGGCATACGACATCATGTCGAACACCTGCCCCTCGTAGTTGAGCTTAGAGGCATATTTCAACGTATTGTAGTAGTGCACATTGTCATCGCTCGTACCCGACATGATGAGCAGACGGCGGGTCATCTGGCCTGTGCGTTCCAGGGCGGAGGCAGCATCATAGCCTGATTTGTTCTGCTGTGGGGTGAGCATATAGCGCTCGGTGTAGATGGAGTCGTAGAGGCGCCAGTCTGTCACCGGTGCCATAGACACGCCGCACTTGAATCGGCATCGGGGATCGCTTAGCTCCATCAGGGTCATGTAGCCTCCGTAGCTCCAGCCGAAACATGATGTGCGGTCGGCATCCACATAGGGTAATGATGCGAAATATTCCGCGCCTGCAAGCTGGTCAGATGTCTCGTCTTGGCCGAGACGGCAGTACACGGCATGTGCCCAGGACCGCGAACGGTTGCCCGTGCCGCGCCCGTCGACGGCGGCCACGATATACCCCTGCGAAGCAACATAGAAAATACCTTCCATACGCCAGCGGTTGAGCACCTCCTGTGAGTCCGGGCCGTTGTACTGATACATCATCAGCGGATAGCGCTTCGATGGGTCGAAATCTGCGGGTTTGATAATGTATGCGTTCATTTCTTCGCCTGCGGCGTTCTTCACTTTGAGAAATTCCATCTTCGGGGCATCCGCATACCGGGCGGCATAGGCATCGTTGCCCTCTACGAGCTGCACCTGCTTGCCGGAAGCAGTATATATGGCGTAGCGTGTAGGAGTCGTGGCACTCGAATAGCTACGGAGATAGTATGAGAAGTCGCGGCTGAACCAGGCGTTCTCGGTCCCTTCCTCGCCATGCAGCAATGTGAGTTTCCCTTTGGAATCGACACTGGCTACGGTGCGGTTGATGGCGCCAAGCGACGTAGTCTGTATGTAATGCAATCCTTTGCGTACATCCCGCCCGTAATAGTGCGTCACGTTGAAGTCTCCCTTGGTCAGCTGGCGCTGCAACACTCCGTTGTAGTTGTAGATGTATAGATGACGGTAGCCCGACTCATCGCTGCCTATCACAAAGTCGGTGTCGCCGTAGTCCGCCATCTGGTAGCTGTCAGGGGCAAGCCAGGCCTTCGAGGTCTGTGTAAGTATCAGTTGTGCTGTTGTGCTGCCTGGATTTACCTTGTAAAGGTCAAGATGGTTCTGGTCGCGGTTGAGCAGCATCACCATCAGATTCTCTCCTTTGCCGTCAAATTCAAGCGAGGGGACATAGTCGGTCTCACCTATCGGCAGGTCCATTGTCTTGGTGAGACGCGTGTCGGTCTCGTAGCAGAGCACACTTACACGTGAGTTGGGATATCCGGCAAGAGGATATTTATAGGTGTAGGGCGTGGGATAGAGATCGCTCAGAGGATCCTCTTCGCAATATGACCGGTAGTTGTCGAAACTGTAGGCTGGCACTTCGCTCTCATCGAAGCGAATGAAGGCGAGACGTTTATCATCCGGACTCCAGCGCATTGTGTTGACTATGCCGAATTCCTCTTCATATCCCCAATCGGGGGTGCCGTTGATAATGTGGTTCAACTTCCCGTCGGTGGTGACTGCCACGTCTGTACCATAATCAATGTTGGCGATGTATATGTTGTTGCCCCGCTGATAGGCCACCATCCGGCCATCGTGCGAGAGGATTGCTCCTTGCTGTGCTCCGGCATCAGAGACTCTGGCGAGCGTACGGCGTGCCACATCATATACGTAATATTGCGCTCTGAATGTGTGGCGGTAGATTGTATCCACTTCATTCCAGAGCAATATCTTTTTTTCGTTGGCAGAAAGTGCATAGCCATCGAATTCATCAATTTTCAGCGTTCCTGATATATTGTCGGTGCTGAAGAGTGTGCCGACCTTTTTACCGGTCTTGTAACTATATACGTCGATGGTCTTTTCATCATCCGAAATACAGGCATAGGTCTGTCCGTCGGCAAGCGGCCTCATTTCTTTTACAGAGGCAGGCGCGGCTGTCTTGATGTCGCAATAGTCGTCAATGCTGAGCGGTGCTGCGCTGATGCCGGAAAATCCGGCCACGGCCATAGCGGCCGAAAGCAGCAGAGGGGTGTGCGGTTTCATGGTTGCAGGTGTATGTTGTATGGTTATTGTAAAATGGCGGAGGTCAGCGACCGACATAACCGCTATAATGGGAGCGAAGGGCGGTCGGACAGCTTTTCGGCTTCCGGCTACCCTTCGCTTCTATCGGTCTGAATCCTTCACGTCAAGGATAAATAAGTGTCTCTCGATCTTTGCAGACAGCTCAATACGAGCGGGCAAAGATTACACGGCGCGGCGAGGGCTTACCGCTAATCATGTCTACACCGGGAGTCTCATCCCCGCCCTCGAGAGGGATGCAGCGTATCGTGGCCTTGGTCTCGGCCTTGATTTGCTCCTCTGTCTCGGGAGTGCCGTCCCAGTGTGCAAGGATAAATCCACCCTTCTCTATCTGCTCCTTGAATTCTTCGTAGGTGTCGACCTTAAATATCATGCTGTCTCGAAATGTCTTGGCCTTGGTGAAAAGGTTGGTCTGGATATCTTCAAGTAGTCTGGCGATGTGGTCGGCTATCCCCTCGAATGCGACTGTCTTCTTCTCAAGAGTGTCGCGGCGCATAAGCTCTACTGTGCCATTCTCGAGGTCGCGCTGACCGAGAGCCAGACGCACAGGGACTCCCTTGAGCTCATAATCGGCGAATTTGAACCCGGGACGCTTATTGTCGGCGTCATCGAATTTCACGCTGATTCCCTTGGTCTGAAGTTCATCCACAAGCGGAAGCACCTTCTCAGAAATGGCTTTAAGCCCCTCAGCGTCCTTATAAATCGGCACAATCACCACCTGTATCGGTGCAAGATGCGGCGGAAGCACAAGTCCATTATCGTCAGAGTGTGTCATGATCAGAGCGCCCATCAGACGTGTTGACACTCCCCATGAATTGGCCCATACGAGTTCTGGCTTGTTCTCCTTATTGACGAATGTCACATCGAAAGCCTTGGCGAAATTCTGACCCAGATTATGGGATGTGCCACTCTGCAGAGCCTTGCCGTCCTGCATCATCGCCTCTATGGTGTATGTGTTGAGAGCGCCTGCAAAACGTTCGGACTCTGTCTTCACACCCTGTATCACAGGCATGGCCATGTATTTTTCGGCAAAGTCGGCATAGAGATTGATCATCTGCACTGTACGGGCTTCCGACTCTTCAGCCGTGGCATGGGCACAGTGCCCCTCCTGCCAAAGGAATTCGGCTGTGCGAAGGAACATGCGCGTACGCATTTCCCACCGCATGACGTTGGCCCACTGGTTGCACAGCAACGGCAGGTCTCGCCATGAATGGATCCAATTCTTGTAGGTGCCCCAGATGATAGTCTCTGATGTCGGACGCACTATAAGTTCCTCTTCGAGGCGTGCGGCAGGATCGACCACTACTCCCTTCCCATCCGGGTCATTCTTAAGACGATAATGGGTCACTACTGCGCACTCCTTAGCGAAGCCCTCAACATGCTCGGCCTCCCGGCACAGGAAGGATTTAGGTATGAGCAAGGGAAAATAGGCATTCTGCACACCTGTGGTCTTGAACATGCGGTCGAGCGTCTGCTGCATTTTCTCCCAGATAGCATAGCCGTAAGGTTTGATTACCATGCAGCCGCGCACTGCCGACTGCTCGGCCAGATCGGCTTTTACAACAAGCTCATTATACCACTGTGAATAATTCTCAGCTCGTTTGGTAAGATTCTTGAGTTCTTTTGCCATAATTCTTATTTGTGAGCCTCTCGCCCGGATGCGTCATATTCAGAATTTTTTTCTTAAGTAAACGTTCAATTAAATTTATAAAAATAAACCGCAGATTGTACAAAAGATTCCCTTTCAATTACTTTCAATTACTATCGGTAAATTTGAACACTTTCTTAAGTTGAAATATCTGACTACGCTCTGTCCGGAGCAATGCGGACTCTTGCCTGTAAAGTATGGGGATTGTCTAAGTATTTGTGTTCAAATTTCACCGATAGCAAGTCAAAGGGATGCTTTTCTACAATCTGCAGCTCCTTTTTATGATGTTTCCGGCTTGTCGGTCTGTCGAATATGTTAATATTCTCCGTCACTCCACTCCGGAACCGGCTAAAAAACAAGCCTGCATATCGTATGAATAAAATTTGAACGCTTGCTTATATAATTCTGTATTAATGAATTCGTTTAAACTTCCTACGGAAACATAAAAAGCGCCCGGATTTCTTTTCTTCAATGCCGATATCCATTAATTTTCTGGCATTTCTAAATCCCTCCATCCGCCGCATAGCCGGCTATGCTTTCTATTCAGGTATTTATATCTGCTCAAAATCTTAATAAATCTTATCATTGAAAGAAGTTTAACCGACTTCAATCTCTGAAACGGTCGACCGACATAATCTTGCGGTGGTCGGCCACAATGCGCTGTTCGGCCATAATCACTGCTATAAGCGATATAAACGGCGCACATACAATCGATGACCAGCTTACGCCGGCTCCGTCTATCGTATTGTAGCCTATCATCGCCGTCAGGCATATCACACAGCATATCAGCAACATCGTCAGAAGACAAAGATTCTTCTGAAGCTTATACTGCCTGAATGTGAGTATCGCCACTAACGACAGCACCCCCGACAGTAGCGACACTGCAAAGAGATACCATGTCGATATGCATTCCGGTGTCTCGCCCGATGTCGGTATCCCTTCCGGACACAACCCGAGGGCGCTGAAATTGAAGGAGAAATCAGATGTCTCTACCTGACCAAGCGACATAAAGGAAAAGAGCCCCATCATCACTACAGCCACAAGCAGAAGCACTGATTGCCAACGTTGTATTACCATATCCGATAACTTTTTTGATTTCAATCCGCAAATTTACTAATTTTTTCTTACTTAGGCAAATTGACTGATTATCAGATGGGTTTTATGAGAGCCGAAACCTAATCGTATTACTTCTGTGCAGGTGAGAGGAACGCTGTGCAACATTATTTCGCTATATTTATTACTATTGATATTTTTTAACTATATTCATTCACCAAATTTCATCAACTTGACCATATGATTTGTTGCAATCTTTCTGCCTGATGAAGATGCGGCATAACGCGGGCCATCCTACCTACGGGAATATATTTTTTGGCGCAAGATTTGTTATATATTTATCTGGCAGCCGCGATGTGAACTTATCATGCATTCGTCATCTCTGCCCCAATATTAGTATCAACCTTTTTCATACGTAAGTGTTAATTTTTAACTTAATTAAGTGTTCAAATTTAACCGATAGCAAATTAAAGGGAATCTTTTATACAATCTGCGGCTTCTTTTTTGCCGCTTCCGGCTTGTCGTTCAGTTGGATATGCTTATATTCTCCTTCTCTCCGCACCGGAATCGACTATAAAACAAGCCAGCATATTGTATAAATTAAATTTGAACACTTACTTTTTAGTAG
>DKWX01000019.1:0-17180 GCA_002491945.1 Porphyromonadaceae bacterium UBA7141
AATTTTTGTCATCTACTAAAATCAATAATAGGAAACAGAGATGAAAAAATCATTACTCATGCGCCTTGTGATGGGCGTTGCAATCCCCGGCATGGCGCTCGGCGCCTGCAGCGACAAAGTTGATGTGAATCCCGATAATCCCGACCAGCCGACTCAGAAAGTGGGACGATACGTATTCGCCACCACCGTGCAGAACTCCAATGGAAGTGGAGCTGTGCTCGTGACAGGCGAATCGCTCGACGAGGGAGTGCTGACCACCAGCAACAACGGCCTGACGAATGCCGGTGCCACGCAATGGGTGTTTCATAAGGACTATCTTTATGCCCTTCAGTATAATCAGGGCAACGACGGCACAACGCGCAGTTACATTCTCGGTTCTGACGGACTGATGTCGGAGCGTTCGAAGGTATACAGCATCAGCCGCTTCACATCGTATGGAACTTATGACGATGATATCCTCACGATGTCGACCGGCACAGCCTCCAACACTCAGAATGACGCTAAAGGCAATTCTCCGAAGACTCTGCTTGTGACATATCTCAATGTCAAAGACCAGACATCCTCCGAGAACGATACCTCCAATCCGGCATACAATATGGAGAATTATGTAGGTAATGGTGAATACGTGACTCTATCGGGGGCCGAGCAGGTTGGCTCACGCCTTTTCAGTGGCATAGTGCCGATGGGACTGAGTCCCTATGGGTCGGCTGTGGACAACGGCAGATGGATTCGCAAGACTGATGACGGTTTTGACTTCAAAGACTTGATCCATACTGAGAACGGTGGTTCGGGCAGTGGCTCGTACAGTGCCGGAGAACTGGTGGGCACACAGTATCCCGATGAATGCTGGGTAGGCATTTATATCAATGGCGACCTCACGAAAAAGAAACTTGCCCATACCAATAAAATCAGTTCTCCCTGCGGTCGCTTCCGCTCGCAGTATTACCAGACTGTATGGGCAGATGATAAAGGCGATGTATACGTGTTCTCGCCAAGCTATGCCAAGACTATGAGCAACAAGTATCAGCGTACGGAACTTGATGCAGGCGTATGCCGCATCCCGTCAGGGTCGGATACCTTCGACGACTATTACTGCAGCATAGAGAAACTGTCGAAAAACGGAGCGTCATTCATGCGCTGCTGGCCTGCGGGTGGCAGTTACTTCCTGATGGTGATGTACGACCGTCCGTTCTCAGAGTCCGGTTATGCCGCCACAGAGCTTGCCATCTTCGATGCTTCCGGCAAGACTCTCAAATACGTGGAAGGACTTCCTTCCAATGTCAGCTCTATAGGAAAGACCGTACTCGTAGAAAACGGCAAGGTGTATATCCCGATCAATGTAGAAAATGAGTATCCCGCAATCTATGGCATCAACCCGGCGACGGCGCAAGCACAGAAGGGTGTGACCATCGAGGCGACTCAAATCACAGGTGTGGGTTATCTCACCTCGCAGAAGTAATCATTCAATATTCATTTCCGGAAATCTCTCCCGACATCAACAGACAATGATAAAAATCTTTAGAAAACTCCATCTCTGGCTGTCGGTGCCGTTTGGCATCATCATCACCCTTATATGCTTCTCCGGAGCGATGCTGATATTCGAGCCGGAAATAACGCGTAGCGTGAGAAGTGATGTATATTATGTGGCCGAAGTGAAAGACGCACCCCTCGACATGGGGGAACTGATGCGTCAGGTGAAGGCCACTCTGCCCGACAGTGTGGCAATCATGGGTGTGACGGTGGCATCCGACAAATCGCGCACCTGGCAGGTGAATCTGTCGAAGCCGCGCAGGGCATCGGTTTTTGTCGACCAGTATACAGGGCGGATTACAGGGAGCTATGAGCGTTTGGGATTCTTTTCCACAATGTTCAAGATGCACCGCTGGCTTCTTGACAGTGCCAACCCGCATGGCGAGGGCGTGAAAGCAGGCAAACTGCTTGTGGGTATATCCACTCTGATATTCGTGATTGCCTTGATTACGGGAATCGTGCTATGGTGGCAGCGTGCCCGCAATAACTTCGGACGCAGCATGCGTATCTCATTCTCGAAGGGATGGAGTGGATTCTGGAAAGGTCTGCATGTCGCAGGAGGAATGTATGCGCTGATATTCGTTCTGGCAATGGCTCTGACAGGGCTGACCTGGTCGTTTGACTGGTACCGTACGGCCTTCTATGCCGTCTGCGGTGTGGAGCATACACCTCGTAATATGGGTGGTGTTGCACCGCAGCAGGGCAAGGTGGACGATGGCCGTCAGGAAAACCGCGAAGGCGGGAATCGTCAGGAAAACCGCGGTGGCGATGGTCATCTGGAAAGTCGTGGAAGTGAAGGCCATCGCGGAGGCCGTGGCGATCGGCGGCATCGCATGCCGGAGAGTGCAACTGCAGCTTCAGGCATGTCTGCCGAAGCCGGGGAGCGACATATGGCAAAGACTGCTATGGAAGCAACTGTAGATTCAGTGGCTGCTGCTGCAGAAGTGAATCTGCAGAAAGAGCCGATATCTGAATTCGTTGCATGGCAGACGGTGTATGACAAACTTATCGCCGCAAATCCGTCGGCTCCTCAGATTACGTTGTCGTCAGGCAAGGCTACCGTGACGCTGGGCACTACAGGCAACAGCCGTGCCTCCGACCGCTATTCATTTGATACATCTACCGGCGATGTCTCTCTGTCAAGCCGTTATGCCGATTCGGTAGAGGCCGTTAAACTGCGGGGCTGGATCTATTCAATTCATACCGGCAGTCTTGGCGGTATGATTACCAGAATTATATGGCTGCTCGGAGCCCTGCTCGGAGCTACATTACCCTTGACCGGATATTATATCTGGATTAAGAAACTGTTGAAAAGCTAAAGGCAGATGAGAAAACAAAAGCAATGCGGCGCATCATGCGTGATGACTCTATTTCCTTACGGTGCCGGCGTCGCATCCGCTCTGTAAGGCTGACATAAGCAACTTCTTCTTCATGACAAATGGGGCCAATCGGGAGATTGGCCCCATTTATCGATTAGGAGATATGCGTGCAAGAGAATATTTGCGAAGCGGTCTAAGAGACGCGCTACTCGTCAATTCGATTGACCCTGCTTAGGGGAGTCGCTTGGCTGTCGCCTGGGATTGGCCGGGAACCACCCTTTGCGTACGCGCTCACGCTGTTCGCGGACCTCCAGAATCGACCAGAAGCATGAGAACGCGGTCACGCCGCAGATTATGGACCATACTCCAGTGGTGGAGAGGGATGCTGCAAGCATCCCTAATCCGGCAATGAGAAAAAGCCAGTTTGCTTTCTGTCCCAGATAGTATTCTCCTTTAATCACAAGGGGGTGGAAGATTCCGATTATAAGGAATGTGGCCAGTCCGATGGCCAGACCCTCAATATTGATGACTGTTAGAATCTCTCGGATTGAATTCATCGTGAATCAGATTGGTAGATGGTAAATATTGTTCCGGATATCCGGAGGGGAACATGACGGATGGATTATATTGTGCGGAGGGAGAGCCGCCGCCATATGACTGGAAGAGCGGATAAAAAAGTGTCCGAATTTAACCGTTGGTAATTGAAAGGGAATCTTCGCTACAATCTGCGGCTTCATCTTTGCCGCTTCCGGCTTGTCGTTGAGTCGAATATGTTTATATTCTTCTTCAGTCCGCACCGGAATCGACTAAAAAACAGTCCCGCATATTGTATAAATTTGAACACCAGCTTTTCCTATTGATTAACGTGAATAATCATGTATTATTTCGCAGTGAGGATTCTGGTGAGTTCAGATTCGATGGTGAGAGCCACATCGGAGGCTGAAATCAGAAAAGTGTCGGCTCCGGATTGTCGAACCGGCGCATCGGACGCGAAGTCCGGATTGATGTCGTCTGGAATAGAGGCTGACGAGTCGGTCGAGGGAGATCCGGTGAATTGTATGTGGGCATCTGAGTCGGTGGAGACAAAGAGCTGATAGTCGGCTACGAACCGGAAGCAGTTCTCGAGCAGTACAGGCCATTGTGCCAGATCGATACGCGACTGAATAGTGTCAAGACAGATGCTTGTGCGGGCGGCGCTGCGCAGCAGGTTCAGACGGTCGTGCGAGGAGTGGGAGTCTCTGTCGCGGCGGGAGTAGTCGAGAAACTGGTTGATAATGCTGAGAATTGAAGGAATTGTAGTGATGAGTTTTTCCTTTTCGGCGGCCTCGTGGAGCATTTTCCGGCGTTCGATTTCGGATTCCACATCGATTTCGGATTTCATGGATCCTACAGCATTGAGGAAGAATCCGAGGAGCACGATGCCGCACATGACTTCGATGGCGGTCATTGCCTGTGCCCAGCAGTGGGCGGGGGTATAGTCGCCGAATCCGAGGGTCGTGATAGTGACGATGCTATAATAGAGCCAAGAGCCAAAGTCGGTGGCACCTCCGTCGGGGATGCGGAACTGTCCGTCAGGCAAAGCCCAGTATATAAATGCGAAGACCGGCATCAGGCAGAGGTATATGCCTATCCAGGCTATTGGGCGGACGTTGGATACGATGTGGAAAAAATGTCGGATACGGTTGGAGATAGAGTGTGTATTCATTGTAGACGTATGGTTAATACTCGGGAAGGAATACTGGTATTGTGTCTGTTATATTGAGGCTACTGTCCGCGAGTGGTGAGAAGATGTGATGTGCCATGGCACATCCTTTATGATATGAGGAGAGGGCAGAGGTGTGATAGGAGAGGAAGGATGCGCCGCCGGAGAGTGACGGCGCATCGGTCAATGAGTTGTCAGCACTGTACTTTGCTTTCGTTTTCCTCCGCGAAGAGGTCGGCGGGAGTGAGGATTTCGAGGGCGCGTGCACCGGCGCGTGTGCCGGTGAGATATGCTATACGGTCGGTGGCGCGGATATGGTCGTCGGCCACAATCTCGCGCAGCGCCTTGACGGAATGGCGCGGCAAGGCATTGTCGGGGAGCGGGTCATAATACGCGCTGACACCATAGCTGAGCGACAGCCAGCGCTGGACACTGCGATTGTGGCAGATTGCAAAAGTGGGGTTATTGCCACGGAAAGATGCGATGAATCTGGCAGATACTCCGCGGTAGGCATCGGTGAAAATGGCACGTGTCCCTAATTCCTTTTCCGACATGACGGCTTCGCGTGCGATGAAAGAGGTGATTTCCGCATCCGACAGAGGAGGCACATCAAGAGTGTCGCGCTGCGATGACTCAACCTCACGGGCCACATTCATCATTATCTTTACGGCCTCGACCGGGTATCGGCCATATGCAGTCTCTCCGGAGAGCATCATGGCGTCGGCGCGCTGATAGACGGCGTTTGCGACATCGGTAATCTCGGCACGTGTGGGGCGGGGATGCTCAATCATTGTGTGTAGCATCTGCGTAGCCACGATTACAGGCTTGTGGGCGGCGATACATTTATTTATCATCATTGCCTGGATGCCGGGAATGCGTTCTACGGCCACTTCGATGCCGAGGTCGCCTCGAGCCACCATTATCCCGTATGAGGCTTTTAAGATTTCATCAAAGTTGTCGACACCTTCCTGGTTTTCTATTTTGGAGATGATTTTAGTGTCGGCGCCGAGAGCAGTAAGGATATCCTGGACTTCATTGACATCGGCTGCGGAGCGTACGAAAGAATGCGCGATGAAATCGACTCCGAGCCTGACACCGATTTCAATATTGCGGCGGTCGCGTTCGGTGATAGCGGGTAGGTCGACAGTGACACCGGGGAGATTGACGCTTTTCCGGGAGCCTACGAAGCCGTCGTTCTCGGCGCGGGCGGCCACTCTATCTCCGTTGATGGCAGTGACTGTGAATCCAGTCTCGCCATCATCGATTAGTATACGGTCGCCCGGCTGGAGCACTTCTGCAATACGTGGATATGAGAGATAGATTTCGGATGATGAAGAAAGTCCGTCGGGATTTCCGATGAAATCTATGGTATCGCCTGTATGGAATTCAATCGGAGAGCCGGAAGTCGTGGCAGTGGTGCGTATTTCAGGACCTTTTGTATCCATCATGATCCCGAGGGAAGGGTCGGCCGCGCGTACATTGTCGACGATCATCCGAAAGCCGTCGTAGTCAAGGTGGGCAGAGTTCATGCGCACAACGTTGACTCCGGCTTCAGCCAGTGCTTTGATAAATTCGATGTCGCAGCGCTTGTCGGAAACTGTGGCTACGATTTTAGTGAATTTCTTCATATATATATAAGATTCTTTACTACCTGTATGAACAAACTTGCCGTCATAATGAAGCCGCTATGCTGCCACCGGGAGTGAAATCCGGATGTGGCGGGAGCGGACCGGCTGATGACTGATGTGATATCGTTTAAATTTAAACACTTACTTATAAATAAGGTTTATGCGGAGGATGAGAGACCGTCTGTAGAGAGACTGCCGGCTATATGGGAGAATATTCGGGTATGGCCGAAATATCCTTTAGCTGACAGAGGATTATAAACTGTTTGAATCTGAGTTCATTCACCTGAAGAGGGTAGCCGACAGGCTGAGGAATGAGCATAGCGGGCCATGCGCCCGACGAACCCTGGCGTGAAGCACCGTGAGACACTCAATGAAGCAGCAGACTGTAGAAAGGAATTCCTTTCAGTCGCAACCGTTTAGATCTGAACGCTTACGTAATCAAATTTAAACACTTGCTTAAAGTGCAAAATTACTAATTTATCGTGTAATGTGCAAACGTATGTGGGGTGAGGGCTTGCCTTTTTGTGTTGTGCGGGGGGGAGTGTCCCGTTCCGGACAATACCGGAGACGGAGAACCATCGCCGAGTTTTCGATGTTTGAGTAATGTGGGGCATTG
Organism: Porphyromonadaceae bacterium UBA7141; assembly: GCA_002491945.1. GTDB lineage: Bacteria > Bacteroidota > Bacteroidia > Bacteroidales > Muribaculaceae > Lepagella. The sequence continues at coordinate 6,796 of DKWX01000019.1, forward strand.
GCAGCCGATGTGGCAGTCACGTCGATTAGAACCTCTATGGCTATTGTGGCGGCATCCGGACGATTTCCCTGTCATTAAGGAGCTGCGAAGAAAAAAATTGAATTTCCACTTATGAATAGAATCTCAACCGGACGTCAGCCGTTGCCGCTGATGGTAGTGGCATCGATACTTTCGCTGTCGCTGGTAGTGAATCTGCCGGGGCTGGCAGTGACGCCGATGCTCGCGCAGCTAAAGGTGATATTCCCTGATTCGACACAGTTTGAGGAGCAACTGCTAAGTCTGATACCGAATCTGGTGATAGTGCCGTTTCTGATTATATCGGGGCGTCTGTCGGCGACTCGGCATAAAATTGGGGTAGTAGTGGCCGCTCTCTTGCTTTTTACAGCCAGTTCTGTGGCATATTTTTTCATACAGTCGATGTGTGGGCTTATCATCGTCAGCGTCTTTCTGGGGGCCGGTGCGGGATTGCTTATTCCGTTCTCTACGGGACTTCTTTCCGACGCATTTTCGGGTCAGGCCCTGACGCAGCAGATGGGGCTGCAGTCGGGGATATCGAATCTTACGCTTGTCGTTGCCACGTTTGTGGTAGGCTTGCTTGCATCCGGCGACTGGCATCTGCCGTTTGCGGTGTATCTTGTGGCTCTTGTGCCTTTGGCAATGGCTCCGTTGTTGAAGCGGATACCGAAAAATGAGCTGTATACTACACCGGATAATTCAGGCAGAGGCGATACTGTCGCCGCGCGAGTGTCGCCCTTGCGTTATGGCAAGACATGGGGGGTGATTGCTGTGTATTTCGCCATTACCTATCTTACGATGATAGTGACGCTTTACTGTCCTTATATAATCGAGAAGCATGACTGGAGCGATACGCTGTCGGGGACGGTGTCGTCGGTGTATTTTCTGTTTGTGTTCATCCCGGGCTTTATATTGCCGTGGATATTACGCCGGATGCGCGGGGTGTCGATGATAGTGGCTTCGGCGATGATATTCGCAGGGCTTGGCGGCATAGCGTTGCTGCCGGTGCGGTGGATGCTGATTGCAGGTGCCGGACTCTGCGGCCTGGGGTATGGTATTTTCCAGCCGTTTCTTTACGACAAGGCCACTAAGATATTACCTCCCGGCAACGACTCAACGCGTACGCTGGCGATGGTGCTTGTGGCCAATTATCTGGCGATAGTGCTTACGCCGGGGATTGTGGACGGTTGCCGGATGTTGCTGAATGGAGGGGGTGGCACGTTCGCTTTCGGTCTGAATGCAGTATTGTCAGGTGTGCTGGTGGCCGTGTCGGTGATATGGCGCCATAAGTACGCGCTGTGTGTGGATTCAAGTTATTATTGAATTCATCAGATTTGGTGGAAGAACCGGGGATGGCGCTTGCTTATCCGCCGCATTGCAGTCCATAAAACTGCGATGCGGCGGATTGCATTGCGCGTAATCAGGAGGTATGTCTGCCGGATTCTACAGACTTGTCAAAGGATATAACCGTTGCGGTGCAGTTGCTGGTAGAGGCGGTCCTGTCGGTTGATGGAGAAGTTCTTTCCGGCATCTTTGTTGGTGCGGTTAAAGAGATCCTGATAGTTTAGCCATGCCGCATTTGAAATTACATTGAACGTGTATTTCTTCTTGACCGTGTTGAAAAGGCGTTCGCCGGATTTCAGCATACCGGCCACTTCCGGCAGCTGGTCGATTCTGTCAGCGCGTGCATTCCAGTTGCCGCTGGGGTTGAGTGACAAAGAAAGCAGGGCGTCTTCTTCGCCGAGGATGTCGGCAAAAATCAATTCAGAGTCGAGGTATCTCATTCCCGGCGTATAATCCTGTTTGTCGAGAATGAGGCGCATCGGTATTTTGGCAACAGTGCCGTCCATGTATCCGAGGACGAGCCATTTCCGGGAGTCTTCCTCGCGGATCGGGATAGTGAGGAGCATGTCGGGATCATCGTCGGTATATCCGTAGAAGTCGGGCACGAGTTGGAACTCCTCTTTTAGAATCTGTAGATATCGCACCGTTGCCACATCATGCTCCGGGTCGTAGCTTGCCGGGCAAACAGACCGATTGATGCCGGTGGCTATGCGTTCGTGGTTGACTTTGGTTTTGGCAGACACGGGGATATTGCCAGAGTCAGACGATGCCGCCATATTAGCTGTTTTTTCAGCCACCCTGTTGTTGGCCGAAGTCTCAGTGATTGTGGGAGCTGCGGAGGGGTGGGAGGTCGCTGCGGTATTTGCTGCAGCCTGAGGTTTGGCGGCAGACGGGATAGAAAGCTGCTGTCGGGCACGCTCCTCGGCGCGGCGTTCTGTGAAACGTCGGATATCCTCGATATTGTGGAACGGGAGTTTGGAAGAACCGTGGCGTTCGTAGATTATACCCTCCACGCGGACGGGAGATGTGAAATATGGCTTCACAGAGACGATATAGATTCGTTTTCCTCCGAAAGATTCGAATTTTGCGTCAATATAGGCATCCACATCCTTGCCGAGAATGGAGCAGACGGAGCGTCGGAAATATAGGTCATATTTGTCTTCGCTGCCATTGAAGTCGCGATAAGCGAGGTCGTTCTCGATGCCGACACCCATGCCGAAATCATTGACACCGAGATACAGAGTGCCACCGTCAGCGTTAAGCAATGCGCATAGCTCTTTCATGATTTCAATCGTCTGTGACTCGGGATTGGCCCTCATATGGTTGTTGGGGGGGAATATAAGGCTTGACTTGAATTCGGTGGTCTTGTTTTCGGCACCGAAAGAGTGAAGCGTTGACTTGCGGGCGTTGACGTGAAGGATATTGTTGATACGGTCTTCGATTTCTCCCAGGGCGGAAGCTGAAGCGTTGCCGGCAATGAGGTTGTAGGCCATTACATTAGTGGCCAGAGAGCGTATCTCCTCATCCTCATCAGCCATGTGCCTCCATATCTGTTCGCGCATGTGGGGCATCCCCTTGTAGGATACGATTTTTAGCTGCAGATATCGTCGGTAGAGTTCTGACCGGTCATCGAACCGGGAGCGGTCGTTGGCTTCGAATTCAGCGAGTTGTATGTCGTCGATTTTGCCATTGATGGCGAAATGATGGAGTATTGAGATCAGCCTCATCCATGCTTCATAGAATTCCCGGCGTTGTTCGCATCGTGCCATTCGAGCGAGCAGACGTGCGAACCCGATGTGGTTGAAGGCTTTCATGTAATCGGATTCGAGAGCCGCCTGCCGCTCGACGAGAGCCATTAGCTCGCGTATGCGCTGGTCGGACAGCATTTCCTCTCCGGTGGCAGTGTCGGAGGTGGTGGTGTGTTCTGCCACAGGGGCTATATATTCGTTGTCGCCGCTATAGTCGAGTATTAGCTTCCGGAACGCTATCTCGGTGTTGAAGATCTCGTCAGTAGTGCTGGTTATCACTCCATCGATATAAGGCGCGTTGGGGGTGCCGGGGCGAGTCCAGTAATTGGCCAATACGACTTCGCCGACATGAATGTTGGCGAATGGCCCTTCGCGACGGAATCTGACAGCGTCACCATATTCGCTGACCCCTACGATGCCGTATTGGTTTGAGCTTTTTATGACGCAGAGCATTTCGTTGTCGTTGCTGATCGCTTCGTGCGAGAATCTCAGGAGGTCTTCGTAGGCCGAGAAGCTGATATTGTCGTCTTCCACCTTTTTGACCTTGACCTTAAAGACCATGGGATTACCGTCGTCGTTGAGGAAATGTTCCATTTTCAGTCCGGGCACTTTATACTTCACCATATCCTCAACAGCAATAGTGCCGCGTCCTTCATAGATGGCATCATTGGTGATTTCAGCACCGAACAGAGTGTCGGAAATCTGGTGTGTGATGCGTATTGAGCATTCATCATCGCGAGATGGAGCCATAAGGCGTTTCGGAAGAGGTCGCCGTATGTTCAGGTCCTCGGAGAAGAGTGAAGTCTCGATTGCATTCCACATGTCGCGCGCTCGCTTCAGGTCAGGCGAGACGGACCTGGCGATTTTCTGAGGCGTCAGGATATTTAGTTTCTGCCAGATTCCGACATCCGGGAGTTCGAGAGGTTTGATGGAGTCAGGGTCTATGTCACTTCTGGAAAGAGTGATTCCATCGGAGTCGGCCGTCAGCACGACGTGTCGGTTGGTGTACCATTTTTCGAAACTACCCTCCATTCCGATAGGCGAAGCGGTGAGTTTGGATGCCATGAGGTCGTGAGTTCCGGTGTCGTTCCATCGATATATATATGACGGGCGTCGGGTGACATCCATCAGAGCGAGGAATGCGTTGCGCATGGCATTGGCGGGGACTGATGTGCGCAGCATCGAGGCGTATCTGTAGAGAGTGGCCAGATTGAGATTATAATCGAAGAGGTCGGCATCATCGTTTCGGTCGGCCAGAAGGAGCTGTATGGAAATGGCTTCAATAAGGTTGCGCACCGTCTGGTCATGATCAGCCGCTCCGGAGTCGATTGCCTGAGTGGACTGTTCGACATACATCTGCAGCAGTCGGATAAATGCTTTTCGGAATGGCTCATCGCGCCAGAAATCTTCAGATCTGGCGTGTATGATGTTGAAGATCTGGTTCATATTCTCCACCATCACATCTGAAGCGAGAGAAAAGATTCGCATCATCATGTCGAGCTGCCGTTCAGCCTCATAGATATATCCTGATGTCGATAGGCTGCGGAGCACACGTTCCACTTTGAGAGTCTGTTTCTCTTCGGCCAGATAATTCGCGGCGCGGTGGTAACCGGAGACATTGTTGGCAAGAATGGTAAGGCGGTGCTGCAGGGATTTTCGTCGCAGCGCGTCGACAGAGAGTAGCGTGTCGGAGCCTTCGAGCACGTACATAATGGCCTGGCGCATGTCGAGTAGCCTGGAGTCGATTATATTCCATTCAAGATTTTCGGAGCGCCAGGCGCGGATGAAGTCGAGAATGCCACGGTTTACGGCCTGTTCGTAATAATCATCGTTGATAAACAGAAGTTCGAACAGCAGGTCAGGGTCCCATTCAGGGTCAGTCTCCGGATAAAGGTCGGCAAATACCCGGTTGGCAATGCCGGCGGCATCAAGTTCCTTGCGTGAATTGGATTTTTTAGAGCCAGATTTGGAGGAATCGTTGGCATTAAACAGCGCATCGGTATCTTCGAGTCGAAGTTGTCCTCCAGACTGGTCGACATCCATAAGCCGGCATCTGACAGATGAACCGGTGAGAAGTTTCATCCCTTTCGGTACGGCAAGGCGGAATGGGATTCCACGCTCGTCGAGAAGTTCGTAATATCCGTTGTGAGAGAAATCATGTTTGACAGTAAATTCATATACGTCGCCAACTGTAAAGTATTCGTTGATAAGAGCCGGAAGATCCTGACGGAAGAACAGAGCGCCATTGGCTTGCCGGGTGAAGGTGCATTTTATAGTGGAGTCATCGGGATAATTCTCCTGAAACTTAAATAACTTGATCCGATAAGGATGGTCTTGATATTTGATTTCAAACTGAGGTGTGCCGTTGTTGCTCCGCACTACTTTAGCTAAAAAGTCCATAATATATTAATTTAGATTATATAGGTATCTAATATAAGTAAATGTCAGAATTTAATTTATACAATATGCGAGTCCGTGTTACAGACGATTCCGGTGCTGAACGAAGAAGCATAGCGGACTATGCGACTGAGTGACAAGTCGGAAGTGGCGAAAAAGAACCCGCAGATTGTATAAAAGATTTTTCATCATTTACTATTGTTTAAATTCGAACACTTACTTATCTATAGCATTTTGTTGTCCGAGAAAATGAGGAGATCTGCCGTAATAAATAAAATATAGCACCTGCAGAGGATGATGGGCGATAGAATGCTAAGATTCGCGAATTTAATAAAAAATAACCGGAATTGGAATGAAGGAAATTAATATGTTGTGATTGAAGTCGTTTGAATTATTTCAATGATAAGCTGTGTTAAGCGGGTGCTTGAATTACATCGGCAGTAATTGAAAGGGAATCTTTCCTATAATCCGGGGTTTATCTTTTTTGTTGCTTCCGGCCTGTCGTTCAGTCGAATATGTCGATATTCCCCCTTCACATCGCATCTGGATCGATTAAAAACGAGTCTGCATATTGTGTAAATAAAATCTGAATACTTGCTTGTAAATCAGAATTGGTTGCCTATTCAGGCCATCATGAGAATCAAGGGCCTGGATATAACACTGACCGCATAGATTGATTATGCAGTCCAACAGTATGTGGAAAAGGCGCGTGAGTTTGACCCCTTCGGGCACGCGTGACTGACCCCTTCGGGCATAATAAAGATGACCCCTGTGATGATACGGCAGGGAAATTTTTTGTAGTTTTGAGAATCCTTGTCCGGCGAGAGGAATATCTCAAACACCTTGATGACAGCATTGTCAATCCGGCTCAATCATACCTTATCGACGCAGGAATGGGTGAATCATCTATAGCTGCCGAGCCTGAATCAGAGCTTTCTTACGGCGACAACAACTATTATTAACTTTTGTGTGTCTGATTTTGCCTGATTTTTGCCCGTGTCGTTCATTATCTTTGTTAGCGATAGCCGAGGTCTCGAAAAAAATGAGTAACTTTGCAATTTAAACTGCGCTCGCGCTGACAAAGACCTCATCGACGAAAGTCGCTTTGCCTTAGGGCAAAGAATCAATGTAAGTAATAACTTATATACATCATATTAAGGAACTTCCTTGTGGCCGCAAAAGGGTTTGGTCGCTCGTCAGCTCTACTCGGAAGTTCTTTGCATTTCTTATGGATAAGAAATTCAAAATGAATTCTTTTTTTGCCGGCATCGGTGGCTTCGACTTGGGCTGTGAAAGGCATGGGTTTGAAACCGCATTGCTTTGCGAAATAAATCCCTTTTGTCATAAAATCTTATCCTCTCATTGGCCCAATACTCCACTAAAGACAGATATAACAAAAATTCAGCCAACGGAAATTCCCAAGGCGGATTTATGGTGTGGCGGTTTTCCTTGTCAAGATATTTCTTTGGCAAGGGCTTCAAATGAACGTCTTGGATTGAAAGGTGCAAGGTCAGGGCTATTCTATACTTTTGCTGATTTAGTCGAACAAGCAAAGCCTGAAGTTATCTTAATTGAAAACGTTGAGGGTTTGCTTAATTCAAATGAGGGTCGAGATTTCGGCATAATTATACAACGTATGGTTCAATTAGGTTATGGTGTTGCGTGGCGATTGCTGAACAGCCGATATTTTGGTGTCCCACAATCCCGTTCCCGAATGTATATTTGTTGTTGGAAAAATCGAGTTGACTTAGCAGTGAAAAGTCTTTTTGAAGACGGCCTTGTCGAAAAACCCGCCAATCCAAGAAAAGACTTTCTTTCTCCATCATCACCCGAAAATGTCTATCCGCAGGTTCCGAAAGTGGCCTACTGCCTCGCAGCTTCTTCGGGCAGACATACTGGGACTGATTGGAGCAGGACTTATGTGTCAGATGAAAACGGTGTTAGGAGGTTGACTCCATTGGAAAGCGAACGCTTGCAAGGTTTTCCTGATAATTGGACTCTCGTTGCGGACATCCAAGGAGATAGTGAGGAAATAGATACCCTGCGTTATACTGCCGTTGGAAATGCTGTGTCTGTTCCTGTAATTGAATGGATTGCGGAACGTATTTATCTTAATCTCATACAAAAGGACGAAGCTCTATTACGAGGGGGAATTACAGACTATAATCCTCATATCAAGAAGGCAAAAAACATTGATGTAGATTTGGTTTCTACTGATTTTTCGATTACAGACATATCGTTGAAATGGACAAAAGCAGGTTTTGCGGATCTTGATTTGCAGTACCAAGTAAAAATTCCGCCATCCCCTCAAAATAAAGTAGAGACTGAACTTTTCCCTTTGATTGAAAAAACAGCCTCCCCAAAATATTATTTAACGTCAAATGCAGCTACTGGAATATTGAGACGCGTAGACAAACAGGGGCGGACTTTGTTCGCCCCTCTACGCAGCGCATTAGAAAAGGAAGCCGCTAAATTGCAGGTATGAGTAAATTCGCTTCTCTCCGATTAGGAAAGACAAGTGTAGAGGACATCCGTAAACTTGTCAAGTTATCTCCCGGCATCCGGAAAGATGATGTGATTATTAGCGTCAAGTGTACTCAGGTTCCGCAAGAGTTTGAGGTTGGAACTTATGTTTTTATATGGCTTGGTTCTGACAACAATAAAGGCATACCGACAGAGTGGAAACAAGGGTATCAAGCCATCGGCAAATTACAACACATTAACCGAGGGGAAAAATTCAATGATGAAAGCACAAGCGACATATCAATTGAGTACATTTTTGAAAATACATTCAATCGCTTGGATATATTGAACGCAGCCCCCAAAGCATATTATCTTTGTTCTGCACTCCCTGTAATTGGTCTTGATGATCACTCCAATCAGACTATTCGACTTTTTAACGAAGCCGAAGAAAGATGTGATATAAAGGCTTTTTTCTCTATCCTTTCGACACTTAACTCATCTTTTCTAAATGATGCATTAAAAATAGATACCTCTTGGGAAGAATACCTTGGCTGGGAACCGTCGTGCGACATTATTGAGAACAAACATGAGTTGGAGAATAAGGTACGCGATAGTTTTGCTCATTTTATGAGCCTTGTCAATCAGCATACGTCTGACTTTTCGGACTATATAGATTTGTTTGAGAAAACATTATCTCCCTATATAGCAAAGCTTAACATTGGGTACGATAATGTTTTTCAAATTTTATCCTTCGACCAATATAATGCCATTCTCGACCGTCTGCAAAATGATTTCGAGGAGCTGGATTACCTTGCTAAAGAGCGCGAAAATAATGGCAACAAATATATGGTTTGGAGCTGTCATCGCTACTATCGTAATTTTCTTAGCATATTAGCAAATTCTGATTTTCGAGCCAATATAGATAGTCAACAGAAACGCTCGCTTCAAGTTATATCTTCAGTTACTTCACAGTCTCACACTGATTATCTCCGTGCCATGCGCACTAAGCCATTCCTTTTGCTGGCAGGTATTTCCGGCACCGGCAAAAGCCGCATCGTCAAGCAAATGGCTTTCGATAGTTGCCCGGATAATGCTGTGCTGCGTTCGGATCTGACCTCGCCCGGAAACTATTGCCTTATCGAGGTCAAGCCCAACTGGCACGACTCTACCGAACTTCTCGGTTATGAAAGTCAAATTGGCAAGCCTCACTATCAACTCACTCCGTTTGTGAAGTTCCTCGCCAAGGCGATGCTTTACCCCGATGTCCCTTTCATCGTATGCCTTGATGAAATGAATCTCGCCCCGGTGGAGCAATACTTCGCCGAGTTTCTTAGTGTTCTTGAAAGTCGCACGAAAATTGATGGATACATTGTCTCCGAACCGCTCATCAAGGCCGACATCTTTGCCAATAAAGATTATGAGCTGAAACTTCAGGATGATCTGTTCGGACTCGAAATAAAGGAAGAAACAACCGCCGACGGACTACAACGTCTGATTAGCGGCAAACTCCCGGAAGAAGCACAGACGGTCTATGATATACTTAAACAGCAGGGCCTTAGAATCCCGGAGAATGTTATAGTTGTCGGTACGGTCAACATGGACGAAACCACGCATCAGTTCTCGCGAAAGGTTATTGACAGAGCAATGACTATCGAGATGAACCTGCCGGAGGGCGACCCATTTATGGATTTCTTTGCCAATGGCTCGGAACTCGCTTACCGCGAGAATCCGATCTCGCCATCACTCTATCTCGCCACGGAAACCAAGGCCTCGGCAGTCGTAGAGAATCTTGCCGATGACAATGCTGAGAAAACCGAATGGCTCAAAGGTGAAGTCGCGGCTTCCCTCACCAAACTTAACGGCGCACTCGATGGCACTCCTTTCAAGGTGGCATACCGCGTTCAGAACGAGCTGATGCTCTATTTTTATCAGCTTTGGCTTGAAGACAAGGCCGCAGACTGGGAAAAGATTCTTCAGACTTCGTGCGATCAAATCCTGATGATGAAAGTCCTGCCTCGTATAGAAGGCGATGGAGAACTGTTGGAAAAGCCACTCGAAGAACTTGCCCGTTTCTGCGAGCCGTACTCTAACGCATCGAAAAAGATAGCTGAGATGAAATCGCGACTTGAAAAGTCGCAGTTCACTTCGTTCTGGCCGTAATTTACCGATGCTATGGAAGTGTTCTCCTTCAAAAGCGCGAATGTAGAGATCACAGCCAATACAGCCGCTGACATGGCGAACTGTTGGCGGCGTTTCCGTGCGCGTGTGAGGAGATAAGGCCGATACGTATTGCGACTACAGAAGCACCCTGTCTGGCTCGCTCGAACTCGCTTTACCGAGTAACGGCTACTCGCTCATGCAGACAGGCGAAGCCGATTGCTGCGAGTGGAAGAATCTGCCGCCTGTTTTCTACGAAAC
>DKWX01000019.1:17414-17860 GCA_002491945.1 Porphyromonadaceae bacterium UBA7141
GTTTTCTACGAAACAGCTCTCTATAACATCAGCATATATCTTACCGATGTTGAAGCGGCCCCTTGTGTGTTGCATAAGCTCAAGGAAGTAACAGGGCTTTTCTCGGTTATTGAAATTGGGAACCACAAGTGGCTGCTGTCGGCTCCTCTTTCGTTTGTCAACGAACCGGGCATATTTGAACTGACGTTCAAATATAAACCCTGCGACAAGCCGGAGCGAACCGATGCATTCTCCTTCCGTGTCGTTTCTCCTAAACTCGACACGAAAGACGATTACAATCATATCCTTGCCGAAATCAACGCACAATACAACGAGATTGTATTCCAGTATCTTACCCTGACGTTACAAAATCTGCAACGCGGCGGCAAGTCTAACAACGATGTGGTGTGGCTCTCCATCTTCCGCAATATAGCAAAAGATTACGAGAAGTGGGTACGCTTCATAGT
>DKWX01000031.1 GCA_002491945.1 Porphyromonadaceae bacterium UBA7141
ACAATCTGCGGCTTCTTTTTTGCCGCTTCCGGCTTGTCTCTCAGTCGAATATGTTTATATTCTCCTTCATTCCGCACCGGAATCGACTTAAAAACAGTCCCGCATATTGTATAAATTAAATTTGAACACTTACTTACTTTTTTTTGATATGACTTGATATGGAAAAAGATATGCGATTCATTAATGAAGCAAGCGATGCTCATGAGGTTCATCATGACCATCATGCCCGCCATGATTGCCATGGCCACGGGCATCATCATCACATACATTCGCTACCTTGCGAGGGGGGCAGGCTTAAGAGTGTGTTTTACTGGGCCATCGGGCTTAATCTTGCCTACGTGTTGCTTGAGGCCGTGTATGGTCTGCGGAGCGGTTCGATGGGGCTGTTAAGTGATGCCGGACATAATCTGAGCGATGTGGCCTCTCTCTTCATAGCTCTGATAGCGTTCAAGGCCGCCGGAAGGCAGCCTACACCACGTTATTCCTACGGATATGGGAAAGCCACGATAGAGGCATCGCTGCTCAATGCCGTAATACTTTATGTGGCCGTGATATTCATCGTGATAGAGGCGGCGGAGCGTCTGCTGCATCCGGTGGCTGTCGACGGCGATGAAATCGCATGGGTGGCAGGAGCCGGCGTCATAGTCAATGGCGTCACGGCATGGATGCTGATGCGCCATAGCCACAGCGATCTTAACGTCAAGGGCGCATTCCTGCATATGGTGGCCGACACGCTGGTGTCGGTCGGTGTGGTGGCTTCAGGTATAATAATACATTATACCGGGCTGACATGGCTTGACCCGGCGGTGGGGATAGCGATAGGCGCCGTGATAGCAGCAGGGTCGTGGAGCCTGTTGCGCGAAAGTATGCGTATGGCGCTCGACGGAGTGCCGTCGAATATAGACATGGCTGTCGTGGAGCGTCGCATATCCGGCACCCCGGGAGTGAAGTCATTCCATCATCTTCATGTGTGGCCGCTGAGCACAACGTCCACGGCGCTGACGGTGCATGTGGTAATGTCGTCTCCTGATGATATAGATGGCGTGATATCAAGGGTGCGTCGGTCGGTTGAAGATCTTGGGATAAGTCATTCCACCATAGAGGCCGAGACCGGAGAAGATTCATGCACATGCCGCGAGTGCAGCATGTGATTGTCAGTCAGGAGAGGAGGCTGATCCACACTGTCGGCCGCCATGTCCTGCAGTCGATGCGGCATATGAAGATAGCGGGGGAGTCAAGCAAAAAGGGGAGTCGGGGTGTTATACTTAGAAATTGTCGTAACACTTACTTCTGACTGTATGCTATGAAAGATACACACAAGGATAATTCTTCCTACGGCACGTCCTCCGGTATGCCGCTGTCGCGCCGGCTGACACTTGCCGGAATACTGGTGACGGTAGGCATCGTGTTCGGTGATATCGGCACGTCGCCCCTCTATGTTATGAAGGCCATAATCGGAGTCAATCCGGATTATGAGCCTGACTATGTGCTTGGAGCCATATCCTGCGTGATATGGACCCTGACGATGCAGACCACAGTAAAGTATGTCGTCATAGCCCTTAGGGCCGACAATAAGGGGGAGGGTGGTATTCTGGCATTGTTTGCGTTGCTGCGGCGTCTGCCGGGACGGTGGATTTTTGTGGTATCCGCAATAGGTGCGGCTGCTCTGATAGCCGATGGGATGATCACACCTGCCGTGACGGTGACTTCGGCCGTCGAGGGGCTGCGGACAGTCAGTGGCAATATGCCGGTGCTTCCGGTAGTGCTGGCAGTGATACTGATGATATTCCTGATCCAGCAGGCCGGGACGGGGAAGATAGGGCGGATGTTCGGCCCGTTCATGTTGTTGTGGTTTCTGTCGCTCGGAGTCGCGGGCACGGTGTGGGTGTCAAGGTGTCCGGCGGTGCTGGGGGCCTTTAATCCGTGGTATGCTGTGAAGCTTTTGTGCTCTTCGCCCGAATGGTTCTTGATTCTTGGCGCGGTGTTTCTATGCACGACTGGCGCCGAGGCCCTCTATTCCGATCTTGGCCACTGCGGACGGCGCAATATAACCGTAAGCTGGATATTCGTCAAGGTGATGCTGATACTCAATTATCTCGGGCAGGGGGCATGGCTTCTGACCCGTGGTGCGGAAGGGGCTGGAGGGGAGAACCCCTTCTATGCCATAGTGCCGGAGTGGCTGCTGATACCGGCTGTGATACTTGCCACCGGAGCGGCTGTGATAGCGAGTCAGGCCCTGCTGAGCGGAGCGTTCACGATATTTTCAGAGGCGGTAAATCTTGACTTCTGGCCCAAGCTGAAGATAAAGTATCCTTCGGTCGAGCGAGGTCAGCTTTATATTCCGGCCGTCAACTGGAGCCTTCTTGCAGGATGCCTTCTGACCGTGCTGATGTTCAGAGACTCGAGTCATATGGAGGCTGCCTACGGACTTGCCATCACCATAACAATGCTTATGACCACCATACTGCTTGCACTGTGGATGCGGATGCGAGGTGTGGGGCGTGTGTGGAGTATGGTGTTTTTTGCATTTTTTGTGAGTCTTGAGGGTATCTTTCTTGTGGCCAATCTCTTCAAGTTTATGCATGGCGGATGGTACACGATGCTGGCAGCCGGAGTGGTGGGGACGGTGATGATTGTGTGGCGCCGCTCTTCGGAGGTGAGGCGTGGATATATCGAATATCGCTCGCTTGAGGCGGCCGCTCCGTTGATAGAGGCCATAAGTGCGGATGAGTCCATCCCGAAGCTGGCGTCAAATCTTGTGTATCTCAGCGAGTCGTCCGACCGCGGCAGAGTGGAGTCGAAACTTCTCTACTCGATAATCAACAAGAGTCCGAAGCGGGCCGACCATTACTGGTTTGTGCATCTCGACTACGTTGATGCCCCCGACACGCTGACCTATACGGTGGATATCGTGCGTCCGGGTCTGATATATATGGTGACGCTGCACGTGGGATATCGAGTGGAGCCGAAGGTGAGTGTGTATTTGCGTCAGGTGGTGGAGGATCTTGTGGCAGCCGGGCAGCTCGACCTTACGAGCGGATATCCGTCGCTGCGGGCAGCCGGAGTGCCGGGAGACTTCCGTTTCGTATTGCTGCGCAGGGTGTTCTCGCTGTCAAGCAGCTGTCGCAAGCGAGAGCGTATGCTGATGCTCGGTCATGAGAGGTTGCGGCATCTGGGACGTTCGGATACTGAGGCTTACGGACTTGATACGAGTCTGGTGACTCTGGAGACAGCTCCGCTGATACTTAACACCGCACCCGGGCGTAGAGTGACACCGGCATCGTACGAGCCGGATGAGTGCGGGTGAAGTATCGATGTGAGGACCCTGTCAGCCCGCTCAGGAGTCATGCCGCCTCAGTGGCGCGAAGCGGCGGCGGGATTTGAGATATTCGGTGTCGTTCTGGTTGAGGTAGGCTTCGCGTTCGAAGGATATGGCGAGATATGCGCGATAGCCATCGCCGCGGAGTCTTGCAAGATGCCACAGCCATTCCGCAACATATATGATATAGAACGGCACGTAGAGCAGTTCTCGCATCTGTCGGGAGTGGATGGTCTCATGGCGCAGCAGCTGGTCGGAGATGTGCGCTCCGGGCTTGACGAAGAGTATGCCGAAGAGATTGATGGCACTATGGCGTTGGCCAAGTGGAAGCAGCCGGTTGCGGATTATCTTCATGGCTATTGTCAGAGAGCGGGATGGATGATAATGAGCGTTCAGGCGGTTCCGATCAGCTCGATGTCGAAAATCAGGGTTGAGCCTCCGGGAATGCCGGGCTGGCTTAAGCGGCCATATGCCTGTTCTGCGGGGATATAGACTTCCCATCTGTCGCCCGGGTGCATCTGCTGCAGGGCAATGATCCAGCCGGGTATAAGGTCGCGCAGGCGGAATGCCGGAGCCACGCCGGAGCGGCTGCTGTCGAAGGTGCGTCCGTTGATGGTCTTGCCTGTGTAATGCACAGTCACCACACTGTTGCGTCCCGGCGAAGGTCTTTTAGGGTCGCCATTAGTGATGACCTTATAAAAAATCCCTTTGTCGAGGGGTAATACACCGGGTTCCTGACTTCTGTCGCGGAGCCACTGACGGTTTTTCTCGAGGTATTCTTGTTTTGCCATACCTATATAACGCTCGATTCTCGGCTTGCCGCATACCGCAGGCATAAAAAACAGCTAATGCTGTGCAGGCGCTGTCAATAGTGCCGGGCATATTCATGTGCCCGGTGGTCGTATTGCTCGGCTTTATGCATCAGATTGTGATAGCTGTGCATTGCCTTGTCGGCTTTGCGTCGCGCAGAGCGGGCGCGTCGGTATTGGTGAAGATAGGTGTAGCGGTCGGCCTCGCGTGCGTAATGTTCGGCTTCGCGGAGCTCGCGGTGGGCACGGCGTCGGCAGTCGGCTGCTTTGCATCGGTATTCCTCCGCCTTGCGTCGGTTACGTTCGAAGCGTCCGTCATGATGCCCCTTGTGTCCCGGGCGTGGATGGGAGTTATGCGGCGGGGGTGTGGGTTGACCCGGACGTCGGTCGTGGGGCTTGCGACCGTGGTCGTTGCGATGCCCCCTATCGCGGTCTTTATCGTGTTTTTTATTGTGTTTATTGTCGCGTTTCTTGTCAGATGATGCTGATGCCGGCATTTGCGTCATGGCGGTAGCGCCTGATGGTGAGGCCAGAACAGGTAGGTCGGTTGATGTGATTGCTATGGCTGCAATCAGCATGGTGAATATAAGTCTGCTCATAGGGGCGGTGTGTTTATTTGTTGCATTGCTGTAGGGATGTCGCATTGTCCGATATATTTCTGACACGACTTCCAATAATCAATGCTTTCCATTTTGAACAATTCGGCCATCGGATGTTTAATGATTGCATGTTGAAGTTGTGATAGATTAACTTGATTCGGATTAAAGCTGCCCGTATATGCTTCAGCGGTGTCGGCCGAGTGAGAATAGCGCCATTACCCACTTGTCGGGTCTGTTCAAAAGCAAGCACATCTCATGACTTATATCGATGCGTAAATTGCGGAGTCGATTTACTTGAGACTAAAATCCCGTTCCACAGCCTTAACAAATATTGGGGGGGAAAACGGGGGCTTAAAATATATGAAAACTGTATGATGTGATTAAACTAATGATGGATATGGTGTTCAAAAGTGCAAAGAATGAAGTCGTTTGCGCTTTATTCAATGTATACAATACGTCGGCTTGTTTTTTAGTCGATTCCGGTGCGGAGTGAAGTTGAATATAGACATATCCGGCTGAGCGACAAGGCGGAAGCGGCAAAAAAAGAAGCTGCAGATTGTAAGAAAGATTCCCTTTGAATTACTTATCGATTAAATTAGAACACATACTTAACTTAAATAAAAAAGAAAGGAGAGCGATATGCGTAAGATAATACTCACGATGTTGATGGGCCTGATTTTGACGGGGAGTACCGATATGATTGCGTCCACCTGCGGTCAGGGGTCGTCGGCGCCTGCGCCGGGTATGATAACAGCCGATAATCGTCCGGGCAACAACAACCGTCCTGTCAACGATAACCGTCCGGGGAACAACAACCGTCCGGGCAATGGCGGGTCTCGTCACCAAGGAGTCAAGGTGAAGCCTGCCAATCAGCGCAAGGCCAATGAGTGCAGGCATAAGGCCGATGAATACCGCAGGCAGGCGCAGGTGCAGCTGCGTGAGTCGCAGCATTATTCGCGTTTGGCCGATGATTATGCGCGGCATCGCCTGTTGTCGAAATCGCGCAGCGCCCGTCAGAAGGCAGAAAAGGCCATGCGGAAATATAGACAGCTGCTGACCAAGGCTCAGGAGCAGGAACGGAAGGCCGGCAGCTACCTGCGTGTTTCCGGGGGACATCGCCGTTGATACCGGCCTTCAGGCAGATACGCTGTTTTTGCCGAACTGTTGATATAAATTAGGGATATTCAGTTAA
>DKWX01000002.1:0-10240 GCA_002491945.1 Porphyromonadaceae bacterium UBA7141
ATCCCGAACTCGCGTTATAAGGATGTCACCGATGACTCTCAGCTTGCCGAAGGCCTGTTTGAGGAAAAGGAATAGCCCGGTCATCTCTCCATTTAATATGCCCGGACTATCTGCCGGAGATATCCCAATGACATTCCGAAGAACTTGACTCAAGGATATCATGATATAGGAAATCACCAGGTGTCAGGACACATAAACATTCGTGTCAGGCACGTGACGTCGTTTAAACTGTTTTCAACGACATCTATAACATCACCTCTTAAATTCAAACTCTCTTATTTTTATATATTCAATCTATGAGAAAATCTTTACTTCTTGGCTCTGTCGTAATCCTCGGAGCCACAACCATGCAGGCTCTGCCTACAGCACCGCAGTCGTTGCCGAAACAGACCATAACCAAGATTTCGCCCGACGGACGCTATGTGGTATGTGAGGAAAATGGCGTAATGATGATTACTGACCTTAAGACAGACAATCAATATGTCTATGGCCCGGAATCTGAGTCAGACATGCACTTCTATACCTCCGGCCACGGCAAGGCATGGTCTGACAACGGCATCATGGTGGGCAACACCATGTATGACGGTTGCCCGGAATACTGGCAGAACGGCGAATGGCACACTCTCCCCTACAATGCCGAACGCACCATTTATCTGACCGGCATCAATGCCGACGGCTCTATGATATGCGGTATCGGAAGTGTGCTTGCTTCCGACAATCTTGACACTCTTGTCGATGTGGTCCCCATGATATGGACTCTTGGAGAGGATGGCAATTGGAGTCAGCCTGTGATTCTACCCTATCCTGAAATCGATTTCACCGGATGCCCCAACCAGTATGTCTATGCTCATGTGATTTCTGACGATGGGAAAACTATATTCGGCCATACCCACGACTATTCGGGGCGGTTCAACTTCCCGATACTCTATGAAAAGGACGAAAAGGGGGAATGGAGCTACCGCATGGTGGCCGAAGAACTCATCAACCCCAATCACTATGAGTTTGAGGACCCGGGCGAATTCGATATGATGCAACCCAATCCGGAAACGTACATGAACGACGAGCAACTTGAAGACTATCATGATGCTCTGGAGGCATACTATGCATCCGGATACCAGCAGGAGTACTACCCTGACGTATATGACTACATGACCGATGAGATGTATGCCCGGTATCAGGAGGACATCGCTTTTTATGAGACAAAGGCCATGGAATTCAATGAGCTTCTGGAGAAGTTCTACATTAATTTCGACAAGTTAACTTACGAACAGCCGTTATTCAGCATGAACGTCGCATATATGGACGGTAAGGGTACGATGGCTGCCATGCGCCAGGACCGTATCGTATTTGATGACACCTCCATTCCGGAAGGTCCCAGTCAGTCTTTCTGCAATCCCTATATCTTCGACCTGACTACGGGAGAAAGCGCACCTGCATTGATCGAGGGTGTCGACAAATTCACCCCCACCGCCATGACGTCCGACGGCACTCTGCTCGCCTACGGCGGAAAATTGGCGAGCGAAGCCTATATCAAACTGCGCGACAAGGAATGGCTGCCTCTCTACGACTATATCAGATCCAAAGCCTCGGAAGAGGTTAAATCCTGGATGGAGGAAAATATCTGCCATTCTTTTACTTACATGGATACTGACACCGGCATGGCTGAAACATACGAAAATCTTCCGATGCTCGGATTTTCATGTGCTTCCGACGACCTGAGTATCTTCGCAAGCAGTGTGGACACTCTCTGGGACTTACAGGACGAGAACTACAGCTACGGATACATAATTCCTCTGACTGGCGACAGCGCTGTCGGCACAGTAGCCTCTGACGGGAATATCAGACTGAAGGCTCTCCCCGGAGCTGTATTGGCTCTGTCGTGTAAGGCCGACGTTGAGGTCTATGACATACAGGGACGCCGCGTATTCGCTGCCAAAGACGCCGAAGGCAACATAAATACAGGTCTGGCCGGCGGCATCTACACCGTTAAGGCAACTTATGGCTCCGACTCCTGCGTCATAAAGGCTCTATTCTGACAAGCGTATGCAAAGTAAATGAATCATGTCAAGCCACACATTAATGCTGTCAGCAGACGGAGTTCGGATGCGGCACGCCTCTCCAGGAGGAAGGGATGTCGTGGCAAGGTAATGAACCAAGACAAGCCCCCCGGCGACCATGCGGCTGCCGGGGGGCTTCGATGTTGTCTCACCAGGATTCGAACCTGGACAGACAGAACCAAAATCTGTAGTGCTACCATTACACCATGAGACAATCCTCATTCTTCTGTGGCCACTCTCCGGATATGCCGGAGCGCCGGATAATCGGCTATCGGCATAACGCCGCGCGTACTGCCATCGGAAGATACTGCAAATTTACAAATTTTTTTTTATTTGAGCAAATCCGCCATTGATGTTATGACCGGCTTTCACGACGTTTTTTATCTGCAAGCCGGAGGTTTTATCAGATATTTTTCTTATTTTTGAAGCCGGAAGTGGCGCAGGTCCACGCTGACCTGCTGCCGGCAGTCGAAGAATCGTCTGCCGGACAGGGATGTATACAGATATACAGGTATCCCGCCGTCTAAAACCATTCTTCCGCCATGAGCCTATGACACGCGACCTCTTCAGCCGGTATGTATGGATTATCGATACGCTCACTCGCTACGGACGTCTCTCGCGCGAGCGTCTCGGCAGCCTGTGGCTACGCTCCTCCATCTCCAACGGCCAGCCGCTCCCGGAGCGCACATTCTTTCATTACCGGCGTTCTATCGAACAGAATTTCCATATCGATATCAACTGCGATGAGTCGGGGCAATATTATATCGACCAGGCCTCGCTATCGCGCAACAGGTCGCTGACCAACCTTATGCTCGACAATTATGCCGTCAACGGCGCAATCTCTGATTCGCCCGACGCTTCCGACCGTGTGGAGGTTGAGGATGTGCCCTCGGCACGCGAATTTCTCCCGCTTGTGCTTGAAGCGATACGCAATTCGGAAAAGGTATGCTTCACGTATGCCGGATTCAACCGCTCGCGCGCAGAACGCGACATAATCTTCAGCCCATATTTTCTGAAGCGATACAAGCAACGCTGGTATATGCTCGGGCGGCGAGAGAAAGATGGCGGAATCCGCACCTACGCGCTCGACCGCATCAAGGCGCTTACACTGACCCAGCTGATGTTTACGATGCCTGAAGGTTTGACGGCTGCCGATTATTTCGGCTCGGTAATAGGCATCACGACATCGCACGCTCCGATTTATGATGTGCGCCTCAGGGCATCGTCTCGCCAGGCAAAGTATATGCGGGCGCTGCCGATGCATCATTCGCAGCAGGAGGAGATACATGATGACTACAGTATATTCTCCTATAGGCTGCAGCTTAACTATGAGCTTGTGCATGAGATAATCAGTTTCGGCGACGCCGTGAAGGTGATTGACCCGCCTGAACTACGCGTGATGGTGACCGAAGGGCTGCGCTCGGCGCTGTCGCAATATGAACCTATATCACACGACTGACATATTATTGAATTGACATATGGCCGACAATTATCTTGAACGCCGCATGGACGACCTGCGCAACGGCCGCCTGCAGAAATCCTCCTCACCCCGGCATACGGTGACCTCTGCCGCCGGATTATTTGGGAAATACCCTCCGCGGAGGGTACTGGTGACGGGTGGCGCCAACGGCATCGGACTGGAAATCGCACGCACTTTCGCACGCGCCGGATGCAAGGTGGCCGTAATCGATATCGATGCCGTAGCCGGCCAGCGCCTGACCACCGGCGAGGGGATACGGTTCTGTCAGGCGGATGTGGCCGATCCTCGCGCGCTTGAGGCTGCTATGAATAATGTACTCCTCGCCTGGCATGATATTGATATCATCGTGAGTAATGCCGGAATATTTCGGCAGTTGCCTGTAGAGGGGGGCTCGGCTGATATATTTGACAATACGATCGATGTCAATCTGCGCCCGGCATATCTGATGGCATGCAAATGGGCAGAATGGCGTAAGGGGCTTCCCTACCCTAATCCTTATGGCGGACGGATGGTGCTGATAAGCTCTACGAGGCACTTACAGAGCGAAACGGGCACTGAGTGCTACTCGGCTTCAAAGGGAGGCGTGGCGGCTCTTACGCACGCTCTGATGATGTCGCTGGCGGAATGGCGCATTACCGTCAATTGCATCTCGCCGGGATGGATACACACCGGCGATGAGTCGGAACTGACTCAGGCCGATGCCGCACAGCACCCTTCGCGACGCGTAGGACGCCCTTCGGATGTGGCGCGGCTCGCCCTATTCCTTACGCTTCCCGACAATGACTTCATCAATGGGGCCGACATACCTGTGGACGGAGGGATGACACGCCGCATGATATATGTTTAATCCCCGCCGTCCGCTGGTGCGGATGGCAGGGATTATTTCTATCTGTGTTTCATGCCATATGCCCGTAGGGAAATGACATGGAATGACGGAGTCGCGTGTCAGTCTTTGTATTTCTTAATGATTATGCAGGCGTTGTGGCCTCCGAAACCAAAGGTGTTGGAGAGCACGGCGTTAATGTCGCGCTTCACAGCCTTGTTGAATGTGAAGTTGAGATCATAGTCCACCTCCGGGTCGTTGTCGCCGTCGACGTGATTGATCGTCGGGGGTATGATGCCGTCTTCGATGGCCTTGACGCTGAAGAGAGCCTCGATTGCACCGGCAGCACCGAGGAGGTGGCCCGTCATCGACTTGGTGGAGCTGAGGTTCATCTTATAGGCGTGGTCGCCAAATACCTGCTTGATTGCTTTTGCCTCGGATATGTCGCCGACGGGTGTGGAAGTGCCGTGAAGATTGATATAATCGATATCCTCAGGCTTCATTCCGGCATCGCGCAGGGCATTCTCCATCACCAGACGTGCGCCCAGCCCCTCGGGGTGGGTAGCAGTGATGTGGTAAGCATCGGCGCTGAGGCCGCCGCCTGCCACCTCGGCATAGATTTTCGCACCGCGGGCCTTTGCGTGCTCAAGCTCTTCGAGCACAAGGGCAGCGGCGCCCTCGCCGATTACGAAGCCGTCGCGCGAGCCGCTGAACGGGCGTGATGCACCCACCGGGTCATCGTTGCGGGTAGAGAGGGCCTTCATCGAGTTAAAGCCGCCCACACCTGCGGGGAATATTGCGGCTTCCGCGCCACCGGCCACGATGGCGTCGGCATGACCGAGACGGATGAGATTAAAGGCGTCGACCAGTGCATTGTTGCTGGATGCGCAGGCCGATACCGTGCCGAAATTGGGACCGTGGAAACCGTGGTCAATCGAGATGTGACCGGCCGCGATGTCGGCAATCATTTTCGGAATGAAGAAGGGATTGTATTTCGGACCCTTGTCGGCGTTGATGGCGTAATATCCGGCCTCCTCCTCAAACGTGTGGAGACCGCCGATTCCGGCGGCGAACACTACACCGACACGATTCTTGTCGACACCCTCTTCGGAATCGAGCTTCGCGTCGTCGATTGCCTCCTTCGCAGCCACAAGCGCATACTGTGCGTAGAGGTCGAGCTGACGGAGTTTCTTGCGGTCGAAGTGCTCCTCGGGTTTGAAATCCTTCACCTCACATGCAAACTGCGTCTTGAAGAGCGTCGCATCGAAGTGGGTGATAGGGCCTGCGCCGCTTTTGCCTTCGACGGCTGCTTTCCATGTGTCGGCCACGTTGTTGCCGAGCGGAGAGAGAGCGCCGAGTCCGGTAATTACAACTCTTTTTAATTCCATAGATGAGGAAATTGGGTTGGAGTGATTATTAATTAAGTAAGTAAGAGTCAGCACCTGGCTGCCTGCGGCTTCCAGACCCGACTCTTAGGTGTTGTGTGTGTAGTCTAAGAATAATCCAGCGGGCGCTATGGCCCTCTGTGTCGCTTTGACTTCTCCCCCGCTCCGCCATTCGGCCGGAGGGAGGCGATGCTCTTCGTTGCGATGATGAAAGGCTACGACGGGAGTTGGTGATGCCAGCCCCCTTGGGAGACTCTGAGGCTGGATTAACCCAGATGACCCTCGATGTAAGAGATAGCGTCGCCTACAGTTGTGATCTTCTCAGCGTCCTCGTCGGGGATAGAGATACCGAATTCCTTCTCGAATTCCATGATCAGCTCCACTGTGTCGAGTGAATCTGCTCCCAGGTCCTTGCTGAATTCTGCAGTGGGAGTTACCTCTGCCTCATCTACAGTCAGCTTGTCGACGATGATCTCTTTTACTTTGCTTGCAACATCAGACATAGTTGTTGAAAATTTTATTTTAGTTAATATTGATTTGCTACACCATATCGGCACTCTTTCTCATGCGGACGGCGGCTCTCGCTACACCCGCACGGAGGCACCAATGGACTCTCGCCGTCAATCCATACAGGAAGCTTACGGCGTTTCAGACTGCAAATTAAGTGATAAAATTCCAATTGTGAAAATTTTTCCCTCAAAAATGCACATCATTTTTTCGTTCGTGCAGTTTTTTCACTATTTTTAGCCCCCGTCTTTATCCGAAAACGTTGCTTTCGCTTAAAGACGGGGGCTTGATTTCTGTCTGATTTTATGAATTGGCCGCGACATCGCTCCTCCTCGTGGCTACAGCTCCGGGCTGACACATTATGCGCCGCAGGGGGATACAGCCATTCAGACAGTCCAGGTCTCTGAGGTGCGCTCTATCATGTCGCGCAGTGAGGCGAACCCCTTCCTGGCACGCACCTGCTCTACCTGCGACTCCACTTCTGCCTCGTAGGTGGGAGCCTCTACGTCGCGTATCACTCCGATTGCCAGCGGGAGCTCATGGCCGTCCATCATGGCAAGCTGCTGATGCAGGAAGTTGGCGGGGGTATGGGCATCGTGGGTCAGGACATCGTCGAGCGTGTAGCCGTCTTCGCCTACGGTCACTGCCTTGAGACCGAAACCATCCTGCACCAGTCCGCGCTGCATCTCCTTGCCGAAGAGCATCTTCTCGCCGTGGCGAAGATGTATCGTATGGTCGGCACGCTGCTCTTTGTCGGTCAGGAAGGAGTGGATGCCGTTGTTGAATATCACGCAGTTCTGCAGCACTTCCACCACCGAGGCTCCCTTATGGGAGGCTGCCGCCACCATTACCTCTTTTGTCGTGTCGAGGGCCACATCGATAGAGCGGGCAAAGAAGTTGCCGCGTGCGCCGAATACGAGTTCTGCCGGAATGAAGGGGTCTTCGGTAGTGCCGTAAGGGGAGGATTTTGTAACTGCCCCGCGGTCGGATGTCGGAGAGTACTGGCCTTTTGTCAGTCCGTAGATTTTATTATTGAAGAGGAGGATGTTGATGTCGATGTTGCGGCGCACTGCGTGGATGAAATGGTTGCCGCCTATGGCGAGTCCGTCGCCGTCGCCTGAGATTTGCCATACGGTCATGTCGGGTCGGGCCGTCTTCAGACCGGTGGCTATGGCTGCGGCACGCCCGTGGATGGTGTGCATGCCGTAGGTATTCATGTAGTATGGCAGACGCGACGAGCACCCGATTCCGGAGATGACAGCCGTGTCTTTTGGAGCCACCCCGATCTGGGCCATGGCTTTGTGAAGCACGTTGAGTATGGCATGGTCGCCGCATCCGGGGCACCACCGCACGCTCTGTTCGCTCTTATAATCCTGCGGAGCGAAGGTCGCAGATGTATTGTTGGTTTCCATGGGTTTCTTTTGTTTGTACGGTCCGGCCGTCCTGCGGCCCGGACCCTGACTGAAAGTATGGATCTGATGCCGCCGGCTTTATGCCTGTGCGATATGGTGTAACACTCCTTCCACTATCTCGCGCACCATGAAGGGCTGTCCTTCTACTTTGTTTATGCGTAGCACTTCCTTTTCGGGCAGATGCATCTGGAGATAGTCGGCGAACTGGCCTGTATTGAGTTCAGCCACGATGATACGCCGGTAGCGCCGCAGCACTTCAAGAGCGTTCTTGGGCAGGGGATTGACGTAGCGGAACTGTGCGAAGGCCACATCATGGCCGGCGGCATTGAGTTCCTCGGCGGCAGTGTAGAGATGACCATACGTGCCCCCCCAGCCCACTAGAATTGTGTCGGCGTCGGGGTTGCCTGCCACTTCGAGTGCGGGAATATCATCGGCTATGCGTGCCACTTTCTCGCGGCGGATTCGTACCATCTCGGCATGGTTGCGGCCATCTGTCGATATGGTCGATGTGCGGATGTCTTTTTCAAGTCCGCCCACACGGTGCATCGCACCTTCGGTGCCGGGGATGGCCCAGTAACGCACCAGACTCTCATCGCGGTCGAAAGGCTTCCACCCCTGCTGCAGCATGTCGGCGCTCACGAAATGGGGGCGTATCTCGGGGAAATCGCCATCTTCGGGTATGCGCCATGCCGACGAGCCGTTGGCAATGAAGGCATCGGTGAGGAGTATCACCGGTGTCATGTGCTCTATCGCTATGCGGGCAGCCTCGAATGCCATAGTGAAGCAGTCGGTGGGACTGGCGGCGGCAAGCACGCAGAGAGGCGACTCGCCGTTGCGGCCGTAGAGGGCCTGCATGAGGTCGGTCTGCTCTGTCTTGGTGGGGAGTCCGGTGGACGGGCCACCACGCTGCACATCGATTACCACGAGTGGCAACTCGGCCATTACGGCCAGTCCGATTCCTTCACCTTTGAGGGCCAGACCCGGACCGGATGTGGATGTTACCGCAAGATGTCCGCCGTAGCTTGCACCAATGGCTGAGCATACGCCGGCAATCTCGTCTTCCATCTGGCAGGCTTTCACGCCAAGATCCTTGCGCTTGGCCAGTTCATGGAGAATGTCGGTGGCAGGGGTAATCGGGTAGGAACCGAGGAATAGCGGACGTCCGCTCTTTTCGGAGGCCATGATAAGCCCCCACGCTGTGGCGGTGTTGCCGTTGACATCGGTGTATGTGCCGGGGCGCACAGCATCTGTCTCGATGCGATAGGTCGACATCGATGAGTGGGTGTTGTGGCCGTAGTCCCATCCGGCCTGCACCACCTTGGCGTTGGCTTCATAGACGGCGGGCTTTTTGGCGAATTTGGCCTGAAGCTTGCGGAGCACGCTTTCTACAGGGCGATCCATAAGCCAGCAGATAAGGCCGAGGGCAAGCATGTTCTTGCATTTGAGCACTGCCTTGGGATCCATGCCGGAGTCGGAGAGGGTGTTCTTGAGCAGTGTCGTCATCGGCACAAGCATTATGCGGGAGGGGTCGATGCCGAGTTCGGCCACGGGGTCGTCGGTGGCGTATTCGGCTTTGCGGAGGTCGGCTGGGCGGAATGTGTCGACGTCGCATATGATGATGCCTCCGGGTTTGAGGTAGCGGAGGTTGGTCTTGAGCGCGGCAGGGTTCATGGCTACGAGCACGTCGGCTTCGTCGCCGGGGGTGTGGACACCTTTGCCCACATTGACCTGGAAACCGCTCACGCCGCTCAGCGAACCTTGCGGAGCGCGGATTTCGGCGGGATAATCCGGGAATGTACTGATCTGGCTACCTTCTCCGGCCGATACATTGGAGAAGATATTACCGGCGAGCTGCATGCCGTCGCCGGAGTCGCCCGAGAAACGGACCACCACACGGTCTAATGTCTTGACATTTGTGCCTGGCAACATATTGTCTGGGGTTTTGCGCAGTGCATCAGCCGTGAGGGGAGTGACTGACTATTGCGGAGCGGCGGATACTACTGCTTTTGATATAACTTGATTTAAGGTTAGCCGGAGTAGCGCCTCACGACAAGGGGAGTGATTCTGCCCCTTTGCCATCAGCCCAAAGCCTATGGCGCTTATCCACGCGCAAAATTACAAATAATTTCCAATATCCAAAACTTTCCATCCACCAATTTCACCCCACTCCCCTTTTTTTGTCCCCCTTCATTTTTGTGACAGAGCCGGGATTATTCTATCGTCACAAGCTGGCGCTCCACAAGATGCCTATAATATCCCTCATTTGACCATCCCTGACCTTTTCTATCGGGACCTTGACAGCCACCGTCTCAAAACCAAGCTTCTCAAGAGTGCTACGAATCTCGCCGATAGACATTCCTTGACGGCTACCCTCTATAATAGACCGCAAAAATGATGATGACATTTTCAATCCATAATATCGGCATAGTATACGCACACACGTCTGGCCACAGTCTGAGTGTTCCAGCTGCTGATATACATGGATTTTATTTTTCTTAAAATTAAATGTCATAGTAAGTGTTCAAATTTAATTTATACAATATGCGGACTTATTTTTTAGTCGATTCCGGTGCGGA
>DKWX01000002.1:10545-27642 GCA_002491945.1 Porphyromonadaceae bacterium UBA7141
CCGCAGATTGTATAAAAGATTCCATCTCAATTACTATCGGTTAAATTTGAACACTTACTTAATCTTTGCGTTACGGCTACTTGATATCTATCGAACGGTCCTGGGCACCTTTCACCAGCATGTTGCCGAAGGTATATGATACCGATAGGTTCAGCTGCACCGGGATATGCACTGTCCGGATGTAATAGCTATATGTATCACTGTCAAACGTGGTAGCCGCACGATTGAAGAGTATCCGGTCACACGATAGTTTCAGTTGCCATGATGAACCGAATTCCTTGCTCATATCGGCCATTAAGGTATAGGAATGCAGCCCGTCGCTTGTAAGGCCTCCGTCAGGCGTACGGTAACGGAATGCCATTGACACACGCCACGCATGGCGTTGCGAAAGCACTAAATTAGCCCGCACATTGGTATTGAATACCATTTCGTCACGGCTACGAAGCACCCCGTCGAACTCACCTGCTCTCGAAAAATATGTCAGTCCGGCTGCTACGTTTAGCCGCAGCCTGTTCCAGAATGAACGGCTATACTCCAGATTGACATTGGCATAATCATATTTTGTCATGTTCATGGCACTCGACACTGTATATCCGTCTTTCTCGAAAGTATAGTTATCGCGCATATCCGGATCATGCTTATAGTTGGCCGAAAAAACCCAATTGCCGAGGAATGAGTATACCAGACCAACTGTCCACGGCGTGGAAGGCTTGATATCCGGATTTCCTACATGATAGGAGTTCGCGCTACTCCATTCCTTGAAAGGATTTAAAGACAGGTATAATGGAGCCTCGATTTTTCTTGCCACACTCAGCGATATGCTCTGAGCACCATTCGGGATATTGAACGAGAAACTTGCCATAGGGTATACCCCGAAATAGTCATGGCTGAAATGAGTATCTCCATTTGTCTGAATTCCTGACAGATGCAGGTTCTCAATACTCATTCCAAGTGTCATTGAAAACAGCTGGCTGAAATATGCTCCCCAGCTGATATAAGCACGATTGGTGATTTCCTTGTAGTGAAAGTCGTTGATGTCTGAAATCTCGGGATGCTGCACATCATGCATGTCAAGCAGGTTGAAAACATAACCTGTCTGTATGATATGTTTTTGCGACAGAATCTGATTAAACCGACCTTGAAACACTCCGCTGGTATATTCATTGTTCAGCAGACAGTAACGTCCATACGGAAATATCGATTCCTCTCGTCCGTCATAATCTTCGCGTGAAGCAATCGAATTGTGGGAATAACCTCCATAAATGTCAATCGAGTTTTTCCGGGGATTGGGACGCTCTGTGTACCATGCCGAAACACCCCATGCCGGGGTATACCACGGAGTACGGCTTGAACGCTCAAACGAACTCCGGGTTGACACTCCGTTAAGCTGTGTCGTCAGACCTTCCGAGCTATGCAACGACCATTCATGACCGCTCTGCACACCAAGACCCACACCTATGACTCCGGTTGATGTAAGGTTATATGTCATTGAAACGCTTCCACTGACCGACTGCTCGTCGGACTTAGTATGTGTCGTTTCCTCTACCCTTTTCCCGAGTTCATGATAGTCATAGACATCTTCTGTGGAATTGTCGAATGCCCTTTGGGAGAATCCTATCGTAGCCGAACCTTTGAAACGGTTTGTGCGCCATGCCAGCCAATATGAATCAGAGTTTGAGAGTCGGCGATTGTAAGTTGCGCTTGTACTTATGCGGTTCAATACTCCCTCGTCAGGAATATCCATTATGATATTCAGTATGCCACCCTTAAAGGAAGCACCCTCCGATGCTCCGGCTTCCGGAGTGATTTCAATACGCTTTATGCTTGTCGCGGGAAATGACTGCAATACCTGCATTACAGCTCCTCCCCATTCGCGTGGTTCCTGTCCGTTGATCTTTATTTTCAACGAGCCATCCTGCTTACCCAGAATCTTGAAAACCCCATTGACATAATCCACCAGCGGGACGTACTGAATAAGTGTGAACACATTAGGCACCTCGGTCTTAAGGCTGCCAGGAGTAAATACAAATGTGCCCCCTTTTTGCGTCATCACATCCTTATTGGCCACTACAGTCAGTTCCTCAAGATATCTTGCGTCATGCCGCAATACTACAGTATCGCGACAGTCGGCATAACGGGATGCCATACGTTCGAATCCCAATGCACGGAATTCCACCATAGCCGATTCCGTAAACTCCTCCTCAATGCAACCTTTGCCATACTCATCCGTCACTACAGCCTCGTCATGGACCACTGTCACTGAGTCTGATACAGCCACTACAGCTCCGGCCACAGGATTACTTTCTTCATCAAGCACAGTAAAACATCTTTTTGCCGCACCATTAGCCGAAGCGAATGCAAAACATCCGGCCATCACAAAACCTATTGTGAAGAATCTCCATCGTTCCATATTGTTCATCATATATTGACATTTATGTATTACAACCAACCGATTATGCGATCAGATTCACTAAGTCCCGATGGTCAGCATAATGGGCTACGCTTTCTGCTCAACTTGTGGGATTCACTAAATTTACTCTTCGTGTGAATAACAAATCAAACGTGGCCAACTAAATCATCAATGTTTTAGTTACATATTGCAAATATAAACCATATTTCACAAATATTCAAATTTTAGCAAAAAACCTTAATTATTTTTAAATCAATTTCCAACATATGGAAAATGCCGCCATACTGCAAATGTAGACTTTTTATTTTCAGCAGCTTATAAACAATAGTTCGGTAAAAACAGTGTATCTATTTGAAGGCCAACGGGTTACACAATAGCCCAAATCTCGTACAACACATTGAATATCAAGTTATTACAAATTTTTCATCACAGAAAATACCGAACTATTGTATAAAATTAAATCTTAAAAAAGAATCACCCCGTCTGCCGCAGCGCATAAGCCGGGCAGACGGGGTGATGGCAGAGGTTCGTATTTATTTGCCTGGCCTATGCGTTCTGTGCGGGCGACGCATCCCCATCTGAGCAGAGGCCAAACGAGTGGTAGAATCAGCGGAGGAGGTGCTTGGTGGCGCGGGTGCCTCGGACAAGGATGTAGAGACCGGGAACCGTGGGAGTGCCACTCAAACGTTCTCCCTGAATGGTGTACCATTCTTCAACCGATGCATCAATAGACGAATCATCTACCGAGGGGATAGCTTGAACCCCTACTGTCTGCGAAATGCAGCGATAGAGTTCGATGGGCTGTTGTTTTGAGGTGTAGATGCTGAAACGGGGCGACTGGGCGTTGTACTGCAATGTGCCGTAGGTCGAGCCGAAGCTTATGGCGGTGTTTCCGTCGGCTGTAAGGCTGATTTCGGTGGCCATACCCTCTTCGCGGATGTAGCACTTCTTGGCGGCATCGGTCCAGAGGTATCCCAGAGGCTCGAGTGTCATGTCGCATACCTGCACATACCATTCTCCCCCGCCTGAGGGCTGCAGTTTCAGCAGCGCCGTGCCTTCGGGAAGAAGGGTGATTATGCCATCGGCTACATCCACGTTGCCGGGTGTCTTGATATAGTTGGATGTAGAGCTTGAACCCTCTTCATATCCCATTGAGGCGAATGCCTTGGATGATACGGCCACGTAGACTGACTCTTCGTTGATTTCCGAGTCGTCGGCCACACGCTGCCATGTGGCGTGCATGAAGTCATTGTCACCTTCGCGGAATGAGGTCAGGGTGATTGTGCTCACCGGGCTACGGTATGGGAGTCCGTCAAGCTGTGATTCTGCATATGCACGGAAGGTAAGGCTCTCACCGGGTTCGTCGGCCGCCGGGATGGTTATGGCCTCTTCATACGGGATGAAATCACCATCCACGCCTGTCGCGTAATAGATTGACGTGCCTTCGGGAGCAGTAATCTCCATCTCGAAGGAATCCCACCAGCGGCCGCTCCAGGTGTTGACTCCGGCCAGTGTATAGTCGCCGAACACGGGGGCTTCCGGACGATTGGGCACAGGTTCGGTCATGGCCTCCTTGAGCGAAAGGGGCACATCGCTCTTCATACCCCATATATGTTCGGCCAGACCGGGAATAGCCACGAAGGGATTCTCATTCTTCTGCACTCCGGCCACTGCGGCGTTACGTCCGGACTCCCGCTCGTCGACGGGGTCGGAAGCAGCCCAGTCAAGCAGCATGGCATAAGCCCAGGGCTGAAGTGTGGGCCATGCAGTGAGTTCATACATACAGGCCGGCGAGTTCTGCCAGGAGATATCATCGTATAGGGTGAAAATATAGAAATATGCACGTGCGAAGTCTCCTTTATACTCATCGGCCGGCTCAAACGCCGTAGAGGCCCCCCCGCCATATCCGGCAGCCGGCGAACCGATGCAGGATAGTCCGTTGCTCCATGTGACGCGGGCCACCGGAGCAAGCGGATGATTGCTCTTGCGCCCGTTGGCATCGGCATCCGAGGGGTTGAGGTGATGCAGGTCTTTGTAGGCCGCATTTTTCTCTCCCCCCCACCAGGAGTTAGCCACGGCATGTTCGATATTCATACCGGAGTGGCCGTTGGCCACCCATACCAGACGGTTGGAGTACATGTCAAACCATGCCTCACGTCCATCGATGAGACGCACGTCTGCCTTTTCGAATGCATCCCATGTGGCATCGCCATAGGAAATCTGGGTATGCGGCAGTGCGATTGCTTTTACCGCCTCTTTGAGCTGAGCTCCGCAGAGTCCTTCGAGCGAGGAGTAATCGGTGGCGGAGCCGCTGATGGCAAGCACCGACAGGAGCGCCGCCATTGTAAAGTTATGTTTCATGTGTCATGGTGTCGCCCTGAAGGCGACTGTCGGGATATTAGATTATTATCTTGACAGGGCGGCGCAATACTGGAGAAGTCACCAGATAGACGCCAGGCCGGAGCGGGATGAAGTCACCGTGAGACGGGGTGGTGTAATGCCCCGTGTGGATTCCGGCTGCATCATATATGTCGATTGCCGGCACCGGGATGTCGGTGATGATGCGTATTCCTCCCTCCGCACGCCCCATTATAAGAGAGCCGCCGGCCTGGATTTCATCCACGGCGGATGTCTCGACTGTAATGGTATTGGAAGCTTCCGAGAGGAATCCGAGACGCGATGAGCACACGCGGTATGTCTCCATCACCGACGGGTCGCGCCCTTCGATACGCAGAGATGTGCCTGTGACTTCCATCTGGTCGGTCTCTATGCCGTCGGGAAGAAAGCGGGTGCGGTAGATTACGTAAAAATCCACTGTCTCATTCTCCGGAGCGGGCATCCATGTGGCCGTATAGGCATAGTCGGTCAGGTCAGCTGGCGGCAGAGCCACAATCGGTGTGAGCTGCGGCACCGGGCATCCTTCTCCTATCAGTGTCACACCTACGGTAGTATCCATTCCGCCGTCATATATACCGAGTGTCGCCGTGTGGCGTCCGATACCGACAGGTGTGTACTCCACAGCCAGCAGATACTCGCCTGTGGTATTGATTGAGGATGCAGGGATTGTGCGCACCGGAAGATTGAACATCTCCTTGTCGGCCCCGCCGACGCGCACGCTGAGTGCCTCTTTGAAGTTGCCGCCACGCAGAGTGACATATGCTGTCATGGCCCCACCGACGGCCGTCTGGCCGAAGTCGATGGATTCGCCGTTGACGGGCATGGTCAGTTCCGGGTCGCCGGTGATGGGGGGTGTGACAGGCCCTCCTTGCCCGGATAAGAAAAATACCTCCGAGGTGCGTGTGCCCCAGATGTATTCGGCAAGTTCCGGGAAATCAACAAAGGGGTTGCGGTTGCCTTGCGAAATCTCCACGGCATCGTTGCGCAGTATCTCTTTCTGACTGACAGGGTCGAGACGCCCCCATTGCAGGAGCATTTCATAGGCCCACGGCTGTAGGGTGGGATATGCAGAGCGGGTAAACATCCAGTCGTACTGCGCGGCCCATGATATGTCGTCATAGACGGTGGCCATGTAGAAGAATCCACGGGCGAAATCCCCTTTGTATTCATCGGCCGGCTCGAATACGGCACCTGACCCGCCGCCGTAACCCGGCACAGGGAGACCTACGCGGGTGACGCCGTTGTCGAAGTAAGCTTCGTCTACCGGACCGAGCGGATAGTTGCTTTTGGCCATATTGGCGGCGCCATCGGAAGGATAGAGATTCCACATGTCGGAATATGCCGGTGTATACTCCACATCATTGCCTACCTTCCACCATGATTTCGGCACACTGTGCTCGCGCTGCATATGATTGGCCGAGAAGGATGATTTGGCCGATTGACCGGCCCGAATCAGACACATCTCGTCGGAGTACATCTCCCACCAGCGTTTCTTGCCGTCGACGAGTTCGGGATATACATCGGAGTATTGCCAGTAAGTGGGCAGGTCAGTATATTCCAGACGCCGGTGCGACTGCACGCATTCCTTGGCGGCAGCCTTGAGAGTCTCGCGTTTTTTCCCGTCCATGCGGGAATAATAGGCCGCATCATACCCGGCGCTTGCAAGCGCCGGGCAGGATGCGGCCACGATAAGGGTTATCAGTAACCGGGTGTTCATTCTATTTCTTCTATCTGGGAGATGGATGATATTCCATATGTGCCGAGCACTTCGCCTACGTTGCAGAGTATCCTGACGTGCACGCCGAGTTTCTCCGGGTTGCGGTTGAGGCGATACTCTGTGCGGAAAGAGCCGCTGAGCAGGACGGGAATCGAGGCGGATGTGGCGGCGGTGCTTTTTGCCTCGCCAATTATGATGTTGGCTCCGGCGTAGTCGTCGCCTTCCTTATATGGGCCGAACGTGGCGCCGGTGTCAAACGACGCACCCTGCACGAATCCCACGATATACCCGTCGATCCATACATTTTCCTGGGGCTCTGGATTATTGATTATGTACATTACGGTATAGGGGTCGTCGGCTGTGCCTGAACCTGCATCCGTAACACCCGGGATATGGAGTCCTTCAAGTTCGAAATCCGACATTCCGGAGGCCACGTCGGTCACGGCGGGCATTCCGAGCCATCGGGCCAGCGAACCCTGCACCTTGAGGGTCTTGCCGAGAGCCTGCGGATTGTCGAGCAGGTTGACGTATTCACGGATTTTAGAACCGGCCGGAAGACTGACTACCATCATTTCATCGAGCGATGCATCGGCTGCAGGCGCGATTACAATATTATTGTCGACTTCTGCATCTGCGGCATTGAAGATAATCTGGTCGGTCGAAGTGACTTCCGACACACCCAGACGCACACTGCCTATGATCTGTCCCTCTACCCAGCATACGCGGCCGTTGCTGTTCATGGCGATGGCCTCGGGCACGGTATATGGTTCTGACTTGGAGCCTGCGGTGTCAAAAATCACATCCTCCATGCCGCGCAGCAGCAGCTGCCACGCATCATTATAACGGGTGAGGATGCCGCGTACGGTGCCGGTGCCGGTGGGAAGGGGTTCGTTCCAGAATGAGCTGTAGCCCGAACAGCGCACGTTGAGCTGATTGCCTGCCGCATCGCGGATATAGCGGTCGCAGGTCTCCTGATATGTGGCGAAAGTGACCTCCGGAGTCTGCCCCGCGTCGACGAAGCTGACGTTGGGGATCTCCACCAGCTGGCTCATTATGTTGAGGTAGGATGGGCCGTAGGCAGGTATTGTCTTGAGAGTGGCGAGGTCAATGATGGTGCAGTAGGGGTCGCCGGCCGGGGCATCATTGCCGTAGCGGATATACTTGAAGTCCTGGTCGGGGAGCCCGTTGAGCTGTGACGCAGCGCGGAACGCGTCGAAGGGCATGAATCCGATCTGCGGATTGCCGTTGTATTCGCTGAGCGCACCGATCTGGAAATAGTTGGCATAAAGGCCGACCCACTGGTCGGTGACGTTGACCACCAGCTCCTGACCGAGACGATAGTCGATATACATGCTGCTCTGATTGATGGAGAATGCCAGGGCCGATGTCTCGTCCTGAATCACGAGCGACTTATAGATATTGCCGGAGGCATCGCTCGAGATGACGCGCCCCTTGATGATATAGGGGGTTTTTGATGCTTCGTCCTTGTAGGGTACGCGCACGGCGATTTCATCGCCGAAGAGCTGCTTGAACTCAGCCAGTGTGGTGTTGGCCTCCAGAGTGGCCACAGGCACTTCCAGATCCGGAGCATCGTAGGAGTCCTGACAGCCGGCGAGCGTGATGGAGCCGCCGGCTATTGCGGCCAGTGCCATGGCACCTCCGAAGAGGCGCCGGGCGATGGCTTTATATGCGATTGCTTTCATTGCTTGATAATTGATGATGGGAGATTATTATTCTTGCAGGAGATAGAGTTGCGGCCCCTTGCCTGAATAGCTGCCGGCGGCTACGGTGGAGACGTTGCCGAAATCCGGTGCATATTCAATGGCGAGGTTGCGGTCGATGTTGACGATTTTCCACGACCCGTCGGGCTGCAGCTCCATATCCCAGAGATAGCCGCTCTCTGGACGCACAAGATTCACCTGGAAGCTCGTGTACGAGGGGGCGAGATAGAGATAGCGGTCGTAGCAGTCTTTGATTACGTAGTGACCGTCCTCGGCGATGAATCTGAACGCATTGTCTTTCGATGAAGTGAATGTCCCATTGTCGATGGCCACATCAGATGCCGAGAGATAGCCGTAGCTGTAGCTTTCAATCAGAGGCTGGAACACTTTCGAGTCGTAGACCATCGCATAGGAGTGGTCGGACTGAAGGTCGGTAGTGAGACGAAACTCTCCTATCGATGCCGGGTCGACGACTTCCCATTCGGCCGGGTCAGCGCCGCCGTAGTTGACGTCGGTGACGTTATATTCCACCTGGGCGCTTGAACCTCCGCGCTGGCTTTCGAACCTGAAACCGATATAGACGGTGCCGCTGAATTCCTCGAGACTTATGATGCCGCTGTCGGCCCAGTTGCCATAGCCTGTTTCACCGGGGGTGGCGATGACGCAGTCGAGTCTGACAGGTTCGCAGTCTGAGGGGTTCTTCGATGTGAGCACGTATACCTCCAGGCCGCCTGCATTGGCATATGCCGCACGCGAACGGAAGCTGAACGTCTTCTCCTTGGCCAGGTCGAGGTTGAAGGCCGGTGTGATGAGCCAGTTGATGTAGGGGCCGCTGTACTCTGCGCCATAGTAAGAGGAGCATGTGGCATAGCTGAGGCCGTTGCTGCTGTAGATTGACCATCCGTTGAGGCCGCCGCGCTGCATGAGGTTTGTCCAGCCGCGCTCGATGTAGTAGTTGAGGTCAAGGCTTTCGGAGAAATTGCAGAAATATTCGGAGCCTATGGGCACGATTTCGGGCTCGTATTTACCCTTTTCGCCCCATTTGAAGTCGGCGGCCGAGCGCACTGCGTATGCGCCGAGATACTTGTTGCCGGTGATTCCGCGGATGGATACCATTCGGTTGAAGTTGCCGGGATTAAGGTCGAGAGAAAGAGCCTTGCGCACTGATCCGGACGGCAGCTGCACGGGCACGCAGTCTTCCCAGGTATACCCCTGACGCTCCCATTCTTCCTTGTCGTAGGGGAGCTGGGCGAGGATGATGGTGTTGTAATTGGTGGTGGGCACGCCGAAATCGGCTGACTGCTCGCTGTATGTGGGGTAATCGCGGTTGATCGAACCTACGATGTAGCCGCAGACCCAGTTTGCCTCGCGTCCGTCGACGGTGGAGCCGCTGTTGGCTTGCCATACCTGCAGAGGGTTCTCCCATGAGCCGTCGCCTATTTTGTCCCAGCCACCGGGGATTTCCATAGGGGGCTGCGCATAGTCATCGCTGCAGGAGGCCACTGTCATGGCGGCTCCGGTGCAGAGCATCAGACTAACGATGTATGATGATATACGTTTCATTATAATCTTCGGTTGTAAATTACTTTTGTTTCTGATTCTGAAGAGAGAGAGCGATGGGATGGATGATGCGTATCCTTTAATTACCGGAACCGGCCTCAGAAGCGGACGCCGAAGTTGAAGAATATGCGGATTCCCTGCGCGTAGTAGTAGCGGTTGGGGAATTTGTTGAGGTTATAGTCGGTGTAGTCAAGCTTCGACTCCTGGAAACCGCCGGTCTGTATGTTGCGGTTGTTAAGCAGGTTATTGACGCTGAGGTTGAAGTTGAGCGCACCGAATTTGGTATAGATCATCTTGCCAATCGAAAGATTCATTACGAAGGCATCTTTCAGGCGGTCCTGATGGGTATACTCGGCCACACGGTCGGCATATTCCTCGGTAGTGGTGCAGTATTTCCAAAGACCTTCGAGATATTCCTGCTCATGGCGTGTGGGGGCGAGGTCTACGTATCCGCCGGTGAAGTAGTTGGCGTTCACCTCAAAGAACCACATTCCCGGCGCAGCCCAGTTGAGAGCCAGGCCATAAGCCTGCTGCGGAGTGCCGCCGATGTGATAGTTCTTAAGATAAGTGGTGCGGGTGACATCCTCCATGGCGCCGTTCTGGGCAGAACGTATGCCGATGGGATTGTTCATGTAGTTATAGCGAGAGAAGGCACCTGAGGCTGTCACACTGAGGCCGTTGATTATTTCATACTCCATGCCGAGCTCTACGCCTTTATATTCTGTTTGCACGCCGGAGAGTGTGTAGGTCATCATTGTGGCAAGGTCGTAGTCGTAGAAGAAGCGCTGCGACATGCCGTCCCAGAGTTCGGTCCAGAATCCGGTCAGACTACCGCGGAAGCGGTCGTAGTTCCAGGTGTAGGAGATGTCGCCGGAGAGGAATTTCTCGGATTTCAGACCGGATACGGCGGCATCGCGGATACGGGCGTTGATGTAGGCATTGCTGATCAGCGGAGCGCGAGACCCGATGCCTGCATGGGCTGTGATGTAGTTGCGACCGTTTATTTTCCATGTGGCTCCGGCCTTGAACGCGCCGTTGAGGAAGTTGTGGCTCTTGCCTTTGCCGAGAGATGATTCGGGGAATCGGCCGTTCTGCATGAATCCGTCGCGATAGTAGTTGGTGTTGCTGACTTCGGCAGCATAATTTACGTTCCATCGCGTGGTGTTCCATTCATTCTGCAGCCATGCTCGCGCCGCCACGGCATGGATGGCATAGTCATAGCCATAGGTATCGCCGACGCCGACTTTACGGTTGGGATAGCGGATATCGTTCTGCAGCTTGTCGGGGTCGCCGGCGAAGTCACGCTCGGAGAAGTTGTCGACATCGCGCCAGAATTCACCGCCGAGCAGGTCTTTGACCGACTGATAGTAACGGGCGCGTGTATAGTTGAGATTGACCCCCCCCTGCAGCGTGAATATGTCGGAGATGCGGTGGTTGAGATATGAATTGAGCATCCATACCGACTGATTCTGGTGCTCATTCTTGAGGATATACGACGACTGTCCTCTCAGGCTCGGGTCGCGGTCGAAGTAGTCGCGGTTGAGGAGGTTGGCCTGATAGATTCCGTTCCAGTCAATCTGGCGCACACTTTCGTCGGTCTGCCAGAGATTCACCATATAATCATACTGCTCCTTCTGCGCCATGTAGAGCTGCGACTCATAGCCATTGGGGTCTTCGGGATTGTAGACGGCCGTGGGAAGATAGTATGACGGGAGGTTACGGTAGTAGTTGGGACGCGGGTCGGCTGCCTGATACCAGTCGAAGCTCGAACGCTGATAGGCATTGTATCGGAATGCCACTGCAGTGTTGAGTGTGGTTCCCATTGATGGAGTCCAGAGCCAGTTGAGCATCACAGAGGGATCGAATGTCTTGTAGACACGGTCGGAGATTTTCTTGCCGTTGAGGTATCCCCAGTCAGGGTTGTACAGATTGGAGCCGGCCAGGTCGTAGGCTTCCTGAGTGACGGCGTTGTTGCCGGCACGCTCTGTGGGGGCACCCCATGTGGAGAGATTGAGAGAATGCTCATTATTGAACACCTTCTGGAGCGATAGCGAATATCCGAAAGAGTTATACCATGTGCCCTTCACCACTCCTTCAGGAGCGTATCGTCCGATTAAAGAAGCAGAGAAGGCCCATCCATGATCATTCAGACCGCTGGAATACTGCAGCATGGCACGCAACATGTAGTTGGAGTTGGTATAGCTGAGATTTCCTCTGAATCCGGGAGCATACTGCGAGGCATAGGTGGTGAAGTTCTGCGAGCCGCCGAGCGAGCCGAATCCATAAGCAGATGAAGCGAGGCCTATTTCAGTGCTTTTGTTGCGGAAAGCGGATGAGGTCATTCCGCCGAGGCCGGAATAGTTAAACCGGCCTCGCATGAGGTCGTTGTAACGCACCCCGTTGATGTATCCCTCCTGCCAGTTGGAGTCAAGGCCGCGGATTCGATAGCGCGCTGTGCTATACTGATAGCTTGCAGCCTGATAGAATATATCGTCGGAGGCTCCCTGGATTGTGCCTACATACTGTTGCGCACTTTCATCATCGTTGATCTGGTCTTCGTCGAAGATGAATGAGTCGGAATTGAGCTGAGAGCCGCCGTAGCCGCTGACCGACATCCCGAGGTCGCCGATGTTCTTGACCATATCAGCCACAATATCCACATCAACGTAGAGATCCGAGTAGCCGTATGCCACAACCTGAAGCACATCTGTGCCAGGCCCGGCAGTAGTAATCTGGAAATATCCCTGAGCATCGGTATTGACCATTATTCCCTGATCGTTGAGGAACAGGCTGGCGTTGCCTATCGGAGCCGATGTACGGGCATCGATCACATGCCCCTTCAGTCCGGTGGGTGCGGCCCAGGCTGATGTGACGCCTGCGGCCAGCAGTAATAGAATTGATAATCTGTTCATATCTGAGGTTACGTATCGTCAGAAATATATGTCGTTTGAACTTTTTCAATGGCAGGATTCATTAAGATTCATATATGCCGGAATCTTATTGGAGACTGACATTAAAGGTTGCGAATCCAGTATAAGCAGGTGTTCGGATTTAACCGATAGCAATTGAAATGGAATCCGATAACAATTTATCGGGAACCATCTTTTTTACAATCCGCAGCTTCTTTTTCTGCCGCTTCCGGCTTGTCGCATCAGTGGCGATCCCGCATTGCTGCCGTCGGTTAGAGCGGCGCACTTACCTATATTGTTTATTTCACTTCCTTGACCAGGAAAATTTCGGTGGGAAGATGGTCGGAATAACCGCCGATCCATGCTCCTCCGGAGAAAGTGCGGAAGGGATATCCCTTGTATTTTCCTTCCTGCTGCTTGAGGAATTCCTTATTAAGCACCTGAGCTTCCTTGAATTTGAGGCCATCAGCACCGGTGAGCAGGTTATAATTGATGATTATCTGGTCGAAGAGGTCCCATTTTCCACGGTACACGTAAGAGCCTATACCATCGTCGAGTTTCTTCCAGAACGGGTTGTAGAATCCATCGGGCTTGCAGTCCTTAGGATTTTTGACGGCTCCGAGCACTTCGGAGCAGCTGCGGTTGCCCGGATCGTCGTTAAGGTCGCCCATGATTATCACGCCGATGCCCGGATACAGAGCCGTCACAGAGTCAGCTATTGAACGGCTGAGGGCCGCTGCCGCTTCGCGCAGATAACTGCTCTGCTCGGCGCCTCCGCGCCGCGATGGCCAGTGATTGACGATAACCGCTACTCTTGAGCCACCCAGCTCACCTACGACACACATCTGGTCGCGTGTCTTGAAGTTGGGGAGCTCCGGGATGCGGAGCGTGTGGTTGGTGACGTTTTCGAGGCGGAAGAAGCGGGGATTATAGAGCAGGCCTACATCGACACCGCGCAAATCGGGGCTGTCGTGGTGCACAACCTGAAGATGCCATTTGCGAATATGCTTGTTGCGCACCAGATCCTGCAGCACCGACTCATTCTCGATTTCGCTGCATCCGATGATTGCCGGCCCCATTGGAGTGGCGGTGGTGGTCATCTGAGAGATGGCGTATCCGAGTTTGTCGAGTTTGGTGTTGTATTTGTGGCTGTTCCAGTTGTTGCTCCCCTGCGGAGAGAATTCCAGGTCGTATTTGCCGTTGTTGTTGATTGTGTCAAAGAGGTTCTCAAGATTGTAGAAGGCCACACCGTACATCTGGTATTGCTTCTTACCGGGTTCCGGGGCTGCACCGGCATGAACTGCATTAAATCCTACAAAGGCCAGAAGAGAGACCAGAGCCGGCAGCAGGAGGAGTGTCGTACGTCTCATGGGAATGTGATGTTATGTGATTAGTTTGAATTGTCTGCAATGTGGCCGGATTATGCGTAAGAGCCCGGGCAGCGGCCGCCGCAAGGCGGCACCGCCCGGGCTCGGTATGAATCCGGTCTGTGCGTATTTTCCAATCAGAAGAATTTAATTTCTTTTCCTTCCATCTCGCTTAGGAGTGCATTGGCGAGCGAGGATGCTCCGATGCGGAAAAGGTCGCGGTTGAGCCATTCATCTCCCAGCACTTCTTTGACCACGGCATAGTAATGGAGTGCGTCCTCGGCTGTGCGCACCCCTCCGGCTGCCTTGAATCCGACCTTTTTTCCTGTCTTCAGGTAGTATTCCTTTATGCACTGACACATCACCCATGCGGCTTCAAGCGAGGCTCCGGGATAGATTTTACCGGTGGAAGTCTTTATGAAATCTGCATCTGAATACATGGCCAGCACCGATGCTCGCTTGATGTTCTCGGCGGTGCGCAGGGCGCCGGTTTCCAGAATCACTTTCAGGCGAGCATCTCGGGCTGCGTGTTTCAGTTCTACAATCTCATCGGTGAGCGA
Source organism: Porphyromonadaceae bacterium UBA7141 (assembly GCA_002491945.1). GTDB lineage: Bacteria > Bacteroidota > Bacteroidia > Bacteroidales > Muribaculaceae > Lepagella. Next base: position 25,187 of record DKWX01000002.1, read on the forward strand.
CTCATAGTCTTCGGCAAGAAACTGCCCTACATTCATCACAATGTCGACTTCATTGGCTCCCGATGCCACCGCCATCGCCACATCGGCCACCTTGACGGCCTGGAATGTCTGGCTCGACGGGAAGCCTGCCGCTACGACACATACATCCACATCCTCGACGTCAAGGGTGGTATTCACTACCTCGGCGAAGTTGGAGTATACGCAGATTGAGGCCACGTTGCGGTATTGCGGATACTCGCTGTCGAAGGCATTGACGCGTTCGGTAAAGGCGGCCACTCCGGGTTCATTATCCTCTGATGAGAGGGTAGTGAGATCGATCGAACTGAAGAGATAGGCATATACCTCCGGCGAGGCGTATTCATGAGCCTTCTCTACTATTTTTCTTACCTCTTCGGCCACAGCGGCATCATCGCTGAGGACTCTGCTTGAGGCGAGCGCTTCCTGATATTTATCCATGGTTTTGTTTTATTGCGGTCAGCAAGTAAGTGTTCAAATTTAATTTATACAATATGCGGGGTTGCTTTTCAGTCGCTTCCGGGCAGTGTGAAGTAGAATATGACATATCCTACTTGCCGACTGGCCGGAGGCGGCAACAACGCGGCCACAGATTTTATAAAGCGATTTTCTTCCACTTACTCTCATCGTTTAAATCTGAACATTACTTATTGAAGTCGTTTTAACCTTTTTACGCGAACTTAAAAATCCTGATGGATATTGCGATTGAAAAAAGTTTAAACGACTTCATTGGCTGCAGGGGTGACTTCCGGCATGAAAGGCTCAGACCTGCGGCAACGTGGCAAAGTCGCGGGTATATGCCATAAGCCGCACTCAATGCCATTCTAAAAGACAAATTTATAGAATTTTATGTTTCTCTGCAAATTTCCAGGCCGTAATTATTGCATTTTTAGCGGTCGAGTTATTAATTTTGCATTTCTAAGTAAGTGTTCAAATTTAATTTACACAATATGCGGGGTTGCTTTCCAGTCGCTTCCGGGCGGTGTGAAGTAGAATATGACATATCCTACTTGCCGACTGGCCGGAGGCGGCAGAAAAGAAGCCGCGGATTGTATAAAAAGATACCCTTTCAATTACTATCGGTCAAATCTGAACACTCTTATAAGAATCTCTTATGAATCCACAGGTAAAAAAATATGAGCGTGTGATAATGGGCATCGACCCGGGCACGAATGTGATGGGCTATGGTGTGCTGGGGGTCAACGGCAAGAGTCCTGAAGTGGTGGTGATGGGAGTGATACAGCTCTCGAGGTTTGACAGCCATTATCTGCGTCTGCGCCGCATCTTCGAGCGGGTCACGTCGCTTGTCGACCAGTACCTCCCGGATGAGCTGGCTATCGAGGCTCCCTTCTTCGGTAAAAACGTGCAATCGATGCTGAAACTCGGCCGGGCCCAGGGTGTGGCCATGGCGGCCGTGCTGGCCCGCGACATTCCGATTGCCGAATATGCTCCTCTATCCATCAAGCAGTCGGTGACGGGGCGTGGCTCGGCTTCGAAGGAGCAGGTAGCCACTATGCTGCAGCATATACTGCATATTCCGCAGGGCGACATGCCGGCGCTGCTCGATGCCACTGACGCTCTTGCGGCGGCCCTGACCCACTTCTATGAGAGCGACAAACCCGCACTGGCCAAGGGGCCTTCATCGTGGAAGCAGTTTCTTGCGGCGAATCCCGACCGTATCGCCCCCAGACGCAAGTGATGTCTGACACGACATCAGGGGGCGGGACCACCACCGCCGGCCGGAACCGGTCGGCGGTGTGTGATGCTGTCGGGTCTCAGAGAGCCACGTCCTGCAGGACAGTCGAGAAGCTAAGGGCCTGTTCCACTCCGAATTCGGCCGCATACATTCCCAACACCGGCTGCAGGAACTCTCCTGCCCATTGATGGGCTTCAGGCAGGGAGGGATGTTCGGTCTGAAACGCGAAGTTGCATACATGACTGCTGAAGTCAGAATCACCGGGCACTTCGGCCACTACCGTCAACCGGGGATTACGTGCCGACGACCCTGCATTGACCAATGCGGGCAGAGCCTCGGATCGCATCCATTTCAGGAAACGCTCCTCATTGTGGCGCTCCACAATAAAAGTTACATTATAGATGTACATCGCTGTATGGATTGTATTTCAGGCGGGTGCCAGATGTGTATTTGATAACATCAGCATCACCGCAATGGTTGCGCGGGGAGCAATACATGAAAAAAACGGCATGTTTGTCACAAACACACCGCCAAAACAAAATTATGAAAAACATTCAACGCTTATGCTGCCTTGCGGCAGCACCTTTCATTTATCCTATTGTTCTTTCTGATTGCTCCATGCGCTTCACAGCGGAGAAAACCTTTTTGGCATTGAGCTGATGAAGCTGAGATATCAACTTTTGCTATCAGCCCGTTACCATGAGTTATGGATGTCCAAATACTTTGAGCCTCTTGTCGGATTCGA
>DKWX01000002.1:27948-30731 GCA_002491945.1 Porphyromonadaceae bacterium UBA7141
GGCCAACTGAGCTAAAGAGGCAAATGGGCAAGCTCTCTACATCGCAGTGCTCAAACTCCTACCGCTGCTTCGGTCAAGATCTGACGGATTTCAGAGCGTGCTACTCGTGCAGCACTCACCCGACTACAAAATTAGGCAATTTCTTCGATTCCTGCAAACAGAATCAAAAAAACTGCCCAATTATCCCTATATAAAATAATCTATTTCAATCCGGTGTTTCATCAATCACCTCTTTTTGGAGCTGTTGCGCTTCCCTTTTCCGGATTTGCGGCTCGGATTGTTGCGGCCGTGACTGCGGTTGCGTTCGCGGCTCGGCTTGTGGGGATTGCCCTCGTCGCTGATCAGTGCGAAATCAAGCTGTTTGCGGTCGAGGTCGGCGCGGGCCACCTGTACTTTCACGCGGTCGCCAAGGGTGTATTTCTGGTGATGGGCGCGTCCTATGAGGCAAAAGTTCTTCTCATCAAGCTCATAGTAGTCATCATCGAGATCGCGCACCGGCACAAGACCTTCGCACATGTTTTCGTCAAGTTCGACGTAGAAGCCCCATTCGGTCACTCCGGATATCACTCCGTCAAACACCTCTCCCATCTTCTGCTGCATGAACTCCACTTGCTTGTAGCGTATGGAGGCCCGCTCGGCATTGGCCGCCAGCTGCTCCATATCGGAGGAATGTCGGCACTGGTCTTCGAGTTTCAGCTTGTCGACAGAGCGGCTTCCTTCGGCATATCTGGCAAGCAGACGATGCACCATCATATCCGGATAGCGGCGGATGGGGGAAGTGAAGTGTGTGTAGAAATCGAGAGCAAGGCCATAGTGACCGATATTGTCGGTGGTGTAGACGGCCTTTGCCATCGAGCGGATGGCAAGGATGGAGAGCATATTCTCCTCTCCTTTCCCTTTCACATCGCGCAGCAGGCGGTTGAGTCCCTTATTGACCTCGCGCGCCTTCCCTTCGGGATTTATCTTATAGCCGAAGCGGGAGGCTATCAAGGCAAAATTTGTTATTTTTTCTGTATCGGGATTATCATGCACGCGATACACGAAATTCTTGGCTTTCTTGCCGGATGCTACTTTGCCGATTGATTCCGCCACAGTGAGGTTGGCAAGAAGCATAAACTCCTCAATCAGTTTGTTGGCATCTTTCGATTCTTTGAAGTAAGCCTTGACGGGCTTGCCGTTCTCATCGATTTCAAATCTCACTTCGGTACGGTCAAACTCAAGTGCACCGGCATCGTAGCGGCGGCGGCGCAGTTGCTTGGCGAGCATGTCGAGTGTCTTTATCTCCTGCACGAAGTCGCCTTCGCCGGTCTCTATAACCTGTTGAGCTTCCTCATAAGTGAAGCGACGGTCGGACTTGATTACGGTGCGGCCGATACGGTAGTTGACCACGCAGGCATTTTTGTCGAGTTCGAAAATACAGGAGTAAGTAAGTTTTTCTTCATCCGGGCGCAGGGAGCATATGCCGTTCGACAGTCGCTCCGGGAGCATCGGGATTGTGCGGTCCACGAGATATACGCTTGTGGCACGCTCGCGGGCCTCTTTGTCGATTGTGGAGTTGGGAGTCACATAATGTGTGACGTCGGCGATATGCACGCCCACTTCCCAGTTGCCGTTGGCAAGCTGACGGATGGAGAGTGCATCATCGAAGTCTTTGGCATCACGCGGGTCGATTGTGAATGTGGTGACATTGCGGAAGTCCTCGCGACGGGCGATTTCAGCCTTGGTGATCCCGTCGGTGATTTTCTCGGCTGCTTTCTCCACATTTTCCGGATATCTGTAGGGCAACCCGAATTCTGCCAGAATGGCGTGCATCTCGGCGGTGTTCTCCCCTTTGCGTCCGAGGATATCGACGATTTCGCCACGCGGATTCATCTGGTCGTCGGTCCATTGTGTGATGCGTGCCACCACCTTATCGCCGGCCTTGCCGCCATTGAGTTCTTTGCGGGGTATGACGATATCCGCAGCCAGAAATTTCGAATCGGTCACCACTGCGGCATAGTTCTTCTCTACGTTTAAAGTGCCGATAAACACCTGGTCTTTCACCTCGAGTATTTCAAGCACCTTTGCCTCCTTTTCCTGTCCGGCTTTAGCTGCCGACACCTCCACACGCACCTTGTCGCCGTTCAGGGCGTGCATGGAGTTGCGTTCGGCTACCATAATCTGCACATCATCGATTACGACCGCGTTACGGCCGTTGGAGCGTCGCACGAAAGTTCCTTCGCATTCAGACCTCACTATCTCCGGAGCACGGTATTTGCCGAGTTCCACTTCAAGTATGCGTTCGGAGGCCACGAGTTCATCAAGAAGATTCAGCAAGTCGTTGCGCTGGCTTTTGGCAGTGACGTCGATGCCGAAGGCTATCTGTTTATAGTTGAACGATTGGTTTTTTCTCTGTTCGAGAAAATCAATCACCCTATCCTGCATCTGAGCTTTTTTAAGGCGAGTGGATGACGCCTTGTCATTTATCTTGTTCTTCATCTTTTATTGTCTGTCATTATGTTGCGCCATGACTCCTGCGGGAGCCGGCGGGGGGTTATATTATAATATTATGGAGTTTCTCTGCATCTATCGGTATGCGTTCCTTCGCACCGGCATGATTCGCCATCTATCTGTTATAACGCATCATCCGGTCGGTTTTATTACCCGGATGCGAAAAGAAAATTGGAATTTAACTTAATATGTAAGTGTTCAAATTGAATTTATACAATATGCGGGCTTGTTTTTTTTAGTCGATTCCGGTGCGGAGTGAATGAGAATATAAACATATTCGACTGAGCGACAAG
>DKWX01000002.1:30970-83820 GCA_002491945.1 Porphyromonadaceae bacterium UBA7141
GCCGGAAGCGGCAAAAAAGAAGCCACATATTGTAGAAAAGATTCTATTTCAATTACTATCGGTTAAATTTGAACCATATTCGAGTTGAATATTCCTTTCATCTGTCAATTATTTTTCTTTTGCCGCAAAATATGAGACTATGATGGCTGCTTTTGCCTTCCCGGCCACTTCGGTTATCTCTTCGACAGACGCCTCACGCAGGCGCCTGAGACTTTTGAAATGCTTCATAAGCGCTTTCTGTGTGGCCGGGCCGATTCCCTTGATACTATCGAGTTCTGACACCACCTGACCTTTTGAACGACGGTCGCGATGATGAGTGATGCCGAAGCGGTGGGCCTCATCACGCATATGCTGTATAACCCTGAGCGAGGGTGATTTCTTATCAATATAAAGGGGAAGAGAGTCGCCCGGAAAATAGATTTCTTCAAGACGTTTGGCTATACCCACGAGTGTCACCTCGCCTCGTATCCCCATCTCGTCAAATGCCTCAACGGCTGCGCTGAGCTGCCCTTTTCCGCCATCTACCACCACCATATCGGGCAACTTCTCCCCTTCGGCCATCATGCGTGTATAGCGACGGTGGAGCACTTCCTTCATCGATGCGAAGTCATCGGCTCCTATTACGGTCTTGATGCAGAAATGACGATAATCGCTTTTATACGGCTTGCCTTTGCGGAACACTACGCAACTGGCCACCGGATTGGTGCCCTGTATATTCGAATTGTCGAAGCACTCGATATGCCGTGGCTGCACCGGAAGGCGGAAGTCGCGTTTCATCTGTTCCATCAGATTTTCAACCCCTCGTTCGGGATTGAGCTGTTCGCGCTGTTTCTCGCGGTCGGACATATACTGACGTGCATTTTTCAGACCCACCTCAAGTATCTTTTTCTTGTCGCCACGCTGCGGGATTATAAAATTCACGTCTTCAAACTCATCATCCTGCTGATATGGCAGAAACGGAACTATGACATCACCGAACCGGCGGTCGAACCTGCGGGCGATTTCGGCCAGGGCCATCGCCAGAAGCTCGGCGGGCGATTCCTGCATTGTGCGGCGGAATTCGAGATTGAGACTCTGCACCACAGCCCCACGGTGGAGATGCATGAAACAGATGTAGGCCGTCGACGGATTATCGACGTAGGCCAGCATATCCACATCCCCGTCTTCGGCGCGCGCTATCACTGACTTGGCATTATACTTCAGCACCGCCTCATATTTTTCCTTTACAGCCTGAGCCTCCTCAAAGCGCCATTCTTCGCTAAGTCGGGTCATTTCTTCTTTGAGATGCTCTTCGAGCATGAGGGTCTCGCCGCTCAGTATCTGACGCACCTGTGCGATAATCCCGCCATAGGTTTCGGCATCGGCCAGTCCGCGGCACATACCGCCACATTTTTTTATATGGTAATCCAGACACAGGCGGAATTTATTGCGGGCTATCCCTTTTTCATCTATATAATGGCGACATGAGCGTATGGGGAATATATCGCGTATCAGCTGCAGCACCACCTTGGCCGACTGTGTGTTGGAATATGGGCCATAATACTTGCCGGTCTCCCCCTTCGTGCGTGTCATGAACACTCGCGGGAACGGCTCTTTGGTCACTACTATCCATGGATATGACTTATCATCCTTTAGCAGCACATTATATCGTGGCTGATATTCCTTAATCATGGCATTCTCAAGATGCAACGCATCTTCTTCGGTATGCACCACGATGAAGCGCATATCCACTATATTGCGCACCAGCAGATTTGTGCGGACCGAGTCGTGCCGACGATTGAAGTAGGAACTCACGCGACGTTTCAGACGTTTGGCCTTTCCCACATAAATCACGTTGCCATCCTTATCCAGATACATATACACTCCCGGGGATTCCGGAAGCGCAAGAATCTTACGGCGCAACTGTGTGCCCGGACGGTTATCACGAATATCTTCGGGGGTGCGGTCGGGTGTTATCTCGATATCGAATCCGCCTGCCTCATCGATTGAGCGGCCGAATCCTTCGAGCACTTCCTCTATCTTCTTATGCAGCATGTCACCCTGTGCCATTTATAAGCAAGTGTTCAGATTTAATTTATACAATATACTGGCTTGTTTTTTTAGTCGATTCCGGTGCGGAGTAAAGGAGAATATAAACATATTTGACTGAGCGACAAGCCGGAAGCGGCAAAAAACAAGCCGCATATTGGATAAAAGATTACATTTCTATTACTATCGGTTTAATTTGAACACTTACTTAAAGCAAATGTTCAGATTCAAACGACAAGTCAGTCCTCAAAGTTGACTTATCCAATCTGCAGCTTCTTTTTTAGCCACAGACTGGATAAATCAACTTTGAGCATCCACTTAACAGAATCTCTGCGGAATCCCTTGAGGAGAATTCAATATTTCAGCAGAGATGTAATCTCACAATCTTTAGGAAGATTCTCACGGCCATTCAGATCCGTAAGTTCCACGATGAAGTTGATATAAATCTTCTTCGGATTCATCGACTTCACCAGATTATAGCACGCATTCATCGTGCCACCTGTAGCGAGCAGATCATCATGAAGCACCACCACATCATCCGAAGTGATGGCATCGCTGTGAAGTTCGATAGTATCCACGCCATACTCCTTGGCATAGGAAGCCTTAATGGTAAGCGAAGGGAGTTTGCCCGGCTTACGCGCCGGCACGAATCCCGCACCAAGCTCATAGGCGAGAATACTGCCGCCGATAAACCCGCGACTTTCGATACCCACTACTTTTGTCACTCCCTTGTCACGATAGAGTTCAGACATGGCATGACTCATCACCTTCAGAGCCTCCCCATTCTTAATCATCGTGGTCAGATCACGAAATACGATTCCCTTCGAGGGAAAATCAGGCACATCACGTATGGTGGCCTTAAGCGCTTCGAGTTGCATAAGCGTATTGTTATATAATTATTAAAAAAACATCCTGCTCCACACCCATCCATCCAGTCGCCCATCCAGCCCTGCAATTCCAACCGGACACCCCATCGCCTGCACACACCTTATAATATATATATAAGTGCGGGGAAACGATTGTTCCACGTGACACAATTTCAACATCACACAAACCCCGGCCATCCAAAAAAAATCCCGTTTTCATCGGGAATTTCAAACCCAGACCCGCAAATACCCATCACCAGCATCCAGAACCGACACCACAACGATACAAAAACCATTATTTCACACCCAGTACACACCACAAGCTCCCGCAACCCATTGTTTCACGCCGGAATAACTATGTTCCACGTGAAACAAATCCTACCTACCAAGCATCATTAGCAGAATATTCACATCCGAAGGCGACACTCCGGGTATGCGAGAGGCCGCACCGATAGTTGAAGGACACATACGGGCCAGTTTCTGACGAGCCTCAGTGCTCAGAGACTGCATCTTCTCGAAATCGAAAGACGCCGGTATCCTCACATTCTCCAGACGCCGCATCTTATCGGCCAACTCACGTTCACGACGTATATAGCCGTCATACTTCACAAGTATCTCAACGGTCTCTTCCACCTCATGGCGCAAAGATTCATCTATAGCATTCACTCTACGCCGCAGACGAGGGAAAGCCGCGACCAACCGCGACATATCCATCTGCGGCCGCCTCAGAAGTTCTATCATCCGCACTCCCGCCGAGAGCGGCGCAGTGCCGGCCGACTCCAGAAATGCGTTCACTTCAGCAGACGCGCTCACCTTCTCCCTGCCCAGAAAATCAAGCAGTCCGTCACGCCACTCGCGCTTCTGCCTCATCACCTCATAGCGATGCCGTGACGCCAGCCCTATCCGATACCCTATCGGAGTGAGACGCATATCGGCATCATCCTGGCGGAGCAGAATCCGATATTCCGCGCGCGACGTAAACATACGATACGGCTCATCGACGCCCTTAGTCACCAAATCATCTATCAGCACTCCGATATAAGCCTCATCACGGCCGAGCACCAAAGGCTCCTCTCCCCTCACCGACAACGCCGCATTCACGCCGGCCATCAATCCCTGGGCCGCAGCCTCCTCATAACCCGTAGTACCATTCACCTGACCTGCGAAATACAGCCCGCACACAAGACGCGTCTGGAGATCATGACGCAACTGCACGGGAGGGAAATAATCATACTCTATGGCATAACCCGGACGGTAGAAATGCACATTTCTCAGCGCCGGTATCCGGCGCAACGCATCGAGCTGCACCTTCCATGGCAGCGAACTTGAAAACCCGTTGATATAATATTCATCGGTTTCCACCCCCTCCGGTTCGAGAAACAGCTGATGACTATCCTTATCAGAGAACGTCACAATCTTCGTTTCAATCGACGGACAATAGCGAGGCCCCACACTCCGGATATCCCCGTTATAAAGCGGAGAATCCGCAAGACTCGCACGAAGCACATCATGCACTTCGGCAGATGTATGAGTGATAAAACACCCCCTCACCGGAAGCTCACGACACACCTCCGGCAGAAAAGAAAACTTATGCGGATCGCGACGTTCTGCGACCGAAGCCTTCGATGAGATCGGAGAAAACACATCATCTCCGCCCTGAATCTCGCACAACGAGAAATCCACCGACTTACCTGAGATACGCGCCGGAGTGCCAGTTTTCATCCGTCCGGCCTCAAAACCGAGTGCCACCAGCTGCTGAGTGATACCCTCAGACGAAGGCTCGGCAATACGCCCACCCTTCACCTTTGTCGCACCGAAATGCATAAGTCCGCCAAGAAACGTGCCAGCGGTGAGAATCACATGCCGAGCCCTGAACTCGAATCCAAGAGCCGTATGCACACCGCGCACCTCATATTTCGACTCCGATGAAATCGATGATTCTGCGGTATGTTCCACGGATTCCGAACGACGTTTCACGATGGAATCGGAGATTTCCAGCGAGGTCACCATATCCTGAAAAAGCGACAGACCTTCGACAGAATCCAGAACCCGGCGCCATTCATCAGTGAATCGCGTACGGTCTGACTGCACACGCGGCGACCACACAGCCGGTCCCTTCGAACGGTTCAGCATCCGGAACTGAATCGCAGTGCGGTCGGCCACGATCCCGGTCATACCCCCCAACGCGTCAATTTCGCGAACTATCTGCCCCTTCGCTATTCCGCCTACGGCAGGATTGCACGACATCTGGGCCACCCGGTTAAGATCCGGAGTCACCAACAATGTGCGCGCCCCCATACGCGCGGCCGCAACCGCTGCCTCGCAACCGGCATGACCGGCTCCTACCACTATCACATCGTATTCAAAATCCATCACTTCTCCCCCATTTCATCGTAAAGCCGAAGAGCTCGGTCCTCGGCACACTCCATCTGCTCACGCTCCCCGGGAAGCTTATCGTGCTCACCGCAAAGATGCAGAAGCCCATGGACTATCACTCGCAGCAACTCCCGTTCATATGCCACCCCGAGAGATGCGGCATTCGACGCGACTGTATCGAGTGAAATCAATATATCGCCTCCTACCTTACGGCCACGTGTGTAATCAAACGTAATCACATCCGTGTAATAATCATGCTGAAGAAACTGACGGTTGGCCGACAATATCACATCATCCGAACAGAAGCGATAGCAGATATTCCCGAGCATGCGGTCATACCCGGCCGCAACCGCCGTCAGCCATCTGAACAGACGCCCTTCATCAAGCAAGGGCATCTCTACAGAATCTGTCTGAAAATCTATCATAATCTACGGTTAAAATTATTCCAAACTACAAAAATAGTAAAAATTCCAAACTCCGACAAAATCACTCCCAAAATTCACCACGCGCACGTTCCACGCACACACACACCAGGTCCCCCGACGCCCGCACTTTGAATCCAATTCCATGATTTATCCCCGAAGCCTTATTGAACTATCATCCGGGGCCTTCCCAAACAGTCACCTCTTCATCACCCGGAAGCGGAATCCTCAAAGTGATGAACGTTAAATTCAAACCACGTCCTGAAACCCTTAAACCGTCATTAAGCCCAATAATTCCACTTAATTCCTGACAATCAGCATATTAACCCGAAAGCACCCACCTGCTAAGCCACATGAGAATCGCATAAACCGGCCGACACGGCATCCACACAGGCATACGAAAGATCCTAAATCAGCGACACGAAGCCAATACCAGACATTCCACACATCAATATCGCGCACACGCGGTTAGAAAATTGCGCACGCGTGAATAAAACTTTTTTTTGAAAAATCAACCATTATTTGCGTGATAAGTCATCATTTTTCACTAACTTTACACTTTGATAGCGACGACACTCCGCAACACCCTTTCACAGGCCCCGCGCAGCAACTCGCTTCAAGACTGACATCCAATGGAAGATAATACAACTCAACATATCCCCTATCATACACCGGCTCTCTTCAACGAGGCCATCGATGCTCTCGACATAAAGCCGGATGGAATATACATCGACGCTACTTTCGGAGGAGGCGGGCATTCACGCGGAATAATCGACAGGCTCGGCCCTGACGGTCGGCTACTCGGATTCGACCAGGACCTTGATGCAATCGCCAACGCTCTGCCGGATGAACGATTCACATTCGTACGCTCCAACTTTCGTTATATCCCGAACTTCCTAAGGTTCCACGGCATCGACAAAGCCGACGGCATTTTAGCCGACCTCGGAGTGTCGTTCCATCACTTCGATGACGCAGAGCGAGGTTTCTCATTTCGTGCGGACGCGCCACTTGACATGCGCATGAACCGTGCTGCCGGACAAACAGCCGCCGACCTCGTGAACACACTATCCGATCAGGAACTCACCGTCACCCTGCGTCTCGGCTCCGACCTGCAAAATCCGGCTCGAATCGCAAGGGCTATCGCAAAAGCACGTGCAGACTCCCCGATTCTTACCACCACGCAGCTTGCCGATACCGTGCGCCCTCTGCTCAATCCAAGAAACGAAAAGAAAGAACTCGCCCAGGTGTTCCAGGCATTGCGCATCGCCGTCAACCATGAGACAGATGCGTTGGTCGACTTCCTGCTCAACGCCGCCAAAGTGCTGCGACCGGGCGGACGTCTGGCTGTGATAACATATCATTCTCTCGAAGACAGAATGGTGAAAGCGCTAATGAAATGCGGCAACATCGAAGGGAATCTTGAAAAAGACTTCTTCGGCAATGTCAACACACCATGGACTCTTATCACAAGATCGCCTATCGTGCCTTCTGCAGAAGAAATTGAGGCCAACCCGCGTGCCAGAAGCGCCAAACTGCGAGTAGCAGCCCTCAAATAATTCTCTTTCCACCGTCGTCCATCCTACACGCTATGGCTGCAAAAACTAAACCTACCCGAAAGAACGTCTCTGCAAAAACGAAAACTAAAAATGCAAAGACAAAAGCCGAAAGCGTTCCCCTGCACCGCCAATGGCTGAAAGACTTGCGATACGGACAGTCGCTATCGCTTGAATTCTTCACTTACAATGCCTGGATTCTCGTCGTAGTCCTGGTGGCTGTGCTATCGCTTATCGGACTGAGATACAAAACAAAAACCAAAATGTCGGAAATCAAGACCCTCTCTCATAAACTCGAGCTCGCCCAATCCGACAAACTTCGCGAACAGGCCGCTTACATGTCGCTTGTAAGAGAGACCGAGATGCACCGGCTTGTAAGAGAGCGCGGACTCGGACTCGTATTCCAGGAGCAGCCCCCCTACGAGGTGGAGCCTGTGAGATAGGATGGATTTGCTGTCGTGACATCCCTCCATCATCACGAGGCGTCGCCATCCTCCCCACCATACGCGAGCTTTCCGGCATCCATCCGAAAAAAATTCACATACCTCTCAATCAGAAAGCCATTATGGCAGCCGCTAAAAATAAAAACAACAAAACGACGATACTCTTCAGATACGGTATCATCACTTTCGGCTTCCTGCTATTTGCAGCCATTGTGGTGAGCCGCCTCTTTACAACTACAATCATCGAGGCTCCTGAATGGAACGAGCGCGCCAAAAAAGACTTCGCACGCATCGACACCCTCAAACCGGAACGCGGCGACATACTTGCCAATAACGGCAATATACTCGCCTGCAACCTCAAGGTATATGACGTAAAAGTCGACCTCCGCCACAACAAAGTGAAGCGACACAAACTAAGCTGGGCCCAGATTGACTCTCTGGCCGACTCACTCGACAGATATTATCCCCGCATCCCCGATCTCCTGAGCCGACACCCCGACACAATCAAAAAATACTCCTGGCATACCCGCCTCAAATGTGAATTCGAAAAAGCTCCCGACAAGCGGCCGCGAGCACTCCGGTTTGTCAAAGGCGGCTCGCTGCAGGATTTCGCACGCATCAAGTCATTCCCCTATCTGCGTGACTTCAAGGGGAAAGGATTCCGCAACCCGGTATACGTCGAAGAGCGCAATGTGCGGATCTACCCTTACGGGAAAATGGCTTACCGAAGCATCGGACGTGTGAACGAGAATATCCATGGCGAGTTTCACGGTTATTCAGGTCTTGAAAAAGACCTTGATTCTCTGCTGTATGGCAAAGAGGGGTACGCAAAGAAAGTGACTCTCACGTCGGGAGTCAGCAACTGGGTGACACGCCCCACTCAACGCGGTCTGAACGTTCAGACCACTATCGACATCGACCTTCAGGACATGCTGGAAGAGCAGCTCCTGCGCGTCTGTGAGGATGCACATGCCGAATGGGGCACCGCCATACTGATGGAAGTGGCTACCGGCGAAATAAAAGCCATCGCAAATCTGGAGAACATAAACGGCGTTTATGGCGAAGCGCTCAACCGCGCCGTGCGCGGCTTCGAGCCTGGCTCTGTCATGAAACCGATTTCTCTGATGATTGCATTTGAAGACGGACTCGTGAAGAGTGTCAACGATGTCATCGACTGCTCCACTTTCCAGCGCACCTCCGACCCGCACGCACCCAGTGTGAAATCGATGAAACAGGTCATCGAGATGTCATCCAACACCGGCATAGCACGCGTAATATTCCGCGGATATGCCAACGACCCGGCCAGATTCTACGATCGTCTGGAGAAAATCGGATTCTTCGAGCCTATGCGCTCCGGCATTGCGGCCGAAGAGACTCCAAGAGTGCGCCGACTGACCGGACAGGATGCCCGGGGCAACAATATTACTATGACGTCCCGACATCTCGACCTGGCACGACAGGCCTACGGATACAATACCACAATCCCCCCTCTCTACACACTGGCATACTATAACGCTATCGCCAACGGCGGACGCCTGGTGCGTCCTCATCTCATGAAACGTCTCATTGGAGAGGGGATCGACTCGGTGCTGAAGATTGACTATATCCGCGAGCAGGTTTGCTCTCCGGAGACTGCGGAAAAGGTTAAAATCTGCCTGCGCGAACCTGTATGGGGCGACCACGGCACGGCGCGAGCCGTGCGCGACGAACGGGTGATGATTGCCGGAAAGACCGGCACCGCATATCCAGTCTATGAACATGGCGGCGGATACGACACCTCGCGCCGACGCTATGCCTTCGCCGGATTCTTCCCCTACGAAAACCCGAAATACTCCTGCATAGCCCTGATTCTCGCACCCAGCGGCACAAGTGCCAACCGAACTTCCGGACAGGTAGTAAAAAACATGGCGCTGAAGATGTACTCCAGAGGTATGCTCGACAATGCATCGACTTTTACCGGAAGCAGGCTCAACGACACTCCCGTCGTCGCGGCCTCAACACGCGGAATGGCCGCCAGTCTGGGCAAAGCTCTCGGCGCATCCGGTGCAAAAACCATCAGAACCGAAAACCCGGGACACAATATCGCCATAAATGCCATGCCGAACGTGATGGGATACGATGCGCCATCGGCAATACGGATATTGGAGCAACAGGGGGTCAACGTCAGGTTGCGTGGATCGGGACGTGTCGTGTCGCAATCCATACCGCCGGGGGCAGCCCTGACAAAGGGATCCGTCATAACACTGACTCTCAGAATCTGACTCCAGTGGCATTGAAACTTCCACTCTCCTGAGGCCGGACTTCCGCTCTTATATCCGTCATGCCGCGACACCTCGCTCCCTCCCCATCCAATTCCGACCGGGGTATGGCAACCGGAATCCGACCATACTGAATGAAAAAACTAAACTGAAACCAATATACACAGCAACGATATGATTAAACTCAAGAATCTTCTCGGCGCAATCAGACCGATTGAAATAATCGGAGACACCGACAAGAATATCCTCTCGCTCGAAAGCGACTCCCGCAAAGTGGGGCGCGACTCGATGTTTGTGGCAGTCCGCGGTGTCACCACCGACGGCCATAAATACATCCCCGTTGTGGCCTCGGCCCATGTCGGAGCCATCGTATGCGAAGAGTTTCCCGCATCCCTCACACAAGGGATCACGTATATCCGTGTGGCCGACTCTGCCGATGCTCTTGGGCGACTGGCCGCAGAATGGTATGGCAATCCCTCGCGCAAGCTGAAATTAGTGGGAGTCACCGGCACCAACGGAAAGACCACCACCGCCACCCTGCTCTATGAGATGGCCCGGCTCGAAGGCTACAAGGCCGGACTGCTCTCCACTGTGTGCAATTATATCGACACCACGGCAGTGCCTGCCACCCACACCACACCCGACCCGCTCTCGCTCAATTCGCTGCTGGCCAGAATGGTGGAGGCAGGATGCGATTACGCGTTCATGGAGGTATCATCGCATGCCGCCGCACAGCGCCGCATTGCCGGACTGTGCTTCGCCGGTGGAATATTCTCAAATCTCACCCGCGACCACCTCGACTATCACCATACGGTCGAGAACTACATGAATGCCAAGAAATCATTCTTCGACATACTCCCCGCCGAGGCATTCGCCCTGGTGAATGCCGACGACAAGGCCGGAGCCTACATGCTTCAGAACACCCGGGCCCGCAAATACACATACTCACTGCGCACTGATGCCGACTTCCGCGGCCGAAGCGTGGAGACACGTCTCGACGGCACATTGCTGATGCTCAACGGACGCGAGGTGGAAGTGCAGTTCACCGGACGATTCAATGCCTACAATCTGACAGCCGTCTACGGAGCCGCCATACTCACGGGATTCAATCCGGAAGAAGTGCTCGTCAACATGTCGCGCCTCGTGCCCGTAGCCGGACGCTTCCAGACATTCAGGTCTCCTTCCGGAGTGACGGCAATCGTAGACTATGCACACACACCCGACGCGCTCATCAATGTGCTTGACACGATTCGCGAGATTGTGGGAGCCGCAGGCGAAATCACCACAGTGGTGGGATGCGGAGGCAACCGCGACCACGGCAAACGCCCCATTATGGCCCATGAGGCCGCCATGCGGTCCGACCATCTTGTGCTCACTTCCGACAATCCACGCGATGAAGAGCCTGAAGAAATCATACGCCAGATGAAGGAGGGACTCTCCCCGACCGAAATGCGGCACACAATCTGCATCACCGACCGCCATGAGGCCATACGTGCCGCTATTATGGCTGCCAGACCAGGCTCGGTGGTGCTCGTGGCCGGGAAAGGTCACGAACCTTATCAGGAAGTGGCCGGGGTGCGCCATCATTTCGACGACCGCGAACAAGTGGCTGCCGCTCTTGCCGAACTCTCCTGAGCCATCGGCATCCATCACGGCGGCGCATCTCTGCAATGCGCCGCCGGTGCCTCCCTCCAGACTGACCAAATTTCATACGGCAGACGTGCATCCGGATGTCGGCAATCTGCCGGCGCCATTGCCGATGCCGCAATCTGATACGACTCAACAATGTTTTATTCGATTGTACAACGTTATCTCGAATCCACCGACTTCCCCGGAATCCACTTGATGGACTTCATCTCATTCCGGGCAGGAGTCACTTTTGCCCTCGCTCTTTTGCTGGCCATGACTTTCGGCCAACGGATAATCCACAGGCTGCAGCGCATGCAGATCGGCGAGGAGATACGCGACCTCGGCCTTGCGGGCCAGATGGAAAAACGCGGCACACCCACTATGGGTGGAATCATAATCATTCTGTCTATCCTGCTGCCGTGTCTGCTGGTGGGCAACCTGTCCAACGTCTACATGATTCTGATGCTTGTGGCCACTGTATGGATGGGTTCTATCGGATTTCTTGATGATTACCGCAAAATAAAGTTTCACAACAAGGATGGTCTGAAAGGTAAATACAAGGTCACCGGACAGGTCGGACTCGGACTTCTTGTAGGCATCACGATGTGGCTCTCGCCTCAGATTGTGATGAGCGAGAATACAGAAGTGATGAATCTTGAGCGACAGCAGACCGAGGTGGTGCACTCTCCGATATATCAGAAGACGCCGCAGACCACAATCCCATTTGTCAAAAACCATAACTTCAACTACGAGTGGCTCACCGACTGGCTCGACGACCGCGAGGCCGCGCAGACTCTCGGATGGATTGTATTCGTAATGATGGTAATTGTGGTGGTCACGGCTGTGAGCAACGGCGCCAACCTCACCGACGGACTTGACGGACTATGCGCCGGCACATCGGCCATAATCGGAATAGCGTTGCTGATTATGGCTTATCTCGGAGGCAACGTAATATACTCCGGGTATCTCAACATCATGTATATCCCGGGGTCGGAGGAACTTGTGGTCTACGCAGCCGCGTTTATCGGCGCGCTGGTGGGATTCCTGTGGTACAATGCCCCTCCGGCACAGGTCTTCATGGGCGACACCGGCTCTCTGATGCTGGGCGGAGTAATCGCCGTCTTTGCAATCCTGATACGCAAGGAGCTGCTTATCCCGCTGCTGTGCCTGATTTTCTTCCTTGAGGATGTATCGGTTATGCTTCAGGTGAGCTACTTCAAGGCCACCAAACGCAAATATGGCGAAGGACGGCGCATCTTCAAGATGACTCCTCTCCACCATCACTTCCAGAAAGAAGCTCCGCAGGGAGCCCATGTGCTGCTGAAATTCCCAAAAATGCCGATTCCTGAATCGCGCATCGTAATCCGCTTCTGGATTGTAGGGATTCTGCTCGCCGTGCTCACATTCGTAACACTTAAGATTAGATGACAATGACTGACATAAGCAAGATAAAACGCATCGCGGTGCTCGGTGCAGGTGAAAGCGGCGTAGGCGCCGCCATTCTCGCCATGAGCCGCGGCATAGGGGTGCTCGTAAGCGATTCGGGCAAAATATCTGCCAAATACCGCGACATACTCACATCACGCGGCATACCCTTTGAAGAGGGTGGCCACTCGGAAGATGAAATACTGAAGGCCGACATGGTGGTGAAAAGCCCCGGCATCCCCCCGACAACGCCCCTTGTGCGGCGGCTCGCCGCACAAGGCACTCCCATAGTGTCGGAAATCGAATTCGCCGGTTATTTCACCGACTCGAAGATGATATGCATCACCGGCTCCAACGGCAAGACCACCACCACGATGCTCACCTTCCACATACTCCGCGAGGCCGGACTCGATGTGGGCATGGCCGGCAACGTAGGGCGCAGTCTGGCTCTTCAGGTGGCTGAGGAACCGCATGAATACTACGTAATCGAACTCTCCAGCTTCCAGCTTGAGAATATGTACGATTTCAAGGCTCACGTGGCTGTGATACTCAACATCACCCCCGACCATATGGACCGCTACGACCACAGCATGGAGTTGTATACGGCCGCCAAATTCCGCATACTGCGCAACCAGACCGATGATGATTACTTCATCTACTGGTTAGGCGACCCGATCGTAAGCCGCCAGGTGGAGCAGCTACAGTCTCATGCCAGAATGCTCCCGTTCAGCGAAACACCTTGTGCGGAGGCTGCCGCATGGACCGAAGATGGAGTCCTGAATTTCAAAACCAGCAATGAGGCTTGGGAAATGCCCCGACGCGACATCTCTCTCCCCGGACTGCACAATCTCTACAACTCCATGGCGGCCGGGCTTTCCGCCTCTGCCCTCCACATATCACCCGAAGTGACATGCCGCGCTCTGGCCGACTTCGAGGCGGTGGAGCACCGTCTGGAATTTGTGCGTGAAGTCGATGGTGTGCGCTACATCAACGATTCCAAAGCCACCAACGTCAACTCCACCTGGTATGCGCTCGAAAGCATGACAGCTCGCACCGTGCTGATACTCGGAGGTAAAGACAAAGGCAACGACTACTCTGAAATACTCCCTCTGGTGAGAGAAAAAGTAAAGGCAATCGTCTGCATGGGAGTCGACAATTCCAAACTGCTTGACTTCTTCGGCACGACGGTGCCTGATATCGCCGACTGCCACTCGCTCGAAGAGGCGATACAGGCCTGCCGACGGCTCAGCGCCCCCGGCGACACTGTGCTGCTCTCTCCCTGCTGCGCAAGCTTTGATCTCTTCACAAGTTATGAAGACCGCGGCCGCCGGTTCAAGGATGCCGTAGCTGCGCTCTGACACCATCTCTTTCCGAACCAACGTCACAATACATCCTTCTGAAATGTCAAATTCCGACAATATCCACATACGCGAGACCGTCGACGGAGTCCCGGTGGACAATGCCCCCTCCACCATACGCCGCCGACGCGCCTCAAAGGCTGCTTCCGCCTCAGACGAGCCCCGCGAACGCCCTAAGGCCGACCGGTTCATCTGGGGAATATACGTGGCCCTGCTTTTCATCTCCATTATCGAACTGTTCAGCGCCTCCTCGGCCGAAGTGCGCGGCAGTAATGTCTATGAACCTCTCATCCGACACTGCATATTCCTCGGCATCGGGCTGGCTCTGGTAATCTGGATTCAGAACATCCATTTCGGATATTTCTCACGTTTCGCATCAACACTGGCCATACTGTCGCTCGGACTGCTTGTGTTCTCCACTCTGTTCGGAGCAGAAATCAACGGCGCGCAACGTGCCATCAGAATCGCAGGATTCACAATCCAGCCTCCGGAGATTGTAAAACTCACCATCGTCATATGGCTTGCCACGATTCTGGGCAAGAACCAGCGCCCGGGTGGTGTATCGACTCTGGCTGTGGTGAAAGTGGCTGTAATAGTGGTGGTGTTTGCCGGAATCCTCTGGATCAATGGCCTGACCAATACAATCCTTATGATGGGTGTGAGCATCTGCATGTTTCTGATTGGAGGAATCCAGTGGAAAAAGCTGCTGGCCGTAGGGGCGGTGTATGCCGCCGCCGCATTGATGCTCGGAGTCGTGAAATATGCCGGAGGATCCTCCTCTGAGTTCGACAGCGCCGGCAACAACGGCGGCATTGCCACCGAACAGACTTCAGGAATCGGACGTCAGGACACTCAGATAGGACGCCTCAAACGCCATATAGCCGGGGTCAGTCCATCCGACCCTATTGATGATTTCAACCGTCAGGTCGTGTTCGCAAAAATGGCACAGGCCAACGGCGGACTCTTCGGACAGGGACCCGGCAACTCTCGCGAAAACGCACGCCTGCCTCTGGCATTTTCCGACTATATCTATTCCATCGTGATAGAGGATACAGGGCTTGTCGGCGGGGTGCTCCTGCTGGTGCTCTACCTGTTGCTGCTGGCCCGTGCCGGCTCGCTGGCCTATAAATGCAACAGGGCCTTCCCGGCATTCCTGATTATGGGTTGCGCGGTGCTGATTGTATTCCAGGCTCTGGTGCATATGGCCATCGTCACGGGGGTGTTCCCTGTCAGCGGACAGCCTCTGCCGTTCATATCAAAGGGTGGCACTTCGGTAGTGGTCATGTCGATGGCTATCGGAATAATGCTGTCTGTGAGCCGGTTTGCTGTCACCGGATCCGATAAGAAAGCCAACCAGGATGAACTCGACGCCCTGCCCGAAGACATGCAGGCCGCCAATTACGCCAATCAGGACGAGAACTGATTGCAGCAGACGAGGGGGTGAACGTGAATGTCGGCATCTCTCCGCCCATGCTCTCTCACCCTCTATGACTTCAAAAAATACCCCATGATGAAAAACAAATACAGAATACTTATATCCGGAGGTGGCACCGGAGGGCACATCTTTCCGGCTCTCTCTATCGCAAACGCGCTACGCCGCCGACTCGACACAGAAATACTCTTCGTAGGCGCCGACGACCGCATGGAAATGGAGCGCATCCCTGCCGCAGGCTACCCTATCAAGGGGCTCCCCGTGGCCGGATTCGACAGAAAGCATCTGCTACGCAACTTCGGGGTGCTTCTTAAACTCCGCAAGAGCCTTGCCATGGCACGGCGCATTGTCGATGAATTCCAGCCCGACATTGCCATCGGAGTCGGCGGATACTGCTCCGGCCCGACTCTGAAAGCCGCCCAGAGAAGTGGTGTGCCTACTCTGATTCAGGAGCAGAACTCTTATGCCGGTGTGACCAATAAGCTTCTTGCCCGAAATGCAATGCGCATATGCGTGGCCTACGAGGGTATGCAACGCTTCTTCCCGGCAGAAAAAATCGTGCTCACCGGCAATCCGATACGCAAAGACCTGCTTGAACATACATTCGGCAGTGCCGAAGCCCGCATGAGATTCGGACTCGCGGCCGAGCCACGCACGATTCTCGTAGTCGGAGGCAGCCTTGGGGCACTCACCGTCAACCGAAGTATGGCCGAAGGGCTGCGATGCCTGATAGATGCCGGATATCAGGTGATCTGGCAGACCGGAAAGACGTTTCATTCCAGGGCTCTTGAGGCTGCCAAAGGTCTTAAAGGAGTCGTGGTGGCACCGTTCATATCCGATATGGCCGCAGCCTACGCCGCCGCCGACCTCGTTGTGTCGAGGGCCGGAGCCGGATCTATCTCCGAACTCGAGGCTCTCGGAAAGCCGGTGATTCTCGTACCCTCGCCAAATGTGGCAGAAGACCATCAGACAAAAAATGCACAGGCTCTCGAATCCCGCGGAGCCGCAATCCTCATTCCAGATGCAGTGGCTTCCGAAAGGATGATAACCGAAATGCTGACTCTCGCGGCAAGTCCCGAACGGCTTGCCGAGATGAGCCGCAACATCAAAGGACTCGCTCTTGACAACAGTGATGAGAAAATTGTCGATGAAATTGTTAAAATATTAAATGCCCCGCGTTAAGTAAGTGTTTAAATTTATTTTATACATTATGCAGGCTTATTTCTGGGCCAGTTGCGGTGCGGAGTCAAGGAGAATATGAATATATTCGACCGAGCGACCGTCCGGATGCGGCAAAAACGAAGCCGAATGCTGTATAAAACACTTGCTTTCACTTACTTGACACTTTCATGCGAGGCTCTATGACAACGATGACTGAACTTGACCAAAAACTTCTCCGGGGTGAAATCCCCGGCAAGATATACTTCGTAGGCGCCGGCGGCATTGGCATGGCCAATCTGGTGAGGTATTTCCTCAGCAAGGGTGCCCGCATTGCCGGCTACGACCGCACCTCTACCCCGCTGACATCGGCTTTGACTGATGAAGGGGCCGACATAACGTTTGATGATGACGAGACTCTGATTCCGGCCGACTTCCGCGACCCGGCCACCACTCTGGTGGTGTATACTCCCGCCGTGGCCGACGACAACCGCATACTCTCCTACTTCCGCCGCAATGGCTTTGAAGTAATCAAACGCGCCCGACTGCTTGGAATAATCACCCTGCACTCGCGCGGCATCTGCATAGCCGGATCGCATGGCAAGACCACGACCTGCTCCATGACGGCCAACATACTGCGTCATACGCCCGAAGGATGCAACGCTTTTCTGGGGGGAATCCTGCGCAATACCGAATCCAACCTCATGCTCTCCAATGCTTCCGATCTGGCCGTAATCGAAGCCGACGAGTACGACCGCTCCTTCCATCAGCTCTCGCCGTGGATCGGCGTAATCACTTCATGCGACCCCGACCATCTCGACATCTACGGCGATGAAGCGTCTTATCTGGAGGCGTTCAGTAAGTTTACATCCCTGATACGTTCCGGAGGATACCTCATAATGCACACCGGACTGAAAATACGCCCCGATGTGCGCCCGGGAGTGAGGATATTCACATACTCCGGCGGTCAGCAAGGCGATTGGCACGCCGACGACATAACTTATGGCGATGGCACCCTCTCATTCACTCTCGCCGGTCCCGAAGGATTCCGGATACCCGGTATCTCACTGGGCGTGCCTGTGGAAATCAACATCTCGAATGCCGTGGCAGCCGCTGCGGCTGCAATCCTGGCCGGAGCGTCAGCCAAGGCCGTAAAAGAGGGTCTGGCCGACTTCAAGGGGGCTCACCGCAGATTCGAAATCCACATGGACGGTTCCGACGGACACCCTATACTTATCGATGACTACGCCCACTCCCCCAACGAAGTGAGCGCATCAATCCGGTCAGTGCGCAAGCTCTATCCGAGGCGCCGCATAGCCGTCGTCTTCCAGCCACACCTCTACACACGCACACGCGACTTCGCTCCGGAATTTGCCCGAGCGCTCTCCGAGGCCGACCGGGTGATAATGCCTGAAATATATCCCGCAAGAGAACTCCCGATACCGGGTGTCGACTCAAATATCATACTTCAGAATGTAAAGTGCGCCGATAAAACGTATTGTGAGCGAAAAGATTTGCTTGATCTCATAAAAATTAGTAATTTTGAAATATTGATGACGCTGGGAGCGGCCGACATCGACAGGCTAATCCCGGAAATCAAGGAAATACTGCTGCGCAAGTAACCCTCATTTCTCTGCATTCGATGAGCCCTACGCTTAAGAACATATTGAGATGGATCATCCTCGTGACCCTTTTGGGTTACGTAGGATGCATATGGGTGTGGGCACGCGCCGAGGCTGAACGCAACTCATGCAAGGGTGTGATTGTGGCAATGGGCGACAAAGGGCTGTCGGACACCATCACCGTCAAAGGTGTCAAGAGCGAACTGATGAAGTATCCACGCAAAATCGTGGGCGCACGCCTGGCCACTATAAATACACTCGATATCGAAAAGTATCTGATGCGTCTGAACAATTTCGAGAACGTAAGTTGTTTCCTTTCTACCGCAGGTGTGCTCAACGTCAGAATCACTCCGATGATTCCGGAAATACGTGTATTCGACGGCAACAGCTCCTACTACGTCAACAAAGACGGCAAGCGCATCAATTCCAACGCCCAATTCTATGCCGATGTGCCTGTGGTGTGCGGACACTTCTCGGCAGGCATGCCTCCGCAATCGGTGCTGCCGGTGGTGAGATTCGTGCGACAGGACCCGGTGCTGAGCCAGCTCGTGGCAATGTACGAGGTTGTCGACGCCGACAATATCATGCTTATTCCCCGCGTGGCCGGGCATATCATCAATCTCGGCGACACCACACGCCTTGACGAGAAACGCCGTATGATACTTACGGCCTATCACAATATCATCCCCTACAAGGGATGGAACGAATACGACACAATCTCGGTCAAATTCAAAGGCCAGATTGTGGCCACACGCCGCAATAAGACTCCTCTGTACCCCATCGAGACATTCTTAGAAGAAGAAGACCCGGAGGATGCCACATTGCCCACCGAAGGCGTGGCTGCAGGGCAAGGCCGACTGCCTGCCGGAGCCGCCGAGTCGGCCTCTGTCAGCGCCCCTGGATAACCCTGACCGCTCAGAATATAAAATCCACCTCTCAACCCTCTCTGTACATGACAATGAGTGAAGAAAGATACATAGCTGCAATCGAAATCAGCAGTTCGAAAATTATCGGTGCCGTAGGCCGCGTCCATCCCAGCGGACAGGTCGACATTATAGCCGTGGAGCAGGAAAAAAGCTCCGAAAGCGTGCGCTATGGCATAATCCAGAATCTGGAGGAGACTTCCACCAGACTGGCCCGTGTGCTCGAACGCCTCGAACGTAAGCCGGCCGTAAGTCCGCGTAAGATTCGCAGCGTGTTTGTCGGCCTTTCAGGCCGATCGCTCCGGAGCATCCCCACAACTGTGCGGCTGAATCTACCAGATGATTCGGAAATCACCGACGAGATTCTCGCTCGTCTGCGATCCGACGCACTGGACGCAGCAATCGAAAATACGCTCGAGGTCGTGGATGCCGTGCCGCGGAAATACCGCGTCGGCAAACTTGAGACCACCAATCCCAAGGGCACTACCGGCAATGAAATCATGGCCGAATACGACATCATCGTATGCCGGCCCGAACTCAAGCGCAACATCACTCGTGTCATAAAGGATAAGCTCGGCATCGATGCCCTCGGATTCGTTGTGACTTCTCTCGCCACCGGCCATCTTATCCTCACAGATCAGGAAAAGGCACTCGGATGCATGATGGTCGACATGGGCGCCGAGACCACTACTGTGTCCATCTACCGTCACAAGGCTCTCTGCTATCTCGCCACTCTCCCTTTCGGCGGACGGCATATCACACGCGACCTCCAGTCGCTGTCGCTACTCGAAGAACGCGCCGAGGAGATTAAAATCACATCCGGATGCGCAATCGCGCCCGACAACCCCTCTACTCTCAACCTCAACGGAATAAAGGTGGCCGACGTAATCAATCTCACCGTGGCCCGCTCGGAAGAGATTGTGGCCAATATCACCGAGCAAATAGCGTATGCGCAGCTTAAGGAAAAAGACCTGCCGGGCGGCGTAATCTGCATAGGCGGAGCCACACGACTAAACGGCATGACCGATCTTATCTCCCGACAGCTTGGCCTTCAGGTCAAGACCGGACGTCTCCCGTCATACGTCGTGATCGACGACATAAAGGGGGCAAGCATCGAAATTGCCCAGGTCGGAAGCATTCTCTATGCAGGTGCGACCCTCACCAACGAGCAATGCCTCGAAATGCCACGACAGCAGGAAATGCCCGTCAACGGGACCGCCAACGACCCTGAACCCCAACAATACACTCAGGAACAACCCCGCCGGCGAAAAGCAAATCCAAACTCCTTCAGTTCGAAATTCAGGGCATTCACTGCCAAATTATTCTCCGACCCGCGTGAAGACGAAGACCAGTCGCTCTTCGAATAATCCTCACCTACACACATACCTCTGAACCATTATGGACGAAAATTTCAATATCAACGACACCTCAATGTATGTCGAGGACTCCAATCAGGACATCATCAAGGTCATCGGTGTGGGCGGCGGGGGCGGCAACGCCGTTAACTACATGTTCCGTCAGGATATACCGAATGTCAACTTTGTGGTGTGCAATACTGACTTACAGGCTCTGCGCAAGTCTCCGGTGCCCGTGAAGCTTATTCTTGGTCCGGAAATCACCAAGGGACGTGGTGCCGGGAACAAGCCTGAAATCGGCGCACAATGCGCCGAAGCAAGTGCCGATGAAATCCGAAAACTATTCGACGACCATACTGAAATGGTGTTCGTCACCGCAGGTATGGGTGGAGGCACCGGCACCGGTGCCGGCCCTGTTGTGGCCCGGCTCGCAAAGGAAGCCGGAATGCTTACTATCGGGATCGTGACAGTCCCGTTCCTCTTCGAGGGGGAAAAGAAAATACTTAAGGCTCTCGACGGCGCTGATGAAATGAAGAAGCACGTCGACGCCCTGCTCGTAATCAACAACGAGAACCTTATCGACCTCTACAAGGACCTCAATTTCTTCAATGCCTTCGAACGCGCCGACGACACTCTGGCAAATGCTGCCCGCTCAATCTCGGAAATCATATCGCAGGAATGCTATATCAATGTCGATTTCCAGGACGTGAAGACTATTCTTAAAGATTCCGGCACTGCCATCATCTCTACGGCCATCGGCACCGGCGACCACCGCATATCGGACGCTATTCACAACGCCCTGCACTCGCCGCTCTTAAAGACCCACGACATCAATACTTCAAAACGCCTGCTATTCAAATTCGTCTGCTCGCGTGAGGCTGAAAAACCGCTCACGGCAAATGAAATTCATGAAATACGCCAGTTCACCGCAAATCTCCCGTCGAGCATCGATGTGAAATGGGGTATCGCCGATGATCCGGAGATGGGCAACGATGTGAAGGTGACAATCCTCGCTTCCGGATTTGATGTCACTCTGCGTGAGGCCAGCCAGGCCGGTGTCAATGATGAGAAAGGCACCATCACCTTCGGTGGTGGTGCCACTCCGCACGAGCCGAAATCGAACACCGGCACCGAGGAGTCGAAGAATCGTCTGAAAGAAATATACGGCGAGGAGAAGCTCACAAAGCAGAGCCGTGATGCCGCTAAAATGAAATATGCCGTGCTGCTCCCTTCCCAGTTTGACGACCATGAAATCATAACCCTGCTTGAACGGACGCCGACCTACAACCGCGACCCGAAATTCAATGAGGAGATTGCAAGGATGGGCAAACCGGAACATGACCGAAATATCTCTGCTTATGGAGGCTCTAACGGACACCAGGCTTCTCAAGCCCCGGAATCTTCTGATGGCTCGATGAAAATCTCATTCTGAGTTGAAAGCCACGACACTTTGAGAATCCGGAATCCCCGCCCTCCGGACAGCCTCTCCGCCGGAATCCGGTTCTCAACGCCTTAAAGCGCCCCTCTCCTATCAATAACATCCTGATATATCAACCATTAAGAATAATTTCCTAACAAGTCCCGAATTCGGGCAGATATTTTTTATACAACCCTATACGAGATGGAAAATACATTTCAGATGGTGGCCAAGACCTTTCAGGGTCTCGAAGATGTGCTACGCGACGAACTCATCGCGCTTGGCGCACAGAACGTCGAGACCGGTGTGAGAATGGTGGAGTTCGAAGGCGATCTCGAACTCCTCTACAAAGCCAACCTCTGCTGCCGCACGGCCCTGCGGGTGCTTAAACCTATCGTGAAGTTCAATGCCGTCGATCCCGATGAACTTTATGACTTCGTGCGCGACATGAAGTGGGAGGAGTATATGACGGTCGATTCCACTTTCGCAATCGATGCCACCGTCAACAGCGCATTGTTCACTCACTCCAAATATGCGGCTTACAGAGTGAAGGACGCCATCGTCGACCACTTCAACGACCTATGCGGACGACGCCCGTCAATACGCCTCTCCGGAGCCGACCTCCTGCTCAATGTCCATATTCAGGAGGACCGTGTCACCATCTCGCTTGACTCAAGCGGCGAACCTCTCTCACGACGCGGATACCGCGTCGAGCAGACTGAGGCGCCTATCAACGAAGTCCTGGCCGCCGGAATCATCATGAAGACCGGATGGCATGGTGAATGCGACTTCGCCGACCCGATGTGCGGTTCGGGCACGTTTCTTATCGAGGCGGCTCTCATTGCCGGTAATATTAACCCGGGAATATACCGCGAAGGTTTCGCTTTCGAAAAATGGTCAGACTTCGATGCCGACCTCTTTGAGTCTATCTACAACGATGATTCGGCAGAACGCGAAATAACATGCGAAATCCTCGGTGGCGACATTGATCCAGAAGCCGTGACTATAGCACGCAAAAACATCAACGCTGCTCGTCTCGACTCAAATATCTCTCTCGTGTGCAGACCGATGCAGGACTGGGATGAGAATGAACGCAACGGCGGAATACTTATCACCAATCCCCCCTACGGCGAGCGTCTGCGTCCGGCCGACATGGAGACTCTCTATCGCCAGATCGGCGAGACTCTTAAGAAACACTTCCAGGGTTGGCATGCCTGGATTCTCGGATATCGCGATGAGCATTTCGCCGCTATCGGACTACGTCCGTCGGTGAAATTCCCCATACTCAACGGCGCGCTGGAATGCTCGCTGAGGGAGTATGTGCTTTTCGATGGTGCCTACAACGATTTCCGTGCCAATGGCGGTTCGGTGCGTAACACGGAGTTCAACCGCACGACTCGTCCTACGAAAGCACGTAAATCAGATGCAGAATGGGATGCAGAGACACGCCCCTTCCGCAACAAACAGGAGCGTAGGTCAGACCGGGGCAACGACCGCCGAGATGAGCGGAAACCAATGAAATCCAAAGGATCCGACGACAGGCGTGATTTCAAGCGCCGCAACGACCGCAGCGATGACCGGCGTGATTTCAAACGCCGCGACGACCGCAAATTCGACAAGCCGCAACGCGGCGAAGCAAGAGTCATCACCGACCGCGCACCCCGTCTGGGCGAAGAATACATCACATTCTCCAGCTCAGTGAAGATGCGCACACGCAAACCCTGGAAGAAACGCGCCTCCGAAGCCGAGGAGGAGGATTAATCAAAGATTATTGATTGATGAACACTCGCCTGATTACTCCGACCGCCATGCTCACTGTCGCCATTATGAGCGCGATAATGTGTGTGGCTGCCTGTTTTATCCTTAAGCCCGATCCGGCCGCATCGACTGATTTCGGACTGGTGCTCCCGTCGCCTAATCTATGGGACATCTCTCCGCTATGGAGTGAAATCATCAATGTGGCTATAATCGGACTTTCGGTTCCGGCAGTGTTTCTAATCAACAAGCACTTCTCGCTGCTCAAATCCTCACTGCCGTTCTGGGCCCTCTTCTATCTGCCTCTGATATGCTGCAATATCTTTGTCAGCGGCCGGTTTACCGCCGGAATCCTACTGCTGCCGACTGTGCTGGCGATACTTGTGGCGCTGTTCAATTCATACAGAAGCCGCAATGCCACACGCAGCATCTTTTTTATCGCCACATGTATCTCGATAGGCTCCACAGTGCAGCAGGCCTTTCTGCCGCTGCTTCCGGCATCTATTATAGGAACCCTGATAATGAAGGCTTTGCATGGCAAGGAGATAATGGCTTTGCTTCTCGGACTGGTGGCACCCTACTGGGTATTGACCGGATTCGGCATAATCACACCGTCAGACTTCAGGATGCCGGTGCTGTCGCCACTGTTTACGTCCGGGATATCGCCTGAAATGGTGGCCACAGCCACCGGCACAGGTGTGCTCTTCGCCATCGGACTGTTTCTATCCCTCTACAACGGCATAAAGCTTTATGCAGGCAACTCAAGAATACGCGGATGCAACAATGTGGTCAACGTATTCGGCATCACAGCCACGGCAGCCATGATATTCGACACAGCCAACCTGACTGCATACCTCGGCATTTTCGCCCTATGGACCGGACTCCAGTTCGCCAATCTATTCACTCTATGGAATCTGCCGCGGCCGACATGGGTGTTCTGGATTATTCAGGGTTGTATCTTGGCCTATGCGGCAATACTCTCTCTCACTCTCATTTTCTGAATCTTTCACATCATGAAACCCAAACTGATCATCGACGATGCCATCCCTTTCCTCGAAGGCAGACTTGAGACATATTTCGACTGCCGGTTCATGCCCGGAGAAGAAATCACCAAATCGGATCTCCGCGATGCCGAGGGACTGCTGGTGCGCACCCGCACACGCTGCGATGAATCCCTGCTCGAGGGGACTCCGGTGAAGCTGGTGGCCACGGCCACTATCGGCACCGACCATATCGATACATTCTGGTGCGACGACCACGGCATACGCTGGTGCAATGCCCCGGGATGCAACGCCCCGGCGGTGGCACAGTATGTATATCGGGCGCTTATTGAGATGGGTCTCCCCTTTCCGACTCCAGAAACCCCTGAGTCTCAGCGCCATGTGATTGGAGTGGTGGGTAAAGGAAATATCGGCTCGATTGTGGTCGACTGGGGACGCCGGCTCGGATTCAATGTAATCGTGAGCGACCCTCCGCGCGCCGAGCGCGGGCTGACAGATGAGCAGTATCTACCGCTTGACGAACTGATGGCACGCGCCGACGCCGTGACATTCCATACCCCTCTGATTAAAAAAGACATTCCCGGATTTACCTCTACCCTGCATCTATGCGGCCGCCGACAGCTCGACTCCCTGCGTCAGGGGGCCATTCTGATAAATGCCGCACGCGGAGGCGTGGTCGATGAGGAGGCTCTCCGGCAGGTACGTGCTGAAAAGGAACTCCGGATCGTGCTCGACACCTGGGAGAATGAGCCCGACATATCGACCGAGACACTCGCCGTAACCGACCTGGCCACATTCCATATCGCCGGATATTCGCGCCAGGGTAAAGAACGAGCCACAAGAGCCGTCCTTACAGCCCTCGAAGAGCAGTTCGGGGTAATACTCTCCCTCAGCGACCTTTCAGCCCCTTACACGCCATCCGAGAGGCTCTCAGAGGCATCCATCCGCGACAGTTACGACATCAATACCGACGACCATGTGATGCGTCTCGACTATCCCCAGTTCGAGCATCTGCGCAATTTTTATCCCCTTCGTGAGGAATTGTCATGAGCAAATACTATGTGGTATGGGCCGGACACAATCCCGGCGTATACGATAACTGGGACGACTGTCAGGAACAAATCAAGAATTTTCCCAACGCAAAGTACAAGTCGTATGCCTCGTCGGCCGCAGCCGCCAAGGCATACCGGCAGGGTTACAGCCGCGAGGCAGGCGCTGATCTGGCCAATCTGATTGATGCGGCCGGAGCTCACCGCTCGACGGCCGGAGCCACGCAGAATTATTTCGATAATCCGGAAGTCGACCTTAACGCATGGGCCGTGGATGCGGCATGTTCGAAGAATCCGGGACCGGTGGAATACCGGGGTGTCGAACTGATGTCGGGGCGCGAACTCTTCCGGATTGGACCCCTGCAGGGTGGCACCAATAATCTCGGGGAGTTTCTGGCCATAGTCCATGCCCTTGCCATGCAGGATAAACTGGGAATCTGCCATCCGATTTATTCCGACTCTGTGTCGGGGATGGCCTGGGTGAGAAACCGCAAAATCAAGACTTCTCTTACCGAAACTGATGATAACCGACAGCTGTTCATCCTGTTGCGCCGCGCCATGCAGTGGCTTAACACCCATTCCTACCGCAGCCGGATAATGAAGTGGGATACTCCGAGATGGGGTGAGATTCCGGCCGATTTCGGCCGGAAATAGGATGCGCGTTTATCCCGGATGCAACGAGGCCATGAGACACCTGGACTCCATGACCTGAGCGAATGACGCAATCGCCGGGAACGCATAAGCAGGTGTTCAAATTTTATTTACACAACCCTGCGGCTAAAAAGATGCCGCATATGTAAGTGTACAGATTTAATTTAAGATTTCCCCTTCAATTGCCATCGGTCAGATCTGAGCACTTGCTTATCTGATAATATGATTCATAATGTCTTACATGCGCGATGCAACTTCGTCCTGAGATAACTGCAATTCTGAGCCGCGCAGGCGCAGTGGCCTGCGGATGCGCTATGCTGCATGGTGTGCCGCTACGTGATATGCAGGCTCTCGGCTTATGGCTCGACTCTGGCCATAACGCCGGGATGACCTATATGGCCAACCATAAGGATATCCGACAGAATCCGGTGATGCTCCTCGATGGAGCCCGCTCCATAATGGCAATGGCGTTCAATTATAATCCCGCCACTCTGCGCGGTGCCGACATGCCTCAGATTGCACGCTTCGCATATGGGAGCGACTATCATGACGTGCTCCGCCGACGTCTCTCGGACGCTGTGGATGTGATGACCGAAACGCTGGGAGGGGAGTACCGTATATGCATCGATTCCGCACCGATTCTGGAACGATACTGGGCCGAGGAATGCGGCATAGGCCGACGTGCCGACAATGGGCTTATCGCGGTGCCGGGGTACGGCACGTTTGTACTGCTCGCCGAGATTCTAACCACTCTGCCAATCGAGTCAATCACCTCATCTGATGCAGGTTGCGAATCAGAGACAGCCGACCGGAAGGGGAGAGCCGACGCTCCGCGGGAGTGTGTGCACTGCGGGGCATGCCGCCGGGCCTGCCCCGCCGGAGCTCTACAGCCTGACGGCCGCATCGATGCCCGCCGCTGTCTAAGCTACCTCACCATCGAACATAAGGGAGACTGGGACGACACCGGCAGGAGCGCGATGCAGACTCCTGCCGGCAGGAATACTCTCTTCGGCTGCGACATATGCCAGCGTGTATGCCGCCTCAACCGGCAGACACCGGCCTCGGAAATCGCTGAATTTCAACCAATCGACCATATCACATCCCTGACGGGGACAGAAGCCGCCGCTCTCTCGCAAGATGAATTCAGCCGCATCTTCAAAGGATCGCCAATCAAACGCTGCAAACTTGCCGGACTCAGACGCAATGCCGTCAACACACTGCCTGACACAGTATAAGCCCGCTGCATTAAGTAAGTGTTCAAATTCAACCGATAGTAATTGAAATGGAATCTTTTATACGATCTGCTGCTTCTTGTTTGCAGCCGTCGGCAATCAGATTCCGGCCGCATTCCGGTATTATAATGCACTCAGACGCTCAAGCCAGTAATCCTGCAGATCCTGAAGCGGCACCACAAGCTCATCTCTCCCCGCTATTGGCGGCACATTGCGCCCGTTAAGACGCATCGAGGCATATTTTCTTCCAGTCGGCGACACGGCATATATCACCGCAATATTGGCGCCCAGTGGCGTCAGCACCGCATCGCTCCATTGCGAGGAAAGAGAATCATAGTCGGTCACCGGAGATGCCGGATTGCCCACTCCCAACAGAGAAAAGAAGGGGAGAAGTGTCTCTGCATGTCCGAACACACCCGTCAGCCCGCGCGGCAACATATCGTCGCTGAAGCTGACAGAATTACCCAGCAGCCTGTAAAGCAGCGATTTGGCACCATCGGCAGGAAGCGTCGACAGGGGAGAGATGCTGTACTGAAAATATTTCTCAAGATTAGTGGCCTCCCAGCAGGCGCGGTATTCGGCCTCACTCATCCACTCGTCAGTCGGAGCCGGAAGCGAGGCGGCACGCATCCCCTGCAGCACCTTGTACATGTCGTACGTCAGCATACGCAGACCATTATCACTCAGGCCGCTGCTGTCGCCCACCAGCCGCAGGGCCGGAGCAGTCGGGATATGCCGGGCTACAAAATTATCATACACGCTCTTCCACGCTCCGTTCTTGCGCCACTCATCGTAGGCCTTGTCGGTGACGAAAAAGCGCGTCAGCCGGTCGTAGGCATGGCCAGAGGCGCTATGAGTGTCAATGCCGGGATATTCATCGGCAATCGCTATGGTGAAGATATCCATCGTCTGCACCACACGCGGCACGTAAGAGGCCACCGAACCTACAGTCGCCTCATCGCCTCCGCCGTCAACCCTGAATGCCGACTGATACATCCGTGCCATCTCACGGCCCAGACGCCATTCCTGCTCCATGCCTATCTCCGAGAGCAACCCCCACCGTCCGCCGGTATTGCTTCTGACGCTTTCGAGCAGCTTCAGGAAGTCTGACCCTTTCGATGTGAGCGAACCGCGCTCACGCGCCTTCTCAAGTGCCTTCTCGCAGCTCTTGAGCTTGGATTCGGATGTGAGATATCTTGCACCATGTCTTGCCACATAGTCGATATGCACAGCCGTGAGCGAATCGGGGAGAGCCGAAGGCTCAGTGGCACTGAAATCATAGAGGCTCATGCTGCCGTCGAGTGCGGCCGGAAGTTCTGTATAGCGCGAAGCGCTGAAAAGCGGACAGGCTGCGGCCAGCAAAGCGGCCGCAATGAGGATTTTTTTCATAGCATCAGGATTAATCAGGCTCTCGCAGAGTCGTGGTTGGATTTAACTTTCATTCATAAGTAAGTGTTCAGATTTAATTTAAGATTCCCACTTACTTATCGGTTAAATCTGAACACTTACGAAGAGTTTTTTTTCGTAAGAATGAAGTCATTTAAACTTTTTTCAACGGCCGGATTCATTAAGATATATCGGGCGTTATATCGGGCGCAGGTCGCGCATGGTCTGCAGAATCTCGAGAGCGCGGCTCACACCTGCCACCCGCTCCACAACCATCGAGCGCTTCCCGCTTTGGTCGCGAAGGCGCGTATTGGCCGGATCTATCTGCATGTAGGCCAGCACCTTCCCGAAGGCCGGGCTTTGATAATATGCTTTGTTGTCGTCGCCCACGAAGAAGAGATACATCCGTCCCCCCTTGAGCGTCAGGCGCTCAATACCGAGGCGACGGGCTTCCATACGCAGCGGCACCACCTTGATAAGTTCCTCAGTCGTGGCGGGTATGGCGCCGAAGCGGTCTTTGAGCCTCTCGGCAAACACCTTCACATCGTCAGGGCGCTCCATATTGTCAAGCTGCTGATAAAGCAGGATACGCTCACTCTCCTGCGGCACGTATTCCGGAGGAAGCCGCAGTTCGAGGTCGGATTCTATCACGCAGTCCGACACGAATTCCTGCACTCCGTCGCGGGTCATGTCGGCGAATGAGTCGGCAAATTCCTGTGTACGCAGTTCGGTGACGGCCTCTTTGAGTATCTTCTGATAAGCCTCGTAGCCGAGGTCGGCTATAAAGCCGCTCTGTTCGGCACCGAGCAGATTGCCGGCGCCGCGGATGTCGAGGTCCTGCATGGCGATGTGTATTCCGCTGCCAAGGTCGGAGAATGACTCGATGGCCTGCAGACGTCGGCGCGCCACGGGAGTGAGCGGCATACCCGGCGGCACGAGCATATAGCAGAATGCCTTGCGGCTGCTTCTGCCCACACGTCCGCGCAGCTGATGCAGCTCGCTGAGGCCGAAGTGGTGGGCGTTGTTGATTATGATGGTATTGACGTTGGGCATGTCGATACCGTTCTCCACGATGGTGGTGGAGAGCAATACGTCGTAATCATGTGCCGCAAAGTCGATTATAGCCTTCTCCAGCTGCTCGGGGGGCATCTGTCCGTGGGCTGTCACCACACGCACCCCCGGCACGATACGCTTCAGTCGCGCCTCGATGTCGATGAGATCGTTGATGCGGTTGGAGATGAAGAAAATCTGGCCGTTGCGGCTCAATTCGAAATTGACGGCCTCGGCCACTACATCATCGTCAAATCCGCTGACGGTGGTCAGTATGGGCTGACGGTTGGCCGGAGGGGTATTGAGCGACGACAGGTCGCGGGCCCCCATGAGCGAGAACTGCAGGGTGCGCGGTATGGGAGTGGCGCTCATCGTGAGCGTATCCACGTTGACCTTCAGCTGCTTCAGCCGCTCTTTAACAGCCACGCCGAATTTCTGTTCTTCATCCACCACCAACAGTCCCAGATCATGGAATTTCACCGATTTTCCAATCAGTTTGTGAGTGCCGATGATGATGTCGATCTTACCCTGCTCAAGGTCGGCCAGAATCTGTCGCACATCCTTCGGCTTGCGTGCGCGCGACAGGAATTCGACTCTGACAGGAAGGTCTTTGAGTCGCTCGGCGAATGTATGGTAATGCTGCATCGCAAGCACCGTGGTGGGCACGAGCACCGCCGTCTGCTTCGAGTCGCAGGCGGCCTTGAATGCGGCCCGCACTGCGATTTCGGTCTTACCGAATCCCACGTCTCCGCATACGAGTCGGTCCATCGGGCGTGGCGACTCCATGTCAGCCTTTATGTCGGCCGTGGCCTTGAGCTGGTCGGGGGTGTCTTCGTAGATGAACGAGGCCTCCAGTTCATGCTGCAGATAGCTGTCGGGGGAATAGGCGAAACCCTGCTCCTCGCGTCGGGCGGCATAGAGACGGATAAGGTCGCGGGCCATATCCTTCATCTTCTGTTTGGTGCGCTCCCTGATGCGCTGCCATGCGCCCGTGCCGAGGCGTGATATCTTAGGGGGCACACCCTCCTTGCCACGGTATTTCGACAGTTTGTGCAGCGCGTGGATGCTCACCAGAATGATATCATCGTTCTGATAAAGCAGCTTTATCATCTCCTGCGGCCTGCCGTTGACCGATGTCTTTATCAGTCCGCCGAAACGTCCGATGCCGTGGTCGATGTGCACTATGTAGTCGCCCGCCTCAATCTGGTTGAGTTCTTTGAGACTGAGGGCAAGCTTGCCGCTGCGCGCTTTGTCGGAGCGAAGGGAGTACTTGTGGAAGCGGTCGAATATCTGATGGTCGGTGAAGTAACAGATTTTCAACTCATTGTCGGCAAATCCCTCATGAATCGTGCGCCCCACGGGTGTGAAACCGATATGGTCGCCACGCTCGGCGAATATGTCGCGCAGGCGGTCGGTCTGCAGCGTGGAATCGGAGAGTATAAAGATTCTGTAACCTTCGGAGAGCAGACGCGTGAATGACTCCGAGATTATGCTGAAGTTCTTGTGATAGAGTGTCTGCAGTGAGCAGTCGAAGCTGAGAGTGCGTGTGGCGGCATCGTCAGGAACGGCGATGGCGGGATGCGCTGAATAGCCGTAATCCACTGTCTTGCAGAAGTTGAATGCCTCTTCAAACGAGTCGGTGTCCACGATATGCGACATCGCGTCGGGATCGCCTTCATCGGCAATGAGTGCCGATTGCGAGAAACTTTCTGACGCTATACCACGCACACGGTCCACCACATCCTGTGGCGACCGGCTCAATATCACTGGCATCTCTCCCTTCCCTTTTTTCCGGCCTCGCTGATGCTGTGCGGTCAGAAACTCCACAAGTGATATACCGTCCGAAGTCTCGTCTGCGCCGAGCGGGATTAGAGTGACCGACTCCACCCCTTCAAGCGATAGCTGCGTCTCAACGTTGAACACACGTATGGAGTCGATTTCATCGTCGAAAAAGTCGAGACGGTAGGGATACTCGTTCGAATAGGAGAAGATGTCGAGAATCGACCCTCTGCGGGCGAATTGGCCGGGTTCGTAGACGTAGTCGGTCTCGCGGAATCCGAGTTCGCGCAGTCTGACCAGAAGCTCACCCATGTCGCAGCTTTTCCCGCTCTTGAGAGTGAGGGTGAGGCTGTCGAACCGGTCGTCGAGCGGCACTTTCTCAGCCAGGGCCTCGGGAGAGGTGACAATCCAGCATAGTTCCGGCGAGTTACGTATGGCATCGAGGGTCTCCGTGCGCAGTATCTGGGCCGGAGGGTCGGGTTGCCCGTATCTGATATGGCGCTTGTATCCGCTCGGGAAGATTGCGGCCCGACGCTCGTCGCCGCAGATCTGGCAGAGATCATGGTACATGTATCCGGCCGCATCCGCATCTTCGGCCACGATGAGCCAGGGAGTGCTGCGGCGTGGCAGACGGGCGAACATCATCGCCGGGGCCGACCCCGGAAGTCCGCGCAGACAGAGACGCCTGACATCCGGGGCGTCAATGGCCGAGATGACGGATGCCACGCGTGCATCGGTGGCGAAGAGTCTGTCGGCCTGACTCAGGTCAGGATTCTGCGTCAGATCATTCGTTTTAACGCTCATCTGGATGTTTCCCCGGATTTGGATGGTGAGGAGGCGGGAGCGGCGGCGTCGGCACTCTTCCGTCCCGTCAGTATACTCTTGTAAAGACCCGGCGTGGTGAATATTTCTTCGGCCTTGTCGAGCGCCTTGTCGGAGGTGAGCTCACGTCTCACACGACCGCTTCCCGGTTCGTAACGTGCCGCTATTTCTTCGGTGATGTATTCCTCCAGAGTCGGGCGCTTTGTGTAGAGGTCGCTCTTAAGGTCATGGTCGAGTGTCTTGTCGAGCGAGTCGATGGCAGCCTTCACTTCCGGCGAGAGGTATCCCTCGGCCTCGGCCGCCGAACGGAGGTCGGACAGGATATTGTTGCAGAGTTTGTCATACTGCACCTTCTTCGGATTGATACCCTCTGTGAAGTCAGAGAAGTCGGCATCGGTAAGAGAGAATGTCTCCACATCGACCGGGGCCGGATGAGTGGCGGCATATCGATTGGCGTAATCGAATATATGATTGCCGGCCAATAGACTGTAGACGAGAGGGGAGAGCTGCCCCGGATCGATGATGCTGTCGGGGGTCAGTCCGCCGCCGTCGCGCACTTCGCGCCCGCTGAGGGTGTGATAGACATTGGTCAGACTGTCGGGCACACGGGCCACACTCCCGTCAGGATTGCGGTGGGAGTAGTCGAGTGCCTGTATAAGGCGTCCCGAAGGGATATAGTATTTGGCTTGCGTCACTTTGAGCATAGAGTTGTAGGGGAGCATCCGTGTGCCCTGCACGAGTCCCTTGCCGAAACTGCGTGTGCCGATCAGCACGGCGCGGTCGAGGTCCTGGAGTGCGCCTGCGGTAATCTCTGCGGCAGAGGCCGATGCGCCGTCGATGAGCACGGCCATCGGTATGTCGGGCATCACGGGATTCTGCTGTGTCTTGTAGATTTTCTCGTCAGAAGCCTCTTTGCCGCGGGTGCGGAGCACTTCAGTGCCCTTCGGCAGGAAATAACTCAGGATTCTGACGGCCTGCTCCACAAGACCGCCGCCGTTGGAACGGAGGTCGAGCACGATGTATTTCACATTCGGGTCCGTCTTAAATTCCTCCAGAGCCTTGAGCACATCTGAAGCCGAGCTTTCCACAAACTGAGAGAGCCGCACGTAGCCGATGTTGCCTTTCACCACACCGTACCATGGCACACTGGGTTCGGCCACCTTCTCACGGATTATGTTGAATGTGAGTATGCTGTCGGACTGCACATAGGGGCGGCACACGGTCACTGCGACTTCCGTCCCCGGCTGCCCTTTGAGATGTGATGATGTCTTGTCGACAGACAGTCCGGCGACGTCTATGCTGTCTACGCGCACTATCCGGTCGCCGGGTTTGAGCCCGGCCTTCATGGCCGGTGAGCCGATGAGGGGTTCAAGGATATAGGTATTGCCGTCACGCCCGGTGATCATGGAGCCTATGCCGCCGTAAGCGCCTGTGGTGAGACGTGAGAGTTGCTCCTTGTCATCGTAGGAGTAGTATTCCGTATATGGGTCGACTGTGGCCAGCATTCCGCGTATGGCGGCCTTGAAAGCATCGTCGACACGGATTGAGTCCACGTAACTCTCCTCCAGTTCGCGTGTCAGGGCGTTGAAGATGGCAATATTGCGCTGATAGGCCTCATCATGGCTCTCCACGGGAGCCTCTTTGTCAGCGGCACCCGCACGTGAGCCACACACCACGGCCCCTAAGGCCGCTACACAGAGAAGCGGCCATAGCCGCAGTTTGTCGGTCATATCGTGTTATTCCTTTCTTTTTCGTTGGTTGACGCCCCCGCGAGGCTTATGAGATGGCACTCATGTCTCCTCCCGAGACAGACTCTGCTTTCCTCTTGCGGCCTATCGTCTGTAAGGCATTTGATGCCGGCCAGGCTTCATCGGCGGGGGTAGTCGACTGTGTAATGTAGTCCACGGCTCTCTTTGCGCTCCATGGCCTGACGCATTATGAGGTAGGCCACATTGATCATGTTGCGCAGTTCGCATAGCTCGCGGGTGGGTTTTGAGGTCTTGAAGAGGCGCTCGGTCTCTTCGTAGAGTATATCGAGGCGGTTCCAGGCACGTTTGAGGCGCAGGTCCGACCTCACAATACCTACGTAATAACCCATTATCTGGTTCACCTCTTTTGCCGATTGGGTGATGA
This sequence comes from Porphyromonadaceae bacterium UBA7141, assembly GCA_002491945.1. Lineage (GTDB taxonomy): Bacteria > Bacteroidota > Bacteroidia > Bacteroidales > Muribaculaceae > Lepagella. The sequence goes on from DKWX01000002.1 coordinate 66,094, forward strand.
GCACCATCTCTTCGTGATGGGCCGTCCCCTCATCATTCCATTCAGGCACATCATTGCGGTAGTCGTATCCCTTGATGGCTTCGGAGGAGTGGCGGGCGGCGGCATCGGCATATACCACGGCCTCAATCAGTGAATTCGAGGCCAGACGGTTGCCTCCGTGAAGTCCGGTGCAAGAGCATTCGCCGATGGCGTAGAGGCGGCTGATGGAGCTTTGACCGTTGCCATCCACCTTTATGCCGCCGCAGAGATAATGGGCCGCCGGGGCCACGGGAATCATCTGCCGCGTGATGTCGATGCCGATAGAAAGGCAATGCTCGTAGATGTTGGGGAAGTGACGGCGCGTCTCTTCGGGGTCTTTGTGGGTGACATCGAGATATACATGGTCGGTGCCGTGCAGTTTCATTTCAGAGTCGATTGCACGGGCCACTATGTCGCGCGGGGCCAGTGAGAGGCGCGGATCGTATTTGTGCATGAATTCGGAGCCGTCGAGATTGCGGAGCACTGCCCCGTAGCCGCGCATGGCCTCGGTGATGAGGAATGAGGGGCGGTCGCCCGGATGATAGAGTGCCGTGGGATGAAACTGTATGAATTCCATATCCCTTACCGTCCCCTTGGCGCGGTAGGTCATGGCAATGCCGTCGCCTGTTGCGGTCAGCGGGTTGGTGGTAGTGGTGTAGACGGCTCCCACACCTCCTGTGGCCATCACGGTGGCCTTTGCAAGGAATGTCTCCACCCGGCCGCTTTTTTCATCAAGTATGTAGGCGCCGTAGCAGGTGATATCCGGAGTGCGGCGTGTCACGATGCGCCCGAGGTGATGCTGTGTGATTATCTCTACGGCGAAATGATGCTCGAAGACCTCGATATTCGGATGTCGGCGCACCTCTTCGATAAGACTCGTCTGGATTTCGGCACCGGTATTGTCGGCGTGGTGCAGAATCCGGAATTCAGAGTGTCCGCCTTCGCGGTGCAGGTCGAATGATCCGTCGGCCTTGCGGTCGAATTCCACGCCGTGCTCCACAAGAAACCCGATGCCGTCAGGGGCGCCATGCACCACCTTTCCCACAGCCTCCGGGTCGGAAAGCCAGTCGCCGGCCACCATCGTGTCGTGTATATGCTTGTCGAATGTATCGACATTCATGTCGGTCACACTTGCCACTCCCCCCTGGGCCAGAAATGTATTGGCCTCTTCAAGAGTGGATTTGCAGATAAGGGCCACACGCCCGTAGGGTGCCACTTTCAGGGCGAAACTCATCCCGGCTATGCCGGAGCCTATCACAAGATAATCAAACCTGTAAGCCATCGCTTTATAACTATGCAGTAATCATATACATTACCGTGCGGCGGCTCGCTTCGCGGGGTCGCTTGCCCGGTGGGTTATTTTTTATGTAAGCTTTCCCGACGCCTCGCCCCATGACCCGCCAAGAGTGAAGGGTATGGGCGTTGCCGCCGGGTATCGATTACAAATTTAATGATTTTTTTCTATATATCCTTTATACTTTGGCGTTATTACGCCATGTGGCCTGTTGTCAGCCCAGAATATTGGGTATGTCGGCCGCCGCCGGATTGACATTGGCGTAAGGGGCGTTGACGTTGAGGGCGGCTGTCTGCTGCATGTCCTCCACTTCGCGCGCCAGAACTTCTTTGATGCCGGCTAACGCATGGGCATCAAGTTCCGGATAACCGATGTATTTCCCCAAGTCCGATGCCGGCACTTCGTCTACTCGCGGCGTGGTATAGTAGGCGAATGTCTCATTCCGGAATCTGCTGCGAAGATAACTGTTGAGGTCGGCCTCAAGCCGGGTAAGTGTGGATTTTTCTCCTGCCTCGTTGTCGCGCAGCAGGTATTTCTCTGAATTGCCGAAACTCACGAGATATATCTTTTCTGTCTTGTTTTCTGTACACATAATCTTGTTTTCTAATTGTTTTTAACGTAGGTTAAACACGCAGAATGGCAAAATAGTTCATTCAATGCATTTTGTCCCGCCCCTTGTGCCGGCACAGACAAAAAAAAGGGGGGTGATTTTGCAATCACCCCCTTTTCGTCTGTCTCAAAGCCTTCATGACCTGAAGGCTTCCTTATTTTTTCAGGATTGAATCTTCTAATTAATACACAGCCACTTTCTCGACTTTGTCGCCGAAGCTGACCACGTAGATGCCGGGAGCGGCAGAGAGGCTGGCTCCGGTATGGCTGTGGGCCACCACTCGTCCGTCGGCTGCGTATACATCGGCTGCGGGCGCTCCGCTGCGGAAACGGATCTCACCCTTGGCTCCCCAAGAATAGCTCGGCTCGGCCGATGCGCTCACGCTCTCTACCGACGCATAGTCGGGAGCCTCAACCACACAGGCATTCTCAATTGCGCCGTTTATTTTGTTGACAACCATTGCCACCACGCGCACCATCGTCGGATCCACCTCGTCGTCGAGAACGATTTCAGTGTCATAAGCGTAGTCCACGTCTTTCTCAATGTTTGCGGGGAGGCTGCCGGCCACACCTTCAGGCTTCGAGCAGTTGCGGGCCACATCGTTGAAGATCAGACGTACATAGGCGTCCTTATTCTCGAATCCGTAGTAGTCATCGGATGAGCCGGATGCGTAGTTGGTCTGCACATACGGGCCTACGCCATCCTCTATCACCGTATATGCCACCATATAGCCGGCATTGTCTTCGGAGTCGCCGAAGCGGCTCTTGGTAGAGAGTTTAAGCTTATTGTCGGCATCTCCCTTGGTCAGAGTGGCCGTAATCTGTGCGAATGCGGGCACATCCACAATCGAGAGGAATGCATTTTTCAGCTCCTCGGGCGACGGATATATGCTGCTGCCCATATTGCGGTTGATGTAGGATGACGGGAAGCCGCTCACGACTGAGCTTAACTTATTATAGGCCATTCCCGCGCCGGTCACATCCATTGCATCGTTGCCGCTGTGCACAGCGATGCCGATGAAGCCCTTGTCTGAATAGTTCTCGGCCATGTATTCCATGCCTGCATAGCCTACCACACACCAGCCGCACCATGTGCCGGTGTATTCCTCAGCCACCACATTGCGCGGATACCCTTCGGAGATGCAGAGGAATGAGCCTTCGATAGCGTATTTGGTAAGGTCTACGCTTTCGCCGTTGATGGCCGATACATAGACACGGTAGGGTATATTGTTACCCTCTGTAGTCGACTTGATATCGAAGTAGATAGGTTCTGTAATCTCGAGATAACCTATTGGAGACTCAAGCTTCACTTCATGCTTCTGGGGTTCCATCCCCTGCACTTCGACTGTGTATTCGAGTTTAGAGACCTTCGTGGCGCTGCGATTCTGCGAAATCACGCCGAACTGAGCAGTCTCTCCAAACTTGATATACTGCGGGCCCACCCATTCGTAGGGGCGCACGTCATTTACGGGGAGCATGTCGCCGCTTATCCCGGCACGCACGCAGACATTGCCTGCCAGCTCTCCGAAGTTTGTCCAGCTGTATTCATCGCCGAACATCAGACTGCCGTTCTCGTTGACTCCCTGAAGTTTGGAATAGATATAGCATCCGTCGGCATCGGGATAGATGCCGTCGGTCATCATGCAGTAGTAGGTGGTGTTGTAGGGCGCTACCGGATTCTGCGGGTCGGCCGGCACATTGAGCGTATATCCGATGTAGAGGGGCTTCCCGGCCTCGATGGTCACTGCTTCGGGCAGTTCTATCGTGCTCCATTGGAATCCGAGCTTGCCAAGTTCTCCGGTGGCGCTGACCAGAGGCTCGCCTTCAAGGCTTTCTGACACCCATACGGTGGCTTCTTTTACCGGATTGTCGTATACGTACTGCATCAGATCGTAGTCGGGACGCTGCGACGAGACATCGACAGGGTTGCCTACCGATACCGAAGTAATCGTTGCGCCGGCCCATGAGGTGGCAAGCTCTTCGGAGAGTCTGATCGCACCTGACCATTTTCCTGTGTTCGTAGGTACGGCGGTATATACACCTTCGGCAAAACCCCAGTTCATCCACAGTCCGGCATCGGAGGCGGCACGGAAGCGTACTCCGGGTTCCGGAAGGGACTGTCGTCCCTCGTTATGTATTACTGTGCGTAGTGCTGTCAGCCCTTTTGTTACCCTTTCGCGGGATAATGAGCCTTTCGGAACCAATACCGAAGCCTGAACACCGGCAATTGCCACGGCTGTTGCCATTGTGAGTATAAGTCTTTTCATAGACATAGGGGGTTAGGTGAATATTAGTCATCATCTGACGGAATACAGTGGCAAAGATAGGAGATTTTTCTTAATCTTCAAAAAATAATTGTAAAAAATATCAACCATATTATCCATCCCGACTGCAATCGCAAAATTCATTTTGCCACCTCATCCAGACTACATGGAGGCATGAGCACCCATTTTACAACAAGAGGGGACGCCGGAAATACCGGCGCCCCCTCTTTATTATGATTCTATTGGATTTATGTCAATCGTCAGCGCACTATCACCTTGCTGACCTTGCTCCCCTGACGGCGCACGTAGATGCCGGATTTCGGCTCTGACACGCGCACTCCCTGCAGGGTGTAGTATTCCACCTCGGCCTCTTCGTCAGTCAGTGTGTCGACCGATGTCGGACCGTTGTTGTCGTAACTGCCACCGGCTACAAACTCCAGATTTCTCGTCTGACTGGAGCCGCCGTTGTTGAAGATGACGCTTGAGCCGGCTGAAGCGCCCGGAATCTCGATTACATACCATGTCTTGCCGTTCATCTCCACTGTTTCGGTCATCTGTGTGCCGGGCCATGCGCCGAGATGCTCGACGTTGCCGCCGGCTTCGGTCCAGCTGTAGCAGTATACCTGACCCCAGTTGGCCGAATTGTGGAAGTATACCACATTGTCGCCAAACACCAGAGGCTGCTTCTTGGTGAAGGTGACGGTCCCCTCGCGGGTGTCTGTGCCGTTGGTGGCAGTCCATGCTACTGTCACGCTCTCACCCTCTTCCATGTCGGCGCCAAGTGTGAAGGAAGCCGTGCTGCTAAAGGTCTTCTTGCTGCCTGTGCCGATCTGATAAGTGGCGCTGGTGGCATTCTTGGCAGTCACGGTCACGTTGACTGTGTCTTCAAATGTGCCGCCGTTGGGAGAGAAGCTTACTGTAGGCTGCGGTGTCACAACCACATTGTCGAGCAGCTTGGCATTTGAACCGCCGTCATACTCATAGAATACGTCGGCTGTGATGCCGGTGATGTCGGGAGTCTGACCATCGCCGATAAGTATCATGTTGACGCTCTCCAGGTCGTCGACTGTCCAGTAGTAGAAGGTGTCGTCGCCCACTTCGACAGTCTCCGTCATCTTGGAGCCGTTCCATGCCCCGGCGGGTTCTACTTTCACACCCTGGTCATTGTTGCCCCAGAGATAGATGTTGGGGGCGGAAGCTGCCTTTATATAGATTGTTATGGCTGCGTTGGGATCTACTTTCTTGTAGGTCTGGCTACCTGTGCGCACCGTGCCTTCGGCATCAGTGGCGCTCCAGCTGATTGTCACACTCTCGCCATATGTCATGTCGCCGCCGATGGTGACGGTCTTTTCCTGACCCTTGGTGAGGTTGACAGCCGTGCCATTGCCGACCTTGTACCATCCGTTTACGGCGGTGTCGCTGAGCGATACAGTCACGTCGAATGTGTCGGTGCGGAATGTGCAGCCTGTGGGTGATACCATGACTGAGCCGGGGAGCTGGGGGTGGGGAGCGTCTTCGGCTGTGTAGTATTCTGTGGTGCCGGGGTCGTCGAAGCTGACGCTGCCGCCGTGCGCCACGGGTGAAGTGGCGTAGATGAATTTGCCGTCTTCACCTACGATGCCGCCTTTCCAGTCTTTTACAAGCACACGGAGCTGACCCTTTGTCTCAGGAGCGTCGACTGTGATTGAGCCGCCACCCTGGTAGGTCTTGCCGGTCACGATGTCGGTGTAGGTGCCTGCGGGTACGTCGGTGAATGTGGCGCCGCCGTTGACGGCCACCAGAGCGTAGCTGTCTTTCCATGCGCGCTTGTAGGCCCAGCCGCCGGAGGCGGTGCAGCCGTCGAAGGTGTACTGACCCTTGCGCAGTGCGGGCACTGCGGCGCGGATCTGGTTGAGGCGGCGGATATGCTGTGCCAGATCGGCGTTGAGCGTCTCTGCCACGTTGCCGCTGGCTGTGTATTCGCCGAAGTCGGTGGTGCTTACGCTACCCTCGAGGTATGTGCCGAAGTAGGCGCGCCCTGAGTCATGAAGCGCCAGGTTGGGACCCTTGTCGATGGTGACACCTTTCTGGAACTCGACCTCTGAACCGTAGTAGAGACAGGGTATGCCGCGGAACGAGAACATCAGTGAAAGATTCTCGGCCCACTGCTCTGTACCGCCGTTGAAACGTATGCCGTCATTCGGGCCCGGGCTATAGTCGTGGGAATCTACGTAGACCACGTTCCATGACGCGTCGTTGTAGAAGTGGTCGCCTTCCTGGGCGATGCGTACTGCCTGACCGGCATCGTTGAAGTTGTAGTGCATCGGGAAGTCGATTACGTTGAATCCGGATGCCTCGGAGTAATCGGGTTCATGCCATGCGCCGTCCTTCATGAACACGTTGTCGGAGTCGTGTACCGTGCCGGGGTCTTTTGCGCAGGTGAGCATGTTGCCAAGAGGCGCAGCTCCCTCGGGTACAACCTGCTGTGCCCACCAGTCGGCTGTGAACAACTGCCATTCCTGCACCAGGGCCGGATCCGACTTCCATGTGTAGTAGTGGCTCGACAGGAGGTGCTGGTCACGGTAGATTACGCCGCCGTAGCGGGCGCAGCATTCGCCGAACATGTAGAAGGGAGCGTCGCCCACGCGTTTGCTCTTGTATTTCTCGCCGAGCTCCACGAATTTCGGGATGAAGTAGGAGTTGAAGGTGAGCGGGGCGATATGGCCGGTGGTATCGATACGGAAACCGTCGACACCCATCTCGATGAACTTGCCGTAGCAGTTGACGATATATTCGGCCACTGCGGGGTTCTCGGTATTGAGGTCTACGCAGTCGCCTGCGATCTGGCCCCACCAGCGGGAGGGATCGTCCCAGTTCCATGCGTTGGCTACGTGGTGCCAGTAGTTGTTGGAGTCATGGTTCTGCCCGTCGGTATTCTTCATGTATTTGAAGCGCTCGGAGTACTGGGTCTTCTCACCCTCGTTGGGGAGGTTCCAGTAGTCCATGCCGCCAAGACGGCTGTCGTCGGGGATAAGGCACTTTGTGATGTCGGCCTGGGTGGCGATGTTCTGGTCGCGGTCGAAGAGGTGGCAGAGTGTATCCTCACCGAAGTTGCCGGTGTGCTGCAGCACTATGTCGAGCACGATCTTGATTCCCTTTGCGTGGGCTGCGTCGATAAGGTCCTGGAAATCCACATCCTCAGCCGAACCCCATTCGGTGCGGCTCTCATAGCGGAGGTCTACACGCGAGAAGTCCATCGCATGGTAGCCGTGATAGTCGAAACCGGAGGCATTCTGCACCACCGGAGTGATCCATATGGCAGTGAAACCGAGAGCCTTGATATAGTCAAGTTTCTCGATCAGACCCTTGAAGTCGCCTCGCCAGCACGGGTCGTTGTATTTCTTCTGGTTTTCCACGCCGTCCCAGCAGAGCACATTGTTCTTCGGGTCGCCGTCATAGAAGCGGGTCGTCATGGCAAAGTAGATGGTCTCATCGCGGAAGTCAGTGCGGTCTCCGACGAATGTAGACGCAGCGCCGCTCAAGGCGACAGATGCCAGTACCGAACCTGCTACGAATTGCTTTAAGCAGTTCATGGTGTGTAGGTTAAATAAGTTATGAATTATGTAAGAATCAAAAAAGTTTCAGGTTAACCAGTCCAAGAGCGTCAAGAGCCCAATGACTTATCCGCAAAATTACCAACAATTTCTTAAAATAACAAAAAATAAAACAATTTCTTCCCGATAAATTAAAATCCATTAATCATCCTCCCGTCTGCCACACGCATCTCCCGCCACAATATAAAAAATTTGCGCATTCTATCCGAAAAAGCTAATTTTGCATCATGCAAGAATACAACGAAGACTTCAACATACACAATCCGGCACGTCAGCCACAGTCATCCGATGGCGACGTGGAAAAAGCACTACGCCCTCTCGCTTTCGACGACTTCAGCGGTCAGGATAAAATCGTAGCGAATCTCCGCATCTTCGTCCAGGCCGCACGCCTGCGGGGCGAAGCTCTCGACCATACCCTCCTCTACGGACCTCCCGGTCTGGGAAAGACAACCCTCTCCAATATCATTGCCAACGAATTGGGGGTGGGGTTCAAGGTGACTTCGGGACCTGTGCTCGACAAACCCGGCGACCTGGCCGGAATACTGATGTCGCTCGAGCCTCACGATGTGCTCTTTATCGATGAAATACACCGCCTTCACCCTATTGTCGAAGAGTATCTATACTCCGCGATGGAAGATTACCGCATCGATATACTGCTCGACAAAGGCCCCGGCGCAAAGTCAGTGCAGCTCACACTATCCCCGTTCACCCTGATTGGCGCCACGACACGCAGCGGACTGCTCACCGCTCCGCTGAGAGCACGATTCGGCATCAACTGCCATCTGGAATACTATGACCACGAGGTGCTCAAGGGAATCGTACGCCGGTCGGCACGACTGCTCAAAGTGGGTATCGACGAGGATGCCGCCCTCGAAATAGCTCTCCGGAGCCGTGGCACGCCACGTATCGCGAATGCGCTGCTAAGAAGAGTGCGCGACTTCGCTATGGTGAAGGGTGACGGAATAATCACTCTCCACATCGCCCGTATGGCGCTCGAAGCTCTCAACATCGACCGATACGGTCTCGATGAGACCGACAATAAGATTCTCCTCACGATTATCGACAAGTTCCGGGGCGGCCCCGTGGGTGTCTCCACAATCGCCACAGCTCTCGGAGAGGATGCCGGCACAATCGAGGAAGTCTACGAACCATATCTCATCCAGGAAGGGTTCATTAAGCGCACTCCCCGCGGACGCGAGGTGACCCATCTTGCCTACCGCCATCTCGGACGATCCGTCGCCGGTGAGCCGGATTCCCTATTCTCTGATATCGGATAAACTGCCGCGCTTCTCTGAAAGGCCGTCCCTCTACTCCTCACGCCACCATACACATCACTCCTACAGATCAAGAATGAATGCACTTCTGAAAGATACCGCAGTCTACGGACTCAGCAGCATCGTCGGACGCTTCCTCAACTGGTGTCTCGTCCCACTGTATGTATATCTCTTCGATGCCGCAGAATACGGTATCGTCAGCTATCTCTACGGATTCACAGCCGTAGCCCTCGTAATCCTCAACTACGGCATGGAGACAGGATTCTTCCGCTTCGCATCGTCGCATGAAAGTCCCGACACTGTATATACCACTTCACTCATATCCGTAGGATGCACTTCCGCCTTGTTTATCCTGCTGCTGTCGGCATTCCTCCCCGGAATCTCGGAGACTCTGCTCATGCCGAAACATCCCGAATATGTATGGCTGCTCGGAGTGACAGTGGCCGTCGATGCCTTCACCAATATCCCCTTCGCCTATCTGCGCTACCGCAACAAGGCTTGGACATTCGCCGGCATCAAACTGCTCAACGTAGCTGTCAACATCGGCCTCAATCTCTTCTTCCTCCTCGCCTGCCCATGGCTGGAGCAAACCGCTCCCGGACTAATCGACTGGTTCTATACTCCACTCGGAGGAGCCGGCTACGGCATCGGATGGATTTTCGTAGCCAATATCATCTCCACAATCGTAGTGATGATATGCCTGATACCATGTCTCGCAGGACGCCGATGGCGTTTCGACCCTCAACTGCTGCATAAGATGCTCACCTACAGCTGGCCGCTCCTGATACTCGGAGTCGCCGGAATCCTAAGCCAGAACATGGGACAGCTCCTGATTCCATATCTCTTCAAGAATCAGCCGGAAGCCGCACGCACCATGGTGGGAATCTACGGCGCAAACCTGAAGATTGCCATCGTAATGGTAATGTTTACCCAGGCTTTCCGCTATGCCTACGAACCATTCATCTTCTCCCAGGCCCGCGCCGAAGGCGCCGGACGCGAACGCGCCTACTGCAACGCAATGAAATATTTCGTCATCTTCGGCCTGATGATCTTCCTCGCCGTGATGTATTACCTCCCGATAATCAAGCACTTCGAATCACCCGGATATTGGGAAGGTCTCCGCGTAGTCCCCGTAATGATGATGGCCGAACTATGCTTCGGCATATTCTTCAACCTCTCATTATGGTACAAGCTCACCGACCGCACACAATGGGGCATGTACTTCTCACTACTCTGCTTCGCACTCATGCTCGGACTCAACATCTGGCTAATCCCCGCCATCGGCATCCCCGACGGCTATTTAGGCGCAGCATGGTCGGCCCTGATATCCTACTTCACAGTGATGGTAATAAGCTACTTCATAGGGCGTCGCTACTACCCGCTGCCATATGAAATCAGACGCATAGGGCTCTACACAGCAGCAGCCATAATCCTCTACGTCATCGGCGAATACTGCTGGTGGCCCACTGCCATCTGGCTCAGCTACCTTACCCGCACCCTCCTTCTACTCCTCTACGCCGCCGCAATCCTCCGCATCGAGCGCCCCTTCGCCCGCTCCTGATCCCCCGCCCCCCATCCCCCCGCTTTAGCGGCCATTTAAATTTTGATATGATATGCTGACATTTCCGAAATCGGAGCGCCTGCGCCATAAGGCGCTCGTCGACCCCCTCTTCCGCGAGGGGCAGTCGCTGTTTGAATATCCGCTGAGGCTCGTGTACCGCCCCCTCTCGGCCGACCAGCTGCAGCACGCCTTTAAAATTGCCGTCCCCGACGGCATCGCACCTCTGCAGGTCATGATCACGGTGCCCAAGAAGAAACGGCGCCACGCCGTCGACCGCGTCCTGATGCGACGCCGCATCCGCGAGGCGTGGCGCCTGCAGCGCCGCCAGCTCCGCGAAGCCGTCGAGGCCAACCCCTCCCTGCGCACCCTCTCCATCGGCCTGATCTATGCCGCCGACTCCAACATCGAATCGGCACGTATACAAACAAAAACAGCCCGGCTCATCGCCAAGCTATCTGCACGTATCAACCCACAGCCCCCTACAGAATCATGACCATCCGGGAAGCCCAACAAGCCGTCGACGCGTGGATCAGCCGCGTCGGAGGCGGTTATTTCTCACATCTCACAAATATGGCAGTACTGACAGAAGAAGTCGGAGAACTGGCCCGCGTCATAGCCCGCACCTATGGCGAACAGATTCCGAAAGCCGGCGACCTCCGCTCATCGCTAAGCGAAGAACTCGCCGACGTGCTATGGGTGCTCATCTGCCTGGCCAACCAAAGCGGGGTAGACCTCGACGAGGCGCTCCGCGCATCCATCGAGAAAAAGACGCTCCGCGACGCGGAGCGCTTCGCCCCGCGCCGCCACGAAGAGTAAGGGCGCTCCCCTCCTGTATTCACCCCTCCGTGGCATCAAAAAGATGCCGTGTGCTCAGGAAACCTATATGGTTTCCCCGGCATAAGCCATCCGGCGCCCAAGCACGGTGCACACGATCATCCGGATATCGGTCAGGAAAGAATAGTGATGCAGGTAATACCGGTTCAGGCGCACCTTATCCGGGAAAATCACCTCATCGTTATAGCGCTGAGGGTCAGTCTGAGCGGCGAGCAGTTCCTCCTCATCGCGGTATTTCATCGAAGCCGGACCCGTAATCCCCGGGCGCAGACGCAGCATCTCGCGGTCATCGCCCGTCAGACGGTCGGCATACCCGGGCACATCCGGGCGTGGCCCAACAAAACTCATATCCCCGCAAAGCACATTCCACAGCTCCGGCAACTCATCCAGCTTATACCGCCGCAGTTTCGCACCCAGCGGCGTAATACGGCTCTCTCCGGCCACCGACACCGACGAACCGCCGTGCCCCACCGTCATCGAACGGAACTTATACATCGTAAACAGCCGTCCATCCTTTCCCACACGGCGTTGCCGGAAGATCACCGATCCGCCCGGCATCTTCACCCTAACGCACACAGCCACCACCGCCAGTACCGGCCACAAAACCAAAAGACCGACCAGCGCCGCCAGTCGGTCAAACATGTATTTCAATACCATAAAATGTCAGACACTTGTTAACAATCAGACAATCAGATTCTTTTCATCCTTATACACCTTCCCGGGCGCATATCCCCGGAACGGATGCTCCGTGTCCCATTCGGCTGCATGCTGGAAATAGGCAATCTCCTCGGCAGACGGGATTTTCATATAGTCGCCCCAGCGGTCGCGTAGATACTCCTCCACTTTGGCTGGGACGCGAAGTGAGATCGTTTCAAACGGCACACGTTTGGTAGTCTTGAAATAGTCACTCTTATACAGCCCTTTGGTATATCCGGCACGCCCTAAGTAATGGCAATAATTATGAGTCTCCTTGTCAGCGCTTTTATAGAGCTGACGTATTGCAAAATCCACCATCGCACGCTTCGGCAACCATCTCAACGGTTGCAGGATCAGATTCCCCATTTTGCCGTGGCGCTTGTAATTCCTATTGGCCAATGCCTTGATTACCAGATAACGTGACCACAGATACTGCCACCAATGACCAATCCGCGAATCCGGACACGAATGAAGAATGAAGATATCGATATACACTCCCTTATGGATATCCAGTTTCTCAAGATCCGGCTCATTCAAGTGCGACTTATTCAACCGCAATTTGGCAAACGAAGCATCCTTCGAACCTCCCCATTCCTGCAGATAAAACTCATCATGGTCGCCCTTCTGCCGGAACACTTCGCGGAAGCGCCTGTAATCCTCCGGACGCATAAACACATCAAGGTCATCATCCCACGGGATGAAACCATTATGCCTGATCGCACCCAATGCGCTGCCACCCATCAGACAGTAGTCAATCCCGTTATCCTCACAGAGACGGTCAAAATACTCCGCCACATTCAGGATACAGTTCTGCAACTCCAGAATCCCCCATTTATCCTCCCCGTGGCGCATCAGATTCTTCATAATTCTCCTTGATTCAGTTTATCACGTAATATTGTGGAGGAGATACCGTCGGTATGGTCGAGATAGGCTACAGTGCAGCCAATTTCGGCAAACTCTTTTTCATAGCGGTTCCAGGCATCAGTACCTTTCCAGTCAGACCCTACGAAAACGGCATCAGCACCGTTTTCCCTGACTGCCTCCAACTTGTTCATATCCTTTTGGGGCACAACCTTATCCACATAGCGTATGGCCTCTACAATCGCCATCCGGTCAGTTTGCGGTATAATTGGATACTTCTGCTTTCGCGAATAGCACAGTTCATCAGTCGTAACCCCGACAATCAGAAAATCGCATTGCTCCTTGGCGCGGCGCAGAATGTTGAGATGACCGATATGAAACATGTCGAATACCCCTGTGGTGTATCCGACCTTATATTTCTTTTTCATTTTCTGAATAATTTCCGGAATATAAAGCCGCGCAGACTATTGGGCATAGCAACCTGCACCCCAAACCGCACGGCTACATTGAAGAGGTATCTCGGAAGCGCTATCATCTTCCGGCGGAGCATATAATCCTGCAACCCCTTTTCGCTTTTGAAGTATTTCCATCCTCCCCGACGCGCATACATCTCCTCCCCGACGCGCACATTTACCAGTGTCCCGGGGAGATTGGCGAAACGGCATCCCGCCTCTGCCATACGTATCCAAAGCCAGTAATCCTCATTGAAATGCCAGTCCTGATAATTGCCTACGGCCAGCACCTTCTCCCGCCGCATCATTACCGTCATATGGTTGAAAGGGCATCGGCTTTTTATCCAGTTATGAATCTCTGCATTTGATTCGGGCACTATACGCCGCCCTACCACGTTATTCTGCTGACCTATAAACTCCTCTATTTGCCCGCCTACCATACTGCAATTCGGATTCTCCTCAAGAAAGCGCAACTGGCGTTCAAACCGATCGGGAACCGCGATGTCGTCTGAATCCATGCGGGCAACTATTTCGTGCGAAGTATTCTCCATCCCCACGCGAAGAGCATTCCCAAGTCCACCGTTTTTCTCCAGCCATACGGGGCGGATATAGGGTATATCTTTCACAGATTTGCGAATCTCACGTTCCAAAGAGGCCGGCACCGGACCATCCACCACAAGCACCAGCTCCGAAGGGGGCAACGACTGTCTGACTGTGACACTCTCAACCGCCTGACGAAAAAACTCGGGACTATCATTGCGATAGACCGACATCAAAACCGAAAACGTCATTCCCGACATACTCCTATTACTGATTTTATTGAAAAAATTCCGGTCAATGTCCTCTCATAGCCACTTGACATCAAGATTATATGATCTTTACAATCTGACGGTACAAGAGTGGAAAATAAACATATACAGCACCCATTACAGACGCATACAATGCATCCCGCTGCATACGCAATGGCGATAGCTTTTTCAGATAGATGCCGGCTTTCTCACTAAGTAATGCAGTGGCATGATTAGGTTCCAGATTATATTTCTGATGGAATCGAAAGTGCAGCAGAATAGTCGTTTTCAACTGTATCAAAGCCTCCTTACATACTTCACTACCTGCAAGTCGATGATACATCCTTTCACATGCAAGAACCGATGAAAATTTCTTTTCATCGTATATCTTACGACGCATAATGGAATCAGGATACCACTTGTAAGTGTAATACGGTATCTTTATCACCTTTACCTTACAAGCCGCAAAAAGGGCGTAGCATACAAATTCGCGATCCTCCGAATAAGCGGTTGCGATATCAAAACGCAGTTTATTTTCTTCAAGGAACTTACGCGAATAGGCACCGCTGCATATATGTATCGGGGAGCGATTTGTCAGGAACATCCTGAGCAATTCCATGCGGTCATCGGATTTCGGAATATGTGTGGATATGCTTCCATCTGAATTCTCAAGCCGGAATCCAAATATCGCCATATCCGGATTATCCTTAAATTCCCTTTCAAGTTTATCCACTAATCCCGGCTCTATCAAATCATCTGAATCAAGGAAATATATGATGTCGCCAACCGCATTTCTGATTCCGTTATTCCGCGATGCGGATACTCCTTGATTTTCCTGATGTATTACCCTTATCCGTTTATCTTCGGCTGCGAGTTTCTGCAGTTTCACATATGTAGCATCTGCCGAACCATCGTCAATCGCCACAATTTCCCAATCTCCAGATGTCTGAGCCTGTACGGATGCAATCGTTGCATCCAGATTGGCCTCGGCATTATAGCAAGGAATTATAATGCTTACCATTACGAAAGAGTACTATATGATGATCTTGAGAGCAGCTGCCAATATCCTTACTCCCAACAAGTGGCATAGCATCCAGATTCCGCGATATTTACCATGATTCAGCCATCTGCAATGGCCGCTGACTATCCGGCAAAGTTCATCGTAACGTTTATCATCCCTGTATTTCGGCAAATCCAATATCACCCCGAAAATCAGGGATGCCTGCCGTGCAGCCACTATACGGGCACAATACGGACCGTTATCCTTAAATCCGTCCAGCTTTTCAGTAACTATCAGCTTATCAAACAATCGTTTGATATTAGGCTTCGATACAATCGAACCCTCACGGTTAAGACGATAGCCATAGAACCCCTTATTCAGGAACCGTACTGTAGCAGCCGTCATGAATACAGAAGGTACCCACAATTCATCTTCATGGTAGATACCTTTCAGAAAGAAAAGATTATGCGACAACAGAAACTCCCTTTCGATTATCACAAGCCATGCGGCAAACCAGAAGTCATTGCCTGATATAAGCGACAGGAAAGCCTCTGCAGGTTTTTTTCCTGCCAGTGGCACATAATCCTTCTGACTGAGACGGTATGTATCGGTATCCTGATAATACTTGTACGCGCGGCCAAGAAATATATCGGTTGTGGATCCTTCGATATTGGACAGTATATATTTCAGACTCCCTTCATACAGAAAATCATCCGAATCAAGGAAAAGTATATACTTTCCTGTAGCGTGGTGGATTCCGGTGTTACGGGCCTCTGACAGTCCCCCGTTCGGCTGATTTACGAGCCTTACATTACCGTATTGCTCCGTGTACTCTCGGCAGATTTCCGGAGAGGAGTCGGTACTGCCGTCATTGACCAGGATTACCTCGCAGTCCTGTGCCCCGTCAGACTTCAATACACTGTCAAGACACTGCCGGAGATACGCCTCGACGTTATACACCGGTATTACGATTGACAATAGGGGAGTTGCCATCAGTTTCAGTTTTTGTTAGCGTTTTCGCCGACGGAACTGGCGCACCAATCCGTCCGCGCTCCTTGTTGATGATATAGTAAAGGCTGAATGTCGCAAGATAATTTATAACGACACCCGGGTTGCACCCTATAAGTATGGCCTTCATCAACACCACCATGTATGCTATAAAATTCAGAAGGGAAATCTTTCTGATTATTAAATTCTTAGTCATGAAAAAGGGGCCTATGATAAAGATTCCAATCACTAAGAGCACAATGGCAGACCCGATTATACCGAACTCCCATAACAGATTCAGATAGCCGATATCAGTACGGAAACCCATCGTCTTTTGCGTATCATATACATGATGCCCCGTCCCAAACAGATATTCAAAAGTATTGGTCGGTGGCTCAATGAAATTATCAAAGAATGACACATCCTCCACACCCATTTGAGGAATATCACTGTCATCTCCACTAACCAACATAAGCATCTGTTGGGTCCCAAACGCAACCCATGCTACAGTATCATTATTACTCTTTCTCAGATCCCCTAAGAATGCTATCATTAATGGCAGAGATATTTCAAATAAGATGAATATCACTATGACTCGCGCCATGCTGCGCCAGATATTTGCTTTCAACAGGAAATTAATCAGGATTCCCATTCCGAATACAGCGATTCCTGTGCGTGCATTTACAATGATAGTAAACAGAATAAGCAGAACCGAACATACCAGAAGCCACTTTGACTTGCTCCATCTAAAAAACAGCATGTAGCTTGCTATCAAGCCCATACCATATCCGAACGTATCAATAAGGTTAATGCTGAATCCATATCCCCGACGCTCAAGAATATAGGCATTTGTATACAAGGTACGGTCACTGAATGTCAAGAATAGGGTTCGCATCTGAGGGACACAAAATGCTATTATCGCACAACATCCCTGAAGCAATCCTGCAAATATTATCAGCAGGAATATGTCAATTAGTTCATAATGACGTTTGTAACATTGTATAAGTATTACCCATACAAAACAGAATTCAAGCAGTGTAAGATTCATTGCCTGATTGAGGGATGCAATCCGTGTACTCATTACATTGCGAGTCTCAATCAGCATCATATCCAACAACCCTACCACTACAATATAAAGGATCACACAGGCAAAGAATTTACACATCATGTATATCTTTGACTGAATCAGAATCCTTTTTGCTATTTTCGTTTTATAATTGTAGTATAACCATATAATCGAGAGAAGCCCCAATACATATACAAACGCAATCGGTAGAAATGGAGGAGCAAAAATAGCAAGGAACGTGTAGAATACAAGCCACTTATCCCTTCTCAGATTAAATTGTTGGCTATTTAATCTATTGTTGAGAATAGATAATATTCCAATCATGATTGTCTTATCAATAATATGCTACAACCTTCGGCATATCCGAGAGCCACCTAACTGCAAGAAGTCTCGAGATGCGCTCTATATCACGCATATGGGTATCCTCGAT
>DKWX01000002.1:84075-89684 GCA_002491945.1 Porphyromonadaceae bacterium UBA7141
GGAAGATTTCATGGCTCTGAAAGCCGTTTCTATCTCCCATCGCTTTTTGTATGTCAAAATCGCTCCCTCGGGCCGGGTGAAGCATATGAGAATCTGCAATTCCGGAACTCCATTGTAGTTTTTGATTCGGCTGCCGGCAAGATAGACATACTCTTCTTGTGTTCATCCCGGTTGGAGTTACCTCGTTTAGGGAGAAGACTGATTTACTAAAAACAAAGAACTAAATATCTTTCAGGCTTCTCTCCAAATAACCATTAGTCTCTGCCCTTTTTAAAGCCAAAATTGAATTACAATCTTTATAATCTGGCTTCTGCGAAAGTTTAACCTGCATGTCTGAAGCTCCGGAAGCTCTGTCGGACAATCCCAACTGCTTCAGTAAGAAACCCAATTTATTCTTATTAGACGGTCTAAGCAATGAGACAAACCTTGACTCTGTGATAATTGAGAAAATGGTCCCATGGAAGGTATCTGTCACAATACAGTCAGCATATTTAAACCATCTAAGCACTTCGATTGGAGTATCAGGAAGTGCATACATGTCACACCAGTCATATCTACAGAACACGCTCACTAATTTAAGGTCATTGTCTTTTGCATATTTCCTGATCGCTTCAACTTCCTGCTTGTCGTTTATTCTGCCCTGATATGAATAGACTACCATATATGGCACAGGAAACGGAGCTTCCTTAAATCCCGCAATCTCATTCTCGTAACCATAAGCCAAAACCGGATCGACATGAATGAAAGGAATCTTTCCGGTAAGTCTTTCCACGATTGAAGCCGAATTTTCATCTCTGACCGAAATAGACTTCAGTTTATTTAGATGGGTAGCAACTTCCGAATCAATATTGTATGATTTCAACATCTTGTAGTCGGTATATCCAAATGAGCCTGCATATGAAATGATATCTTTAGCCACATTCTTTGGCATATCTCCGAACAATTGTGTTGTATATCCCCAGCTGACGCCTTGACAACAGTTAAACACCTCATCGCTTCCGATTACTATAAGATCGAGAGCCCCCTTTGGCTTACTTTGCAGATCCAACATAGGCCAGGATGTCTCAATTGTTTTTGTAAGCTTCCTGTTATAAAGAAAAGTTTTTATACGAGAGATGAATCTAGAGGATCCGGCAAGTCCAATCAGTTTCTTTGCATACCGAATCCACTTATTCTTATTAGCATCACTGTTCTCAACCAAAATTCTCCCGGGAATTATATCAATAAAATAGACGGCACCGGCGCCATTCTGTTTAAGGAGCTGCTTTAACGCATATGCCTGTAGAAACGAGCCATAATTTATCACCCGTTGCATCGAGAGTATACCTACACTTGGTTTTCTCATTCTTAACGTGTTTTCTGGTTAACGATTCTTATGAATTTGTTTATCGCTCTTTTGGGGATGATTAAGAATTGATAGATACGGCACCACTCAGCAATATCCTTAAGAGGTTTGTCCGACCTAAGACCATCGAAAATGAAGCTCTTCACCCAAGGAGAATGAGCCGCCTTCGCCATCTGTCCTTCGATTGCTACTGTATTTGGCACCTCCTCGAAAGAACAAGTTGTATTACTCAATCGGGAAATAATTTCATCACCCTTTTTTGTGAAAGAAATAACAGAGCTTGTTCCCTTGTTTTCATGTGCATAGGTTTTTCCCCAAAGATCACCGATTCTTATATCTGCTGCTGAGTTCAATAATTTATATTTACAATTCTTGTAGCAACATTTATTAAGACAGTAATTTCCAAGGAAGAACTTAAAAAAAAGATCTCCTTCAGTCATCCGGGACTGATAAAGGTGTTTTTTTTCCCTAACTCTCAGATTGTAAGAATTATGCCAATCCAAGTCTTCTTCAGAACAGTCAACACACATTGCCCAGGAATCTTGCCATCCGGTCGTTTTGTTGCGCCATGAAACAAATGTCGCTTCACCTACCTTCGCTTCAACTTCCGATAGATATTTATCCCATAAAAGCAGGGAGGGGACTCCATGACAAAAAAAGTCCATTAGTACAAAATTGTCCTCAACTTTGAAATGGCGGATTAATCTTCGGAATGAATCAATCTGGCATGGTGTTCCGGTTACATAAGTCTTTTTCTTTCTGTTTTTATTTATGAAGGAAAATGCATCGGATGAGAAACTTGGAATATATTTACTGCCGACAGATTGCTGAAACTCTTCGGATGTTGTGGCGATAAAATGTTCAGCACGTCTTAACTTCGGAGAATATCGAACTCCACATGCCTGATAACCTGAATCTAATAACAATTTGCCGATTTCATACCCGATTCCTCCTGACGAACAGCGAAGCCTGATATTGGCGTCATTACTATGAGCCGCATACGATTTGGAATCGGTATTAGCAGGTCCTGCTATATCTACATGATTGAATGCACATACTTTCAGACACAGTCCACATTCAATACATTTATCCTGATGTTCGATATGTGGAGAATAGAATCCGTCGCCGTTCTCTGGAAAACTTATAATCTTGACAGGACAGGCTGCAACGCAAACGCCACACCCATAACAATGGTCAAACTTGGTTATATTGTTTTTTTTCATTGAATCCTCTGTTTCATGGAGCGAATCTTCTCAAGAAAAAAGCGCCGCTCCTCTTTGTTCATAATCAGATAGAATCCTAATATCGAGCTTTCACATAAAGTAAACAGCATCAGCAATATATTCTCAAAAATTGTATTTGAAAAATTTGCAATTATGAGAGGAACAGGAATTACAACAAGTACAAAAACTGCGATTGGCAACATGACCTTTCTTAAATACACTAATGAAGGGAACTTTATCAACCAATGCAGATACCCGATACGTGTCAAATGAATAATAAAATTCATCAAAACCTTATAGACCATGAGCCAAACGGGTGATAAACCAAAATATAGAATGACATAGGCTGCCGGCACATTACTGAAAATCATCGATGCTATGATAATCATATATGTCTTAATATTCCCGGAAGCTTGCGCAGCTGTCCATAGCGGACCGGAAATAGCATCTATCATACAGAATATGATAATCAGCTGAGTGAAAGGGATCGCATAATCAGGAGTTTCCGTAAGCCATATGTCAAAAATTGTTGAACAGCAGAGAATCACAGGAAATCCGATGATAAAAATCAAGAAAAACGAGAAGCGTGATGCCCTAAAGATGAGAGACAGGAAATATTCTCGGTCTTCAACTGCATATGATTTGATAATCTGAGGATTGAATGCGGTCTGCATGTTTGTGACAAAGGCCGAAACTGCTCCTGCAACCTGATTTGAGACTCCCATTGCAGCATTCAATGCAACTCCCATGAATATATTTAGGATTACATTGACTCCTTGAGTGGCACCAACATTCCCAATACCACCGAGCATGTTCCAGCCTGAGAATGACAATATCTGTTTGAACAGTTTGGAATCAAACAAATAGCGATATGTACAGTGCTCAAAGTGGCTACGGCAATAGAAGCGATAACAAAATAATATAGATATGGCTGCTATACATAATGCGGCTGAATAAACAACTACCTTATTTCCGGTAATAAATGTCAACAGCAGAGCGGCTGATAGTTTTAGAAAAGCCTCGATTATGCTGAAATACGCATAGAAAGACATTTTCTCATTAGAGATTATTGACGCCTGATAGGGAACAACCAACAGCTGAATAACAAATGTTGCAATGGAAAATTGATAAACTATGTTTGCGGTTGCCGACATTCCTGGCGGGAACTGCATGTACATGTTCAGAAACCAAAGTCCTATGGTTTCTGCCAATATAAGAATCGTAACTGCAATCACAACATGTACGTTGATACACATTGAGAAGACCCTTTTCAATTCATCAAAATCCTTACGACCGATATGATAAGAAAGAAAACGCTGTGTTGATTGTGTCAATGCGCTACTGAGGAATGAAAAAAGAATGACCACCCCTGCAACGACATTGTATATACCATACCCGTCTTCTCCAAGCTCTTTCAGAACAATTCTGAACGAAAATAGAGTGACGGCCATAATAAGAAACATCCTGATATAAAGCATCAGAGTGTTCTTGGCAATCCTTTTATTGTTAGAACCTGCAACCATTTTAAACAGCTGAACGATTTAGTCCAACTAATATAATTTCTTATAAGATGGTCAGAGGTGCGGTATGATTGATGTAGATGGAAGTCTTTTTTATACGCACCCCTGACCATGAAATAGGGATTCAATTGAGGGGGGAGAGGAGGCGCCGGATTCGGGGACGGTCGGCGGGGGGTACGTCGGCGAGGGGACGGTAGGCGCGCAGGCTGCGGCGCCAGCGGTCGAGGGTGGCGGCGTACCAGGTGAGGATGTGAGAGGGTATCTTTGTGGTGTTTGTGGTGGTGTCGGGTTGCAGCAGATGGTGGATCTGCTGTATGAGGTCGATTTTGTCGATGGTGCCGGGGTGTAGGGCCTCTTGGCGGAGGGCCTGCTGGATGGCTTGGATGGTCATTTTTTGCTATGGCGCTGAAAGTTGGGAGCCGGAGGGGGAGAGAGGCGCGCGAGGGGTGCTTTTGGGGGACGTTTGTTGGGGGCCGTTGAGGGTGTTTAGGGGGTGGGCGGGAGGATGCGGGTCAGTAGGGTTAGGGTGCGGGGGTTGGTGACGGAGGGGGCGCGGCGCTCGTAACGGATGCGGGCGGCGGCGGCTTCGGTTTCGTTGCCGAGGATGGTGTTGGCTCTCCAGAGAAGGGCCTGGACTTTGGCGTCGAATTTGGAGCCGGGAATCTCGGTGGCGCTGTAGCGCCGGGTGAATATCTGTAGGGCGGAGGCGAGGGAGGGGGTGAGGGGGCGGTCGGACTCGTAGAGGTCTATGGCTTCGAGCAGACGGGGTATGAAGGCGTCAATCTGATCGTATGCGCGACGGGTGTCTTTGGCGAAGCGCAGGATGCGGATCTGTTCGGCGCGTATGTCGTAGGCTATGGATCCTATCTGCTGGTTGGCGCGGACTATGATGTTGCCGTCGGCCGACCCTCGTCGGGCTATGAAGATGCCCCGGAGTCCGGCGAAGTCGCCGCTGATTACTTCTACTTCGTCGCCTTGGATGAGCTGGGCATCGTCGGGGGTGCAGAAGGGGAGTCGGTTGGCGTAGCGGCGGGCTATTATGCGGAAATTGCGCAAATCCTCATCTGTGAGGGTGAGGTAACGGCGCGCGGGGTCGGTGGCGGAGCGGTTGATTACGAATGAGATTCCGGATAGTGTCGTTGCGAGTTGCTTTACTGAGTCGAGCGTGCCATGGATGAAGATGTAGTGGTAGAGTAGGGGTCGGCCTACGAGTCGAAGGTGCCGGTCGGGATTTTCTACTGCTTCTACGACTTCGGGCAGGAACGGGGTTATCGGGGGTGCGTCGGGGGTTGTGGCGTTGACGCGTTGGATGGCCTGCATAAGTGTCTCTCGCCGCCTGAGCGCAGGGGCGATGTAGTTGAGGAGATACCAATGCGGTCGCATTTCCGTAGGGATACAGTAAATTTTGGTGCATCTATGCCTTACTGCGCTTATTTACAGAGCATTAACATCTTGACAAGGATACACTTCCGAAAACTTTCACACTCTGGCAAGAGCCACTCTCTTGCTAAGAGAGTGTGA
>DKWX01000002.1:89968-90332 GCA_002491945.1 Porphyromonadaceae bacterium UBA7141
CTTGCTAAGAGAGTGTGATTTAATATAACGCACTAATTATTAAGACAATATAAACCTCGATTTACGTCTGTTTGCAAACATTGCTAACATAACCCATCCTTCCCCCCCCTGAATTGGGAATGCGGCGCTGAAAAATTATTTGCCCCGCGTCCCTCGCGCCCATCGCGCCACTTCCCACCGAGCGCCCGTCAAAAGAAACGCGAGGAGCGCGAGGAACGCTTTATTTGCTCCGCGCCCATCGCGCCCCTTGCGCTCCTCGCGCCACTTCCCTTCTCCGAGGAGCATGATAAAAATATAGCGCCCTTATTTGCCATAATCCCGAATTTTTTGTAATTTTGCCATTAAATCACACTCTCTTAGCAAG
>DKWX01000002.1:90619-99343 GCA_002491945.1 Porphyromonadaceae bacterium UBA7141
TCACACTCTCTTAGCAAGAGAGTGTGACTTTTTTGGGGGAGACAGCTGTATCATGCTCCGATATGTGGAATGGCAAGCGTGAGGATTATGACAGCAAAAAAGCGCACTGACCTGCGGAGGTCGGTGCGCTTTTTTTTTTGCGTGACAGGGTGATATGCCCTGCGAAGATTCGTGATTTTAGTTGCCCTGAGCGGCCTTCTTGGCTGCCATGGCTGCTTTGGCACGAGCTGCGGCATCATCGATACCGTTCTCTGCAGCCTGCTGCCCCTTCTTAGCGGCGCTCTGTACGGCTGCTGCGGCCTTCTCAGAGGCAGTCTTAGCCTTTGTCTCAACGGCTGCGGCTTCTTCCTTAACGGCAGTGCCTGCGGCCTTTACAGCGGTGCCTGCGGCCTTAGTGGCTGTTGATGCAGCCTTGGTAGCTGTTGTAGCGGCGTTCTTGGCAGCGGCAGATGCTTCGTCGACTACCTCTTCAGCCTCAACCAACTCAACCGAGTCGGGTGCAACAGAGTCGACAGAAATCTCTTCCACTACTTCCATCGTATCAACGATAGAGTCATTGTCGGCGGTCTTGTTGCCACCGCAGGAAGCAGCGAGCAGTGTGATTGATCCTACGCAGAGGATTCCGAAAATCTTTTTCATCTTTTATTTGCTTATTTTATGGATTATCTGTTACTTGCAGCTGGCGGCCACTTCGCGTGCGGCTGCACGGAATGCATCGAAGTCGGTGCGCTCGGGTGCGCCGGTGGCACGGGTCTTGGTGCTGGAGTTCTCACGCCAGATTACGAGATAGTTGGGGTTGTCCCAGTCGGTTGTGGATCCGAGGTCTATGCCGTATTCGAGTACTACGGAGGCGTTGGTCACTGACTCTGCGTCGCAAAAGTAGATTGCACCTGTTTCGGAATTATCGCCATACTCTTTGTAGTACTGCTGGAGATAGCCGTAAAGATTGCCCTCCTCATCCTGCTGACCTGTCACTACCATTGTGGCGGCTGTGAGTTTATCGCTTACGAAGTTGTAGCTATAGCCGGGGAGATTACCGTTGGTTGTGTATCCAAGGGCGTTGGGATCTGTTAACGACACAGGCTGCATATCGGGATTCTCCTCTACGAGTGATTTGATGCGGCTCTTAGTCGCGCCCCAGCTGAGTACAGGCATCTCAAAGTCAGTATTGGAGGGGAGCACGTTGACGGTGGCCTGCACGTTGTAGCCCTGATAGGAGGCTTTGATTTTGGCTGTACCCACGTGTTTGCCGGTCACTTTGCCGGAGGCATCGACTACTGCCACGAAAGGATTGGAGCTTGTGAATGTCGCGCCGTCGATGTTGCATTCGAGCTGATATTCGTTGTTGTAATATACATCAAACGAGCTCACACCAAGTGAGATGTTGATGGGATCGATGTCTTCTTTCTCATCGCCGCAGGAGGCGAATACCATCGGGAGTGCTGCTACAAGCAGGAGAAGGAATTTCTTCTTCATTTTGTCTGATTGTTTTTATTTTATTATTGTGATTGGTGGTGTACCAATAGTGAAATCTCTTTTTTAACAGATGGATTTCACTGTTTGTTTACCCTCTCGGTAGATTTGGGGTGCAAAATTAATGGTTTTCGTGAAAAAACGTGTGTCGGCGCGGGGTTATTTTGGGTATGGGAGGGTAAAATTGCACTACTTCAACTCTATTCTCGCGCTGTGATGAATCAGAGCGGGGTGAGAAAGCGGAGTAGATTGGCATGCAGTAGTTCGGGGGTGATGTCGGGGCGCACGGCATTGAGGGCTCCGATCACGTCTTCGATGCGCCCGGAGGTCTCGTCGGTCTCGGCAAGGATCAGGTGGGCCGGTACCTGAAGCAGAGAGTCGGAGTTGAACCGTATGCCGAAACTCACGTATATCCCGAGGTCGGCAAACATCCGCATCACCGTCGGTTTGCCACGGAACCCGTGTATAGCCCATGCCTGGCGCGGGAGCATGTCGCGCCTTACGCCGGCGATTATATCCTGCCCTTTGACGCAATGTATCACAAGGGGTTTGCCCACCTCCTCGCTAAGCTCGATATGCTGACGGAAAGCGTTGAGCTGTCCCGCCATAGTGACGCAGCCGGGATGCACTGTGTCGATTCCGGTCTCGCCGACGGCCACCACATCCTGCCGCATGACGGCCTGTCGGAGTGCCGACAGACGGTCGGCGGGGATGGACAGTCCGGCAAGCGTCCACGGGTGAATCCCTGCCGAATATACCTGGCCGGGGTATGCCCCTTCGGCAGGGAGCTGCGCCGGGTCGAGTGACACTATGGCTTCGGGCTGTGGCACGGGGTGATGGGTATGCAGGTCGAGAAGGAGATGGTCGGCGGTATCGGGATTAATCATAAGCGAGTGAACGGATTTTTTGTATTACGAAGGATTCGACTGCGCGTCAGTCATGGCCGCGCAGCAATGCCTGCAGGTCGTGGAGTCTGGTCAGGGCCTGAAGGGGGGTGAGGGTATCGATGCTGAGGTCGAGCAGTTGGTCGCGGATCTGGCAGAGCAGCGGGTCGTCGAGCTGAAAGATTGACAGCTGCACGCCATCAGCGGGTGCCTGAGCGAGATCCTTTACCTTGGCCTTGCGCACCTTCGGCACGCTCTTTCCCGGGGCCGGCGCCGTAGTCGAGGCAATTGAGTCGGGGGCCGGCGCGGACTCTTCGAGACGGTGGAGCACCTCGGTGGCGCGGCGCACTATGGCCGGGGGCATACCGGCCAGCCGGGCCACATGGATACCGAAACTATGCTCCGACCCTCCCGGCTTGAGTTTGCGCATGAATACGACTTTGCCGTTGATTTCACTTACCGACACATTATAGTTGGCAATCCGGCTGAAGCTCTTTTCCATCTCGTTCAGTTCGTGGTAATGAGTGGCAAACAGCGTCTTCGGACGCACGCGTCCGTTCTCGTGTATATGCTCCACGATAGCCCAGGCGATGGAGATGCCGTCGTAGGTAGATGTGCCCCGACCCAGTTCATCGAAGAGAATAAGCGAGCGGTCGGACATGTTGTTGAGTATCGATGCGGCCTCGTTCATCTCCACCATAAAAGTCGACTCTCCGGCCGAGATATTGTCGGAGGCTCCGACGCGGGTCATTATTTTGTCGATGATGCCGATGCGGGCCGAGTCGGCGGGGACGAAACTTCCCGTCTGAGCCATCAGGGCTATGAGTGCCGTCTGGCGCAGCAGGGCCGACTTACCGCTCATGTTGGGTCCGGTGATCATCATCACCTGCCTCTTGTCGGGGTCGAGTGCCAGTGTATTGGCCACATATGCCTCACCCGGCGGCAGGCGCCGCTCTATGACGGGGTGGCGCCCTTCGGTGATGCTCAGCACCCGCGAGTCGTCAATCACCGGACGCACATAGCGGTATTGCTCGGCCACGTCGGCCAGCGAGAGATAGACATCGAGTTCGGCGGCCACGGCGGCATTGCGCATTATGGCCGATATGCGTGACGTCAGACGCTCCAGAAGGGCCATATATTCCTGGCGCTCCAGCACTTCGATATTGTCGCGGGCATTGAGGATATCGTTCTCGCACTTTTTCAGTTCGGGGGTGATGTAGCGTTCGGCCCCCACCAGAGTCTGGCGGCGCACCCACGACTGGGGCACCTTGTCTTTGTGGGTGTTGCGCACCTCGATATAAAAGCCGTGCACGTTGTTGTAGCTGATTTTCAGCGACGGGATACCGGTGGCCTCCACCTCACGCTTCTGGATGTCGCGGAGCATCTGCTCGCTGTTGGACGATATGTCGCGCAGGCGGTCAAGCTCTGCGTTGACTCCGGCATTGATGTAGTCGGATTTGCCGATGGTGGCGGGAGGGTCGGGGGCGATCGTGTTACGTATATCGGCCACTGCCTCGCGACAAGGGTCGACCGACTCTCCGAGCCCACGGAGAGGGGGGCACGCTACGCCGGAGAGTTCGCCGCGCACAACCGCCAGTTCCGAGAGAGAGAGGGCGAGAGCCTGCAGTTCCTTCGGGCCTACGCGCTGCGACGACAGGCGCCCTGCCAGTCGGGTCAGGTCGCCCACACGGCGCAGACGCTCGGTGAGCGATGAGCGTAGTTCAGGCGCGCGGAAGAAGTGTTCCACACAGTCCTGGCGCGCCGTGATCCCTCTGATGTCGAGAAGCGGCATGGCCACACGGCGTTTAAGCATGCGCGACCCCATTGGAGTGACCGTATGGTCGAGCACGTCGATCAGCGCCATCCCTCCCTCGGTGGCCGGCTGGAGGAGTTCGAGGTTGCGCATCGTGAATTTGTCGAGGTGCATGTACACCCCTGAATCGATGCGCCCGAGAGAGGTGATATGGCGCGTATGGGTATGTGATGTGAAGTCGAGATAATGCAGCAGCGAGCCGGCGGCAATCACGGCTTCCTGCAGGGCATCGACACCGAACCCTTTGAGCGAGTCGGTGCCAAACTGGCGGCAGAGACGCTCGCGGGCGGCCTCGGAGGTATATATCCAGTCGTCCTGCTCGTTATAGACACTTTTGTGCGTCGGGAAGAGGCTCTCGCAGGTGCGGCGTGTGCCGTGCATCCGCAATGTCTCTTTGGGTGATATGGAGGTGAGGAGCTTGTCGATGAACGCCGGGTCGCCCTGAGAGCAGAGGAACTCGCCGGTGGTGAGGTCGAGGAAGGCCACGCCCACTGTCAGGTTTCCCTGCCTGTCGGGTGCGGAGAAGTGAAGTCCGGCCAGAAAGTTGTTTTCGCGCGGAGGGAGTGTGGTGTCGTTGAGATTTACCCCCGGAGTGACGAGTTCGGTAATGCCGCGCTTCACCAGTTTTTTGGTGAGTTTCGGATCTTCAAGCTGTTCGCAGATGGCCACCCGGCGGCCGGCGCGCACGAGTTTGGGCAGGTAAGTGTCGAGGGCATGATGGGGGAATCCGGCCAGTTCCACCGAAGTGGCCGCGCCGTTGCCGCGCCGCGTGAGGGTGATCCCCAGTATCTCGCTGGCGGCGATGGCATCATCGGAGAATGTCTCGTAGAAATCGCCTACACGGAAGAGAAGTATCGCATCGGGATGCTTCTTCTTCATTTCGGCGTATTGTTTCATCAGGGGTGTTTCCGTCTTCATGCTCATAGTGGGATAAGTGACAGCATCCATGTGCTCATGGCCACATATATCAGCAGCCCCACCACATCGTTGGTGATCTGGATGAAGGGGCCTGTGGCCAGAGCCGGGTTGATTTTCAAACGTTCAAGGGTGAGCGGCACCATCGTGCCGAATACCGTGGCGAATATCACCACGCAGAAGAGTGAGGCCGCCACGGCGAATGCCACGGCGTAGGCTCCGGTCTGGGTGATGAGCACATATGCCAGCACCGTGGCCGAAATCACCACGGCATTCATCAGCGCCACCACCACTTCGCGCCCGATCTGGCGCCCGGCGTTGCGAAGCTCAAGTTTGCCGTTGGCCAGACCCTGCACCACAATGGCCGAGGCCTGCACGCCGACGTTGCCACCCGTGCCCCCGATCAGGGGGATGAAGATGGCCAGTACTGTCACGGCGGCTATCTGCGCCTCAAATCCGGTGAGAATCACCGAATTGACGATACCGCCGATGATGCCGATAAGGAGCCAGGGGAGGCGTGCCTTGGTCTGGGCAAACACGGAGTCGGCGGCATCGATGTCGCTCGACAGACCGGAAGCCAGCTGATAGTCACGTTCCGACTGCTCGCGCACCTCGTCCATCACGTCATCGACCGTAATCTGGCCCACGAGACGCCCGATGCTGTCGACTACGGGCATTGCCACAAGGTCGTATTTCTCGAAGTCGATGGCCACATCCTCAATCGGGGTGTCGGTGCGCACCGACACCGGGTCGTTCTCCATGACGTGTTTTATCTTGCTCACCGAGGGGTGGGTCACCATCTTCTTCAGCGGCAGCACACCCTTGAGGCGCTGGTCGTCGTCGACCACGTACACGTAGTAGATATCGTCGAGGTCCTCGGCCTGGCGGCGCATCTCGCGGATGCACTCGGGCATCGACATGTTCTCGTTGACCTCGATCATCTCCGTGCCCATCAGGCCGCCGGCCGTGTCTTCGTCGTATTGCAGGAGGTCGACGATATCTCCGGCCTGCTCCATATCGTCGATATGTTGTATCACCTCGTCGCGGTCTTCCTTGTCGAGGTCCTGGATCAGGTCGACGGCATCGTCGGTGTCGAGCAGGTCGATGAAATGGCCGATTTGCTCGGGGTCCATACCCGACAGTATCTTCTTTCGGTCTTCCTCATCGAGGAGCATTAGCACTTCTGCCTGCTTCTCCTTGTCGTCGAGAAGGTCGAACACCCATTCAGCCTCGCGGAGGCTCAGGCGGTCGAGGAGTTCGGCGATATCGGCAGGGTGGAGGTCGCGCAACTCGCGGCGGGCGGCATCCTCATCATGATTGTCGATTATGTTTTCGAGGAGGTCGATGTTTTCGTCGGTAATCTCTTTCATTGTGCTGTCTATGAGAAGAGTATAGGCTCTTTAGTAATCTTGCGTATGCCGGCAAGGTATGGCCG
This sequence comes from Porphyromonadaceae bacterium UBA7141, assembly GCA_002491945.1. Taxonomy (GTDB): domain Bacteria; phylum Bacteroidota; class Bacteroidia; order Bacteroidales; family Muribaculaceae; genus Lepagella. The sequence goes on from DKWX01000002.1 coordinate 97,140, forward strand.
GCGGAGGGGGGGGAAAAAAATCAGTAATGGAACGACGACCCGCCAAGAAACTCGCGCAGGAGCGATGTCGGCGGAATCTGGTCGGCCGGAATCGGCTCGAAGTATCCGAGAAGCTTCAGCATCCGGTAGGCCTCGCCGTATAGCGGATTGTTGTGGGGCACCTGCCGCAGCAGCGGTTCGGCATAGTTTTTCATCACCCCCAGTTCGAATATGAGCGATGAGTTGAATGTGGCGTCGGCATTCTCCTGAAAGGGGAATATCCATTTCTCTTCGCCACGCCTCACGCTGGGCCAGCGGCGCAGCGTGTCGAGAGCCGAGGTGTGGCGGTATTTATGATCGCGCACTATGCGGCGCAGCAGCCGGTTGTCGGTGGTGGATATCCAGTTATGGTCGTCGATGCTGAGCGAGGTGAGGGCCGATACGTAGATTTTATATATGTCGTCCGAGGGGAGTGTGCCTGTCAGCTCGGGGTTGAGTCCGTGGATTCCTTCGATGAGAAGCACATCGTCAGGCTCGAGTTCGAGCGGGCGTTCGCGCTCCACACGCTCGCCGAGCTCGAAACTGTAGGTGGGCAGATTGATGCGGCGTCCGGCCAGCAGGTCGCACAGGTCGGAGTTGAGGCGCTCAAGGTCGAGGGCGTAGAGCGACTCATAGTCATAGTCGCCCGATTCATCGAGGGGGGTTGCGGCGCGGTCTAAGAAATAATCGTCGAGCGATATCATCTTCGGAGTCTTGAGCTTGGTCATCAGCTGCACTGCCAGTCGCTTGGTAGTGGTGGTCTTGCCCGACGACGATGGCCCGGCAAGCAGCACCACCCTTCCCCCCCCGTGGCGGTTGCGGCGGGCTATGTCGGAGGCTATGTCGCTGAGGAATGACTCATGCATCGCCTCGGCCACATTGATGAGTTCGGTCGTGTGACGGCACTGTATGGCATGATTGAGCTCGCCCACGTCGCTGACCTTGATTGTGCGGTTGAAGAGCAGATGCTTCTTGTAGGCTTCAAACATCTTCTCCTGCGTCACCGGCTGTCGCGGCACGTCCTTATTCACCGGGTCAGGGCCGAGCAACAGAAATCCTTCGTGGTAGAGCCGCAGGTCGAATATGCGTATAAACCCCGTGGTGGGTGCGAGGGCTGAATAATAGCTGTCGGCCACTCCGTCGAGAGTGTAATAGGAGGTGTAGAGTTCTCCTCTGGAAGCCAGAAGCCGCACTTTTGAATCGAGTCCCTGGGCGCGGAATATGTCTGTCACCTGCTCTGTGGGTGCCTCTTTGAAGTCAAAGGGGAGATTGCGCTCCACGAGCGAACGCATCACCGAAAGCATACTATCGATCATGGCGGCATCGGGGATGATCTGCCTGCCGTCGGAGCCGAACAGATTACAGAGATAGCCGCCGGAGACGGAATGCTCAATGCGCAGACGCGCGGCCGGCACCACCTCGCGCACAGCCCTATAGAGGAGCATGCAGAGCGAACGCACGTAGACGCGGCGCCCCACGGGGGTGTCGGCGTCGAGAAACTCTATCTGCTTCGGAGCATAGATGCAGTAGGATAGATTTTCTGTCTTGTTGTTGACGTGGGCGCAGATTGGGGTGAAGGGGAGCCGGTCGGCCAGCCGCACAGCGAGTTGCATGAGCTGCAGGCCGCCTTCCACATGGATTTCCTCGCCAATATTGATACAGTAAACCGGAATCATAAGAGTCTCTTCTAAATTAAACACAACAACTCCCCGGCATGACCACATGAGGCGGTCGCAACGCCTGTTGAGGGATGCAGGGAGGGGATACAGCTTATAAACTTGTCCGAATAACGAACCTGCACACAAATTTAATGATTTTTTTGAAGAAAACGCGCAAAAAAATGGCAACGATTGCGCCGTCAGCGCTGAAATCCGCACCGGCGGCTCGCCGCGCCGCCGCGCGATCATTGCGCGGCACATTTGCCGACAGAGACAGAGAGAGAAAAAAACATCCCCGGCTGACCACCACTGAACAGCATAACCAGACAGTAGAAAAAGAGGGCAACGCGGAATCCTAACATAATTTTAAGCATTTTTTTTGAAGAAATTGCCGAAAAACTTGCAAGTGTAGAAAAAGTTACTTAACTTTGCAGTCGCAAAATGCCCCCGCCGTAGGGCGGAGTATATAACCCGGCTATCGAGAAGGAGGCAGTTGCATCTAAAGTGGCCCATTCGTCTATCGGTTAG
>DKWX01000002.1:99679-100154 GCA_002491945.1 Porphyromonadaceae bacterium UBA7141
CTCTGCTATGGGCTACCAATTTATAACACAAGCAAAGAAAGAGATTTTTTAAGATGGCAAATCATAAATCATCCTTAAAAAGAATTCGCCAGGCGGAGAAAAGAAGACTTGAGAACCGCTATTGGGCAAAGACAGCTCGCAACGCCGTTCGCAACGTTCGCAAGCTCACCGACAAGGCCGAGGCTACCGAGGCTTACAATAAGGTCAGCGCGCTTCTCCAGCGTCTGGGCCGAAAGAATATAATCTCGAAGAATAAAGCCGCCAACCTCTGCAGCGGCATGATGCTTCACATCAACAAGCTGGGCTAATCCACCCTCTTGATTGATATAAACCTATCACTTCAAGCGTGAGGCGAACCCCTTCGGCCTGAAACACCGAAGAGTCATGACAGAAGCTCCCGTCTTCTTCCTGACGCCCTCCACAACAATCCACGCTTCAGCCTGAAGACAGGCGGCCCATTCGTCTATCGGTTAGG
>DKWX01000057.1 GCA_002491945.1 Porphyromonadaceae bacterium UBA7141
AACATATTCGACTGAACGACAAGCAGGAAGCGACAAAAAATAAGTCCGCATATTGTATAAAAGATTCCCTTTCAATTATTATCGGTTAAATTTGAACACTTACTTAAGAAATAAGCTCACATATTGAAGTTGAATTCCTGCTTATCTACTTTATTTAAAAACCAAATCTGGCTTCAGTTTCAAGTTCACTTCACTGAATGCAGTGCAGACATTATAACCTCACTTACCGCAGGATGCGAGAATATAATCTGCTCCATCGATGCCAGCGTGGCATCCGCATTAATCAGATCTGCACACTGCTGCGCGAGATCTGCCGCCTCTATACCCATGATATGCGCGCCTATCAGGCGATTGTCATCCTTGCGGAAAATCAGCTTGCATAGACCATCTGGCTCAGACATTGTCAGAGCTTTGCCATTAGCCCTGAAAAAACTCTGACCTACGCGGATCTCAATACCGGAGGCTTTACACTGCTCTTCAGTCAATCCCACCATACCGCATTCAGGCATTGTAAACACAGCAGAAGGCACTACGTCAAACCGGATGTTATCCTTACGTCCGGTAATCGTATTGAGTGCGCGGAACCCCTGGAATGTCGCCACATGAGCCAGCATCATTCTTGCATTGACATCGCCAATGGCATATATATTCTCCACGTTCGTACGCATTCCATCGTCTACCGGAATACCCTTTGCAGAGTATTCCACTCCGGCGGCCTCCAGATTCAGACCAGACACTCTCGGAGTACGCCCTACTGCCATCAGCAAATCAGAGGACTCCACTGTCTCCTCTTTGCCTTTACATTCATAGGTCACTCTGACAATGCCATCCTCTGTCTGCTCAATTCTCTTTGCAGCTGCAGATGTGATAATCTTTATGCCACGTTTCGACAGCGACTGCTTCAATCTCTTGGCGATATCCGAATCAAACGGAGGCAGAATCTGCTTCATAAACTCTATCACCGTGACGCGAGAGCCAAATGAGGCAAATATACTTGCAAACTCAAGTCCGATTACACCGCCGCCGATTATAATCAGCGATTCAGGGATATATTCTATCGACAGCATATCGGAACTATCCTTCACACACTCCAGCGTGCTACCCTCGATAGGTAGAGAACGTGAATCTGATCCTGTGGCGATAATTATATTGTCGGCAGTATATTCCACGCCTTCAGCCACTACCGCACACTCGTTCTTGAATGCCGCCATTGCCTCCACCACGTTGACATTGGCGCTTCTGAGCATCATTGCGATACCCTCTCTGAGCTGACCTACCACATTCTCCTTACGTGCGACTACCTGACGATAATCGAGCGAAAATGAGAAGTCATCGATTCCGAATTTATCGGCCTCGCGCAATGTAGATATCACCTCGGCATTCTTACAGAGGCACTTGGTCGGAATACATCCCTCGTTAAGGCATGTGCCTCCGAGTCGGCCTCCATTGAAGAGTGTCACATTCTTACCCTCTTTAGCAGCAGCGAGAGCCGTCTCATAACCTCCGGGACCGGCACCGATTATGATTATATCAGATTTGTTCATACAATTAGCCTACTGTCGCAGCAATAAGCTGACGATATGTGAGTACCGGATTCTTAGCCGCTGTAGTCTCGTCAAGTTTGCGCACAATCGTGGTAAGCGGAGCATTCTTCACGTCTTCGGGAGTCTCACGTGCCTCTGCTGCCACCTTATGCATCACCTCTATAAATTCGTCAAGAGTCTCTACACTCTCCGTTTCCGTCGGCTCTATCATCATGCTCTCATGAAAGAGAAGCGGGAAATAGATTGTCGGAGCATGGAAACCGTAATCAAGAAGACGCTTGGCTACATTAAGTGTAGTTACACCGGTAGATTTATCTTTCAGGCCATCAAACACAAACTCATGTTTGCATACCCCGCCTATCGGCAGCAGATAATCATCCTTAAGCGATTCCTTTATATAGTTGGCGTTTAGCGTTGCCAGCGGACCCACATTCTTCAGGTTCTCCTTACCGAGTGTAAGAATATAAGCATATGCCTTCATCATCACACCAAAGTTGCCAAGATAGGACGATACAGCCCCAAGGCTATCCCCTCCACATTCAATCGCGAAGCTGCCGTCGGCATTCTTATGCACACGGGGATTCGGCAGGAACTTAGCCAAATGCTCCACCACACCTACCGGGCCGGAGCCGGGACCGCCGCCTCCGTGGGGAGTCGAGAATGTCTTGTGGAGATTGATATGCATGATGTCGAAGCCCATATCTCCGGGACGCACCTTGCCGAGCAGCGGATTCAGATTGGCGCCATCATAATAGAGCAGACCTCCTGCCTCATGGACAAGGCGAGCTATCTCCATTATCTCCGTCTCAAACATACCAAGTGTATTTGGATTCGTCATCATGATTCCGGCCACTGTCTCGTCAAGAAGAGGTTTGAGGTCTTCCACATCGATAGATCCGTTGGGTTTCGACTTTACCTCCACCACCTCCAGACCTGCCACCATGGCAGATGCCGGATTGGTGCCATGAGCTGAATTTGGCACTATCACCTTTGTGCGCTTTAAATCCCCGCGAGAAAGATGATACTGTTTCATCACCATCAGTCCTGTAAGCTCACCATGCGCGCCTGCATAAGGACTGAGTGTAAATTCATACAACCCTGCAATGTTGGCCAATGCCTTCTGAAGATTGTAGTAAAGTTCAAGAGCGCCCTGCACTGCGCTGACATCCTGAAGCGGATGAAGCTGCGCAAATTGCGGCAATGCAGCTATCTCTTCGTTGATCTTCGGATTATATTTCATCGTGCATGAGCCAAGGGGATAGAATCCCGTGTCCACACCGAAGTTCTTCATTGACAGATTGGTGTAATGACGCACCACATCCAGTTCGCTTACTTCCGGCAACTCGGCCTTCCCTCCACGCATCAGTTCTGACGGAAGTGCCGACATCGCATCCTTGCCATATTCATCAGCGGGCAGTTCATAGCCCTTCCTGCCTGGACGCGAAAGTTCGAAAATCAATTTATCGTAGTATTTCATTATTCAATACTTCGGTTATTTTT
>DKWX01000022.1 GCA_002491945.1 Porphyromonadaceae bacterium UBA7141
TGTGGTCTTTAATAGTGACCCCGGTGAGGCTCGAACTCACGACCCAATGATTAAGAGTCATTTGCTCTACCAACTGAGCTACGGAGTCATTGTTGGTATGCTCGCGAGATGTGGCGTCGCTCTTGTTGAGTCTCGTTGTTTCTCGTTTGCGAGTGCAAAGTTAGTAAGTTTTTTCGAGTTGTGCAAACTTTTTCTCAACTTTTTTTTCTAATTTTACAATCGGAATCATCCAAGTAGTGTCTTTTTTATCGCTATTAGCCCGGAGTCTCGGGTTTAATCGGTTGATTTTTAATATTATGCGGGTGAGCCTTCGGCCGGGACTTCTAAGAAGGATCCGGATCTCACAAAGTTTGAAAATCTAACAATCATATATACGATGATGAAATCTAACGCTATCTACATCTCACTCGGTGCGGCAGCTGTGCTGATTGCGGGTGGATGTTCAAAGAAACTGAATCAGTTTCAGTCTGACTTCTTTTCTACAAATCCGGAGCCGTTGGAGACGGTAGGGCAGAATGTGCCGGGTGCTGTCACCGCTAAACTTCCTCCGAAATTTATGCTTCGCAATGCGAAGGTGAGTGCTACTCCGGTGTTGCAGTGGCATGCGGCCGACAATACAGTAGGGGAGGCTGCGGCTACGCCGGTGTTGTTCCAGGGTGAGAATGTGCGCGACAACGGGCAGGTGGTAAGCTATGCCGACGGCGGCACGGTCAGCATCCCTTTTTCAATGCCATGGCAGCCTGAAATGGCACAGAGCGACCTCTATCTTGACTTTCAGGTTGACCAGAACGGCAAACTCTATACGCTCCCGCGTGTAAAGGTGGGTCAGGGTGTGGTATCCACTTCAACTCTTGCGAGCGCGCAGACAGTGATTCCTGCGGTGGCCAAGGACGGATTCCAGCGTGTGATTTCAGAGCAGTACAGCGCGGATATCCACTTCCTGGTCAACCAGGCCAATGTGCGTGCCTCCGAAACATCAAAGGCTGACTATATCGACCTTAACCGTAAGCTAATGGAGGCCCATGCGGCTCCCAACATGGAGATTGCCGGGGTGACAATAAATTCTTATGCTTCGCCTGAGGGTAAGCTCGACTTCAACACCTCGCTTGCAGAGAAGCGCGAGAAGAATACCCAGACTTATGTCGAGGGGCAGATGAAGAAGGATAAGATCACCGAATTCGGCGAACTTACATCTTCCTTTACTCCTGAAGACTGGGAGGGTTTCCGCTCTCTTGTGGAGAAGAGTAACATACAGGATAAGGATCTTATTCTCAGTGTGCTTTCGCTTTACAAAGATCCTGAGGAGCGTGAGCGTGAAATACGTAACATCGCCACAGTATTCAACGAGCTGGCCGACCAGATTCTGCCTCAGCTACGTTATTCGCGCGTGATGGCCACCATCAATGTAATCGGAAAAAGCGACCAGGAGCTTATCGAAATCTTCAATACAGATCCTCAGAAGCTGTCGGTCGATGAAATCCTTTATGTGGCTACCCTGACTGACGACAATACGCGTAAGATGTCGGTATATTCCAAGGCTGTGCAGCTTTATCCCGACGACTACCGTACGGTCAATAATCTCGGTCTGACCCAGTATGTGGCCGGTGACTACGAGGGTGCGGCCGCCAGCTTCAACCGTGCGGCCCGCATGAACCCGGCTTCTAAGGAGGTGGAAATGAACCAGGGTCTGATTTCGATGGTCAACAAAGATTTCTCACGTGCCAACGAGCAGCTTGGCGCTGCGGCCGGCGTGCCTGAAAATGCCGATGCGCTTGGCGTGTATTATCTTACGCAGGGTGATGTGAGCAAGGCGCGCACAGCCTTTGGCGACACTAAGACCAATAATGCCGCTCTTGCCCAGATTCTTGCCAAGGATTACAATGCGGCGCGCCAGACGCTTGCCTCTATCCCTATGCCTGATGCCACGACCTATTATCTTACGGCCGTGCTTGGAGCCCGCACTCACAATGAGAGCATGGTGATGAGTAATCTCCGCCAGGCAGTGAAGCTTGACCGCCGTCTGCTCGACCGGGCCAAGAAAGATTTGGAATTCTCGGGCTATAATCTCTCTTATCTTTAAATCGAAATAATGGGGGCGTCTTAAGTAAGTGTCCGGATTCCCTTTCAATTGCTATCGGTTAAATCGGAACACTTACTTACTTGCTTAATTACCAGGAGACATAATGATGAATCCTGACATGACCCGATGAATCCTGATAGATTCCGGCTGATCGGAATCTATCCTGGCATAACAATAAATACTATATCCATAATGACTAAGATCGGATCCGTATTCACCCCTTCGGCCCGCAAGGCGCTGCTGCTTGGCAGTGGAGAGCTGGGCAAGGAGGTGGCTCTCGAACTGATGCGCCTCGGAGTAGAGGTAATAGCATGCGACCGTTATCCCAACGCACCTGCCATGCAGGTGGCCCATCGCAGCCATGTGCTCAATATGCTTGACCCGGCAGAGCTTCGCCGTGTCATAGAGCTTGAGAAGCCTGACCATATTATTCCCGAAATCGAGGCTATCGCCACTCCGGTGCTTGTGGAGCTTGAGAAGGAGGGCTATAATGTCACTCCCACAGCCAATGCGGCCTGGCTTACAATGAACCGGGAGGGTATCCGCCGTCTGGCGGCCGAGGAGCTGGGGCTTCCCACTTCGCCCTATCGTTTCGCATCCACACGCGAGGAGTTTAACCGTGCGATTGAGGAAATCGGTATGCCTTGTGTGGTGAAACCTGTGATGAGCAGTTCGGGCCACGGTCAGAGTGTGGTGCGCACGGCCGCCGACATCGATGCCTCATGGCGCGAGGCGCAGGAGGGGGGACGTGCCGGAGCCGGACGTGTGATTGTAGAGGGGTTTGTGGATTTCGACTATGAGATCACACTCCTGACATTGCGTTCGGTGAGCGGCACTGTATATTGCGAACCAGTGGGACATATCCAGGAGAGCGGCGACTATCGTTATTCCTGGCAGCCTCAGCCCATGAGTCCGGTGGCTTTTGAGCGCGCCCGTGAGATTGCCCGTAAAATCACGGATGCACTCGGTGGCTACGGCATATTCGGTGTGGAGCTATTCATCAAGGGAGATGATGTGATATTCAGCGAAGTATCTCCGCGTCCGCACGACACCGGAATGGTGACGATGATCTCGCAGGACCGCAGTGAGTTCGGTCTGCACGCACGCGCGTTGCTCGGACTGCCTGTGCCTGAGATTCGTTTCTATGGCCCGTCGGCATCGCGTGCGGTAGTGGTGGAGGGCGACACCTGCGAGATGGAATTTGATAATCTTGAAGAGGTGCTTTCAGAGCCGGGCACGGATATGCGTATCTTCGGTAAGCCTGAGGTGCACGGACATCGCCGCATGGCTGTGATACTGGCCACGGCAGATACCGTAGAAGAAGCCCGCGCCAAGGCCGACCGTGCGTATGCCCGACTTGTGACACGCATAAAGTAATCGCTGACCGTCGCGCCGTTTACCTTTCGGGGTATCTGACGGCTAAGCATAGAGATAAGAATCCCCGGCTGATATCAGCCGGGGATTTCTGTGTCTGCCTGATTGATTGTCATGGACGGATGATGCCTCGGTCGAGCAGACGGTGCTTTACCATCATCCGCGCCCAGGTGGGGAGGGTGCCCACGAAGAGAATCGCCAGACGGTTGGTAAGACCGTTGACATACTGTCGGCGACCCCGCAGCAGTCTTCGCACGGCCCGGCGTGCGAAGACTTCGGGCCTCGTGATGGCTCCGAGGCGCAGTGCGAGACGTTTAAGATTGTCGGGCAGTCCGAAAAGATCAGTGGCTATGCCTCCGGGACATGCCACCATTACTTTAACGCCATAGTCGCGCATCTCATAGTGCAGCGAGCGGCTGAATACACGGATATAGGCCTTGGTGGCGGCATACATCGACAGCCCCGGCATTGGCATCCAGCATGACATCGAACTCATGTTGAGGATATATCCGCAACCTCTCTGACGGAAGTAGGAGGCGAAGCGGATGCTTAGCGTTGTGGCGGCATGCACATGCAGGTCGATGAAGGCCTTGACCTTCTTGTCGGCGATATCTGTGGCAAGGGCAAACGAAAAGATTCCGGCATTGTTGATAAGCATGACCGGGTCGAGGCTCATATTCTCCAGATATCCGAATATTCTGTCGGCTGCATCATCGCGGCACAAGTCGAGTGTGAGGCAGTGGGTCTCCACACCATATACTTCCGCTATCAGAGCCGCGGCTTTGCGCAGTGGGGCGTCGTCGATTGAAATCATCATAAGCGACATGCCCCTCTCCGCCAGAGTCTTGCAGAATTCCAGTCCTATTCCGCCTGAAGCCCCGGTGACGATGGCCAGTCTTCCCTTCAGACTCTTCTTCATATGTCGCGCTCTTTTATTTTCTTTATCTCGCGTAGTATCGCCGGGTGGAGCTCCTCTTTCAGATGCTTATGGCAGGCCATCTCTTTTGAATACATACGGGCTATGCAATAGTTGACGTGGTCGCATCCGCAGCGATGATTGGAATCGAGCTTCATTTTATTGACGAAGTCGGGTTCATTTAGCAGAGCGCGTCCCATCTGGACGAATTCGAATCCCTCGGCCATGACTTTGTCGGCGCCTGGGCGATCGATTACACCACCCACATATACAAGCGGCATTTTCAATTCGCTGCGGAACAGGCGTGCGTCCTCAAGGAAATAAAGAGGTTCGAAATGTTCGGGGCGTATCATGAATCTGCCGGCCATGCGCACACCGTATTTCAGCCATAGCTGCTTCATGTAGTGGGTCATGGTCCATATAGGCATTTCGCCGCGCATCACGTACATCGGAGCCTTGCTTACGAATCCCCCGGAGAGGACGAGTGCGTGGACACCATGACTTTCGATATTGCGAGCTACGGTAAGGCAGTCGTCGATTTCAAGACCGCCTTTGAATCCGTCGCGCATGTTGGTCTTCACAAGTACTCCCATATCCGTTCCGGCGGCCTTCATCACCTCGTCGAGACACATATGCATGAATGTCATCCGGTTGTCGAGCGAGCCTCCGAATCGGTCGTGTCGGCGGTTGGTATATGGGGAAAGGAACTGAGATATAAGATATCCATGGCCGGCATGTACCTCCACGCAGTCGAATCCGGCATCGCGGGCAGTGCGCACGGCATTGCCGAAATCACGCGCCAGCTTACTTAGCTCATCAGGGCGCAGACCACGGCAGATGGTAGGGGAGTATAGGTTGAATCCGGAGTTTGGGGCTACCGGAATCCCGCCTGCGGTGCGGATATGGGTCATGTTGCCGCAGTGGCCGATTTGTATCGAGGCCTTTGCGCCACGCAGATGTATGCCGTCGGTAATCTCGCGCAGGTCAGGAATGATTTGCGGCCGGAGCCATAGCTGCGAATCAAACGACAGGGCCGAGCGGCAGATTCCGGCATAAGCCAGAGTGGTCATGCCGACTCCGCCTTCGGCCACGTTCCAGTGATAGTCGCGCAGTTGTGGTGTCGGGTTATTTTCATGCCCCATCCCTTCGAAAGCGGCGGAGCGTATGGTGCGGTTACGCAAAGTCACCGGACCGATATTGGCAGGAGTGAAAAGCATCGTATAATTGGATGGTAAAGAAGAGCAAAGTGGAATTGTCAATATATGAAGGGTATGATGTATCGGCGTCTGAGAGCGGCGTATCTGTTGCCGAACTTTTCAATATACCGGCCGTGGGTGGCCTTTGCGCGTGGCGCGAGATTGGCGAATGTCCATATGGCGAACACCATTCCCGGCAGCGACCATGTAAGCAGGGCGAATCCGGTCCACTCCAGCAGTTCGCCGAAGTAATTGGCGGATGTGACATATCTGAACAGTCCGCCTTCCGGAATGTAATGGTTGGTATCTCCCGGTTTCCGCAGGCTTCGGATTATATGGTCGGAGTGAAGGTTGATGACCATCCCGGCGGCGAATACCAGAGTGCCGAGTATGAATATTGGCGATGCGAGCCAGTCGGCGGGATATCCGATGGAGTTGAAGATATGTGGTGGCGGGGTGATATAGAAGAACCATCCGCCGATCATGTAGGCATTCAGCAGATTGAACGTGACTCCTGACAATATTATAGACAGAGGCATTTTGCTGTGTCCTTTTATCATCATCGGGAATATAAACGACCGCTGGAAATAATGCAGCAGGAATAGTAGTGTCATTACCACGACCGGGAGTGAATTCCGCTTTGCCGGCGTGGCCATAATCCACATCAAAAGCATTGTGAGGAATACGGGGGCTTCCATGAGAACCCAGCCTATGCGGTTGTTGATGGCCGGACCCCACTTGCGATTGTAGGTCATGCCATATCCCGGGGTGATGCGTTGCAGTACGATGAATACGATGGCTGCCAGAATCAGCATGCCTATCACCACTGAGTAATATATGTCGGTATCAAACATCTGTTGTCGGATATAGGAAGTGTCGGCTGCTTGCGACCGATTCGTGCGGCCGATAAAACTTAACATACAAAATTAGTGAAAAATATGGAGTCCCTGCCAAAAAGAGTGTAAAAATTATCGATGGCCGGATTAAATAAGACCGCTTCCTCCCGGCAATCAACCTGACAGATCCCTTTGAATCATGGATATTGGCTGTGGTGGTGTTCACTTCGGGCACATATCCGTTGGAATCCACAGACACATGTCTTTTTATTCCCTTTGTTTTCTTATTTCCGTCAACGCCTTTTTGCGAGTCTCTTAGTGCGGAACGAACACTCCGGCTGTCGATGACGCACTCATAGGGTTCGGGGGATTGCCCCAAAGATGCGCGCCGGCCTTCGATCAGCACTCTCAGAAATTTTCTCAGTTTTGAAAATGCTCCGCCAAGGTTTGCATTCAACAATATGATCTGAACCGGAGTCAGATCAGTGGAGTATCCGGCAGAAGAACCGTGGTTATGTTTCAGATGTTTTAAATCCTTTTTAGTATTTTCGAATCAGATACCATGCCTGAAATCAGGAATAACTAACGAATAAGTAAGTGTTCAAATTTAAT
>DKWX01000052.1:0-1499 GCA_002491945.1 Porphyromonadaceae bacterium UBA7141
CTCTATAACATCAGCATATATCTCATCGATGTAGAAGCCGCCCCTTGTGTGCTGCACAAGCTAAAGGAAGTAACCGAGCTTTTCTCGGTTATTGAGGTTGGAAACCACAAGTGGCTGCTGTCGGCCCCGCTTTCCTTTGTCAACGAGCCGGGCATATTTGAACTGACTTTCAAATATAAGCCATGCGACAAGCCGGAGCGCACAGATACATTCTCTTTCCGTGTCGTATCTCCTAAACTCGATACGAAAGACGATTACAACCATATCCTTGCCGAAATAAACGCCCAATACAACGAGATTGTATTCCAATATCTTACCCTGACGTTGCAGAACCTGCAACGAGGCGGCAAGTCGAACAACGATGTTGTGTGGCTCTCCATCTTCCGCAATATAGCAAAAGATTACGAGAAGTGGGTACGCTTCATAGTGAACAAGCCGCACCTGCGGCAGACTCGCACCGTGCGCCATGACCGTGCAGACCGCGTGAAACGCTGGACTCCGCAGATGGCGGAGCATTTCGCGCAGGTCGAAGCCGAGGGTCGGCTTGAACGTGAATATTTCCGGCATGAGGAAATAATTCACACCCACAACACACGCGAGAACCGATTTGTCAAGTTTACACTTGACCGCATCGCCAAGCGCCTGGCTTCGATAGTCGCCACTATCAAAGCCAAGAACGCCAAAGCAAAGGAGGCCGACAAAGTGGCCGACAGCGAAATCGCCGAACTCGACGGCTATGTCGGCTCTATGCGCCGACTCGTCAACTCATCGCTGCTCCGTGGACTTCGCGGTGAACCGCTGCGGTCGGAGAGCATGGTGCTTCAGAAGCGCAACGGCTATGCGCAGGTCTACAAATACTGGCTGCTGCTTCAAAAGGGCATTGAATTATTCGAGGGGGCAAACGCTATCGGTGTGCGCCCGATTTGGGAATTGTACGAACTTTGGTGCTTTCTGAAAATGCGGCAGATGACAGCCGAAATTCTCGGTCTGCATTTCGACAATCTCAAAGAAATCACCGAAAATCCCATGCCGATGGTGAAGCCGTTTGAAGACAACAACCAGGAGCATACGGTAGAGTACCATTGCGCAGACGGCTCAAACGTCCGTCTGCATTATCAGCACACATACAGCCGCAAGACAGGCGAAGTGCATACGGCAACCACCGAGAATCGTCCCGACATCGTGCTTACCGTTGTCAAGCCCGATGGATTCGAGCTGACCTATCTTTTCGATGCTAAGTATCGACTGCTCGATGATAACAAGCTCAACAGAGAAGACCGCGAGGAATACAATGCGAGCGGAGGGGCAGACACTCCTCCGGCTGACGCGATAAATCAGATGCACCGCTACCGTGATGCCATCTATTACGGTTCCGACCGCTTCACTCATGCAGCCAAGGAAATCATCGGCGGCTACATACTGTTTCCCGGACGCGGTGACAATGAAAGTGTGCGCAAGCGTTTCTTCTACCAAAGTATCGAGACGGTCAATATCGGAGC
>DKWX01000052.1:1852-18411 GCA_002491945.1 Porphyromonadaceae bacterium UBA7141
AAGATTCTCACCGCTCCGTCTGTAAACGACCACCTCCGCGATGCAATCCCGCAAAAGGGCTTGCAATATGTTTCAACCGAACAGCCGACTCCACAAGACCTTGTCCTTGTCGGTTACTACAAGACAGAACAATTGCCGATTATCAAGGAGAAACGACTTTACTACGTTCCGGCGGCACTTGGCAAAGGCTCAATCAATCTCGTGTCAGGCTTTGAGAAAACAAAATATCTCTTGCTTCACCACGACAAGGAGCGAGTGCTTGTACGTCTCAAAGGCGATGGCCCGAAATTCTATCCCAAGACTGCGCTTGAAAACATGGGATTTGCTCCCTCCGGCGACTACTACCTCGGCTTCGAGATAAAAGACTTCACGCCCGTTCCCAGCATCGACCCAAACGCCTACGAATTAGAGCGCAAGGGACAGCAACGTTTTACCCCCTGTTTCACAACCATTGATAAAATAATGGCCACAAATGAATAATCTCATAAAATTACATTATTTTACCATAGATAGAGAACACTTCATAGATGCGACTAACGAAAATAAGTGTTCAACCGAATTTCTGCATTTCGCCAACATAATAGCAGAAATTTTTGACTGTGAAATAAAAATCGAAGCGGTAGCAATTAATGAAGGTGGATTTGAACGAATATGGAATGTAATTTGTAAAAATGAAAATAAAAATATGATGTGATGCGGATGCCAACTTCTGACGTCGTCCGGCAGATGTGGAAGACCTCGGGAATATAGACTCCGGACTCTGTGATAATAACCTCATTCCAAAGAATGGGGAGCATCTGTCACATCCCAGGCGCGCCGCCGTACTGCATTGAGTCAGGCCACAGATTTGCCTGTCTTACAGCTCCGGTGTGAAGATGTCGGAGGATTGGGGCGGGGCAGGTCATATGGCCGGGATGGAGGTGGGGTTGCAATGTTACAGCTGAACTTAAGAAAATAGAGGTGGAATGTGGTGAAATGTTTTTGAAAATTGTATTTGACAAGATTTAATTGTAATTTTGCAGATGTAATGGGTTGGGGACGTGGAAATATGGATTTGGAAAGTTGATGAGTGTTTGAATTTAATGTATTCGAGTGGAATTCAATATTATTTTCATCAGCGAGAAGAGTCTTTTCTGTGAATTGCACAAGTTGAGGAGGGAGCATAGCGGGCTGTGCGACCGATGGGGCTTGGTGAAATCTTCTTGAAAATCACTCTTGTGGAGAATGAAAGTCAAATTCAGCTACTCTCATAGAGATGTTATAAAAATTTTAAAACATACTATTATGGCTATAAATCTTGAGAAAGGTCAGAAAATCAACCTTGAAAAGGGGAATGGTTCGAAACTGATGGAGTTCTGTGTCGGGGTCAACTGGGGTGCTATCATGCGCCCGGTGCAGGAGCGTTCGGGCTTTCTGGGTCTTGGAAGCAAGACGGTGATGAAAGAGATGGATGTCGATGTTGACCTCAGCTGCGTGATGACCGATGCCAACGGGGCGCTGGTGGATACGCTGTATTCGCCGCTATATAATCCCCAGATGTTTTTGGCGCGCGGTCTGCCTGTTGGCAAGGACTGGAGCGCTGACGGGTCAATGTACCACACACCTGATGATGTAGAGGGTGACAAGGGCGGAGATGACGGGCTTGACAATGAAGTCGTGCAGATTGACCTGTCGAAAGTCCGTTCGAATATCACCCAGATTTTCTTCTTCCTCAATATATTTTCGCCCAAGAATCTTGATTTCAGTGGCATACCATATGTGCAGGTGCGCATGTTCGAGGGTACGCCGCAGAAGGTGAGCACTGTTTTTGCCCAGTATGATGTGGCAAAAGAATCTCAGTTTGTCGGCAAGAATGCTCTGATACTTGGTAAGCTCTACCGTCGTAACGGCGAATGGAAGTTTGCGGCTATAGGTGATGCTTATGATGACCGTTACGACCTTCGCAATACAGTGGCACGTATAATTGACAATTACGCCAAATAAATATTTTGATTTACATTCACGCTTCCTTGCATCTCCTCCGGGATGATGAGATGCCGGAAGCATGTGTGTGTAAGTGACGTAAGATATCAAATATAAAACTATATATAAATGAGCCAGACACAACATTACACCGGGCTTTCTGCCCGGGAAGTGGCTGAATCGAGGGCGAAGCATGGATCCAATGTCCTGACTCCCCCCGAGAAGGAGTCGCTGCTGATGCGGTTTCTTGAGAAATTCAAGGACCCTCTGATTATCATCCTGCTTGTGGCAGGAGCGCTTTCAATAGGGATATCCTGTTATGAATATCTGGGACTGGGGAAGGATGCAGGAGTATTCTTCGAGCCACTCGGCATATTCATAGCAATCCTGCTTGCCACTGGACTTGGGTTTATTTTTGAGCTAAAGGCCGACAAGGAATTCGCACTGCTTAATCAGGTAAATGATGATGAGCCGGTGCAAGTGATACGCGACGGATATGCCACTCAGGTGCCCCGCAAGGATGTGGTAGTGGGGGATATAGTGATACTCAACACGGGTGAGGAGGTGCCTGCCGACGGCGAGCTTCTCGAGGCTGTGTCGCTGAGCATCGATGAATCTACACTCACCGGTGAGCCGATATGCACCAAGACTACAGACCCTGCCCGCTTTGACCCGGACCATACTTTCCCCGACAATCATGCCATGCGTGGTACCAAAGTGATGGAAGGCCACGGTGTGATGCGGGTATTTGCGGTAGGTGATGCCACAGAGAACGGCAAGGTGTTTGAGGCCGCGCAGATCGACGATAGTGTCAAGACTCCTCTCAATGAGCAGCTTGACGGTCTTGGTGATCTAATTACCAAGATTTCCTACGGTTTTGCGATAGCTATCGTTCTGGGGCGTCTGGCAATGTACTTTTTCCATCTTCCTGACTCCGGATTCAATTGGATTGAGTTTACGGCCTATCTGCTGCAGACGCTGATGGTGGCTGTGACACTTGTAGTAGTGGCTGTGCCCGAGGGACTGCCTATGGCTGTGACATTATCTCTGGCCTATTCGATGCGCCGCATGCTTAAGACCAATAACCTGGTGCGCAAGATGCATGCGTGTGAGACGATGGGTGCCACAACGGTGATCTGCACCGATAAGACCGGCACACTGACTCAGAACCAGATGCAAGTCTACAAGGCCGACTTTTTCGGCAATCCTTCAGATGATGTGCTTCATGAGGGTATCGCAGTCAACTCCACGGCACAGCTTGATCTTTCGGGCGATAAGCCGACAGTGCTCGGCAATCCGACAGAGGGCGCGCTGTTGCTTTGGCTTAAATCGCGTGGTGCCGATTATGTGTCGTTTCGTGATAAAGCGGTGCGAGTGGAAGAACTCCCATTCAGCACGGAGCGTAAGTATATGGCTACTGTGGTGGTATCGGCTGGTGGCCGACGTATACTCTACGTCAAGGGTGCTCCGGAGATTATCTTCGGTATGTGTGCCGAGAAATCCGGCGTGACGAAGGCTGAGATTGATGCTTTGCTGCTGGGGTATCAGAACATGGCGATGCGCACACTCGGATTTGCCTATCAGGTGCTTGAGGAAGGTGACGCCACGATTGCAGACCATAAGGTAGTGGCCCGGCGTCTGACTTTCCTTGGTGTTGTGGCTATCTCCGACCCTGTGCGTGCGGATGTGCCTGCGGCAGTAGGCGAAGTGCTTGATGCCGGAATCGGGGTGAAGATCGTGACGGGCGACACTCCAGGTACAGCCAAAGAAATCGGGCGCCAGATCGGACTTTGGGACGACAGCCGCGACAGTGACCGCAATATAATTACCGGCACTGAATTTGCCGAACTGACAGATGGCGAACTTCGCAAACGAGTGGGTGACCTTAAGATTATAGCGCGAGCACGCCCGATGGATAAGAAACGCCTTGTAGAGGCGCTTCAGGCCAATAATGAGGTAGTGGCTGTGACCGGTGACGGCACCAATGACGCTCCAGCCCTAAAGGCAGCTCATGTGGGGCTGTCGATGGGCGATGGTACATCCGTGGCCAAAGAGGCATCCGACATAACGATTGTCGACAACAGTTTCTCATCAATCGGCCGAGCCGTGATGTGGGGACGTTCGCTCTTCCAGAATATCCAGCGGTTCATACTCTTCCAGATGACGGTCAATGTGGCGGCCTGTCTGATAGTGCTTGCCGGAGCGTTTATGGGCACAGAGTCGCCGCTGACGGTGACACAGATGCTCTGGGTCAACCTGATTATGGATACCTTTGCAGCCATGGCCCTCGCATCGCTTCCGCCGTCGTATTCAGTGATGAGAGAGAAGCCGCGTTCGCGCGAGGCCTTCATCATCAATCGTCCGATGTGGAAGTCGATTGTGGGTGTGGGTGGTATATTCTTTGTGTTATTGCTCGGCCTGCTTTATATTTTCGAGCACTATTCTGTAGCATCGATGACAGAGCTATTCAGTTTCCTGCCGCAGGGGGTTGTGGATGCCGCTCATCCGTCGCTAACGCCCAGGGAGCTGTCGATGTTCTTTACGATATTCGTATTCCTTCAGTTCTGGAACATGTTTAATACCCGTGCATTTGCCACAGGGAAATCAGCGTTTCATTTCAAGGGGTGTAGCGGATTTATGTATATCGCACTGATTATCATGCTCGGTCAGATACTGATAGTGAGCGTAGGCGGACAGTTCTTCAATGTGACACCGCTGAGCTTTACGGACTGGGGTCTGATTGTAGGCGGCACTTCAGTTGTGCTCTGGATAGGTGAGATAATCCGCCTTGTCAAGCGCTAATAAACAGTTGCTGATAGCCAATCGGCAAAATAATTACCGGGGCATCATACTTCGAAGTATGATGCCCCGGTTTTTTTGTTTTGTAGAATTCTACAGGTACATTGATTTTGTGCGGCATTTTGCTTGCTTTACTTTCAAGCGAACCTGACGAATTCGTTTAAACCTCTTACGATTCTCAAAAGTGTCGGGATTAACTTAAGTAATAGAATCGTAGCAATCGGCTGACTGGGATGAAGATTCAGGCAGACTCTTATTTCTTTAGAATCTTTTTACCACCGATGATATAGATTCCATTTGAGAAGCGGTCGGGATCGGCGCGATGGCCTGAGATGGTGTATGCGTCAGATTCATTTACAGCTGCATTGACGGTGTCAACACCAGTGACCGGAGGCGCATCGACTCCGATGTATAGGGTGGAGTTGACGACCGTAGGCTCTGAATCCACGAGGAGCGCAGATGCCGGCAGAGAAAGAGTGTAGACACCCGGGCGCGTTATGCCGGATCCCGGAAGAGTAATCTTCAGTGATGCACCTATGCCGTTGTCGGGATAAGCCGTCTCGGGCTTGATAACGTATTCGGCTATGCCGTCGGTGATGGTGACGTATTGGCCATTGGCCCACTGGATCTCTGACGCTGATGGGAAATCGATGCAAATAGAGGTGAGAGGGGTCGGGATTGTCTGCAGCGGGTCGGGGGAGATGTTATAGGCTGCTCCATTGTCAGAAGGCTCAATTGTGAATGGGAATTCTAAGGGGAGATTATGTGAGCCGTCGGAGAGTCTAAATGTATTCTCCGGTATATAAAGACGGTATTCTCCAGGAGGGGGAGTGAGAGTCCCTTCTGTGCGGTAGGCAAATGAGTTTGTCTCTTTGTTCCAGGCACCGTTGTAGATATATAGAGCATTGTCGTCTACTACGGCAGCAGTGCTGAAGCTGAAGAATGGATTCTGGATGTCGGTGATGCCGCCGCTGACGGGAGCCAGTAAAGGATGTTGCATTGACGGGAATCCGGAGATTTTGACGTCTTCTGGCATGTGGACGCAGAAAAATGCATATTTTTGGGCATTTTCGAAATACTCAGATGTGAACGATTGATAAGTTCCTGGTTCAGGCGAGATAGTATAGCTGACTTCAGTATCGGAGATGTGGCCGGTGGTCCATGAGGCTACAATTTCACTGTTGCTTCCGTCTAATCCGGTTGTGGATGTGACGAGGAAGAGTCCTGCAGGGACGTTAATTTCGACAGTGCCTGCAGCATCGAATGTCTGCGGAAATTTTATGTCGACATTGGAGCCATCGACAGTGATGTCTTTAATGTCAATGGGGAAGTTGGCTTCTTCGGCACCCCCTTGGGAAGTAAATGCCACGTAGAGCGAAGATAGATCACTTTCGGAGAGTGATGAATTGATTGAAAGGGATTCGATATTATTGAAGAAGATTTCTGCGTGGCTGATCGATTCAATCTTTTCGCCGGAATCGGGGGAGATGTTGTATGCCGGGGTTGTGATGGTATAATCGATTATGATTTCTTCATTTGTAGAGCCGTCGGCATATTTCAGGAATCCGGCGGGAACGGTGACAGTGTATTCTCCAAGATATCGGAAGGGAGAAGTCTGCTGGTGCGGGAAGAAAGTCACATGGAGGTCGCCGGAATCGGTTTTGTCAAATCCGTAGAAAGTGTAGAGATCACGGAAATTTGAGGCGGGAATCTCCTTTACTGGAGTGCCATTAAGAGAGAGGGTGATAAATCCGTCAGCCTCGCGGTTGATGGTTATTGGCTCAGAGGAGGTCATTTCAAAATTGCTCAGTCCGGCCGGGAAATATTCCATATTCACCTTTCCGGCAGGCGGCGAGAACGAGAGGTATGGCTCGGCGAAGGCAGGCATCGCGACCATAGCAATGACAAGAGGTGTAAAAAATTTTTTCATATTATGATAGATTAGAATGTGTGTGTCTCACTGACATGGCAGTGTGACGGATTATTGATCAAGATTGCGGAATTGCGCTTGCCTGCATATTATGCGGCAGCGGTAGATAGTAGGTAATCAGGCCTGAGTCATAAGCATCAATTGAGCGGGAATCAGGCCGTGCGGCAGATGGAATTCCGGATGTAGGCTTCTTACGGGAGAGTACGCTTTTATTATAGTAACAATCAATGAGGCTGAATTGTTCGGACGAAAAGAATTTTTTATGAAAATTCTTTATCGGATTTTGCAATTACATTATTGACAGCGATTTAATTGCGTGAGCAAGTGCCGGAATTCAAACGACTTCAATTCTCACCTTGATTAAGATTGCGTAGCAGAGCCTGTCCTGCGTATCGGGGCAGTGTATCGGGGTGGGAAATCAGGCGAGAAGCCAGAACTGGGGCGAAAGAGAGGTGGCGCAACAGACGGAATGCCAGAATATCGGCTTCTTCGCGGGAGAGCACACCGCATGCCATTGAGTAGGTCTCTTGTTCGGATAATTCATCGGCCGGAAAAATCCAGCAGGCGAGGAGTCGGGATTCGCGCACGTTTTGGTCGGCCCAGAGCATTCGTGCAGTGTGGATGTCATGCGGGATATCGCGTGCGATGCCGGATAGCTGGGGAAGTTGCAGGCCGAATATCACTCCGAAAGGCAGGCCTGCCTTTCGGAGTGTGTCGGCCACGATACCGTTGCGATACGTCATGAATAGATGTTTCACCATCTTCATGACATCAGTAGATGTCGTGGGTGCGGGATGCATATGCGTCAGATTAGAGATTTGAGTTTTCGCGGCTCAGACGGAGCATCTGGTCGGGATAGGACTCTGTATAGTCAAGAGTCACATCGATGATTTCACCATTGGGATTGGTGACGGTGTGATAGACGGGATTGACGAATCCACGGTATGGCGGTATGTCGAGAGTGGCGTAACGGTCGAGCACTTCCTTATGAAGTTTCTGATCGACTTTGACGGCATATTTCTGCACCAGTTCATTACCTGCCTTATAGTCGCCTTCACTCTTGATACGTTGGATTTCGGCGAGGAGTTGGCCTACGAGGTCGCGCATCTTCTTGTAGTCATTGATTTTGACGTAGGTTTTGCCATTTTTCTTGACCAGTTCCACTACCTTGTCCTTCTTGCCGTGTTCGAGAATCCACTTGGCGATAAGCTGGCGGTTGCGCATGTGAGCCTCTTCGACGTCCTTGCCGAGTTCGATGCGGTTGAGCTGTGTCATAAGGCCATTGAGCATGTACTTGTAATACTCGGCTTTATACGCTTCAGGATTGTCGAGCACTCCGATTTCCTGCAGCTTTGCATCCGGGAGATAGTATAGAGCGAAGAGGTCGGCGCGTGCTTCCTCAAGAGTAGCCCCATTCTCTTTAAGCGCATCCGGGTCGACACCGGGGTTGAGTCGGCCGGAGGCATGGCCGAGGCATTCATGCAGGTCGGTGTGGAGCATATCGGTGATATAGAGCCAATCGTCGAGGAGTCTCGAAGTCGGTGCGTCGATTACGAATTCCTCATTGAATCCGTTGCCGATAGAAGCCATTGCATATGCCTCGGTGATATTCTCCAGAGTGACAGACTTGGAGCCGTGAGCCGCGCGTATCCAGTTTGCATTTGGAAGATTGATACCTATAGCCGTAGATGGGAATGCGTCGCCGCCGAGATATGAAGCTGTGATGACCTTTGCCGATACACCTTTCACCTCCGGTTTGCGGAATGCGGGATTGATTGGAGAATTGTCTTCAAACCACTGTGCATTGCCTGAGATAGCCTCAGTGCGGGCCGATGCTTCTGGATTCTTGAAATTCACGTAGGCCTCCCATGACGCAGTCATGCCGAGAGGGTCGCCATATGATTCGATGAATCCGTTGACGAAATCGATGTCGGATTTTGTATCTTCGGCCCATAGGATGGAGTATTCGTCGAATGTGCGCAGGTCGCCGGTAATATAGAAGTCGATCAGCTTAGTGATATAGTCGCGCTGAGCGTCATTTTCAGCCACACTTTTGGCCATGTCGAGCCAGTAGATTATTTTGGCGATTGCAGGTCCGTAGAGACCGTTGAGATGATACACCTCTTCATGGATTCTGCCGTCGTCGCCCTTTGCGATACGAGAGTTAAGACCGTAGGAGACGGGAGTCGTGTCGTTGGGATCCTTGATGGCGGCATAGTAATCCTCCACTTCTTTCTGGGTCACTCCCGGGCCATAGAGATTGGTGGCAGAAGTGGCGATTACATCCTGAGAGCCATCCTGATTTACTTTTTTTGCCATGAAAGAGGGGTCGAACACCACCTTCTTCATAATTTCCATGAAGGAGGTCCGGTCCTGCCCGTCAGACAGAGGCAGCGCGGAGTCGGGGATGAGGGCTACCTGCGCATCAAAGAATTCGGGTGAGAATTCGGGGATGAACTTATCGTTGGAATAATGATGATGTATGCCGTTGCCGAACCATACCTGCTTCATGTACCGGTCGAAAGCTTTCCAGTCGGCCGAATTGCGGTCGCCACTGAATCCGGTATATATCTGTTCGAGAAGATGTCGGAGCTGGAGATTGTAGCGACAGTTCTGGTCCCAGATTATGTCGCGGCCAGCCTGAGCGGCCTGAGACAGATAATAGAGCATCTTCTTCTGATTGAGAGATAGCTCGTTGAACCCGGGTACTTCGTAACGTAGCACTTCGATGTCGGCGAAGCGGTCGACGTGGTAGTTGAAATCCTTGTTTTCGGCGGCTTGCAGCGATATCGCCATTATGGGGCCGAGTGCAAGGACTGGCAGTACTTTTTTCATGAAGTAATGGAATTAATAAAATTGAACACTTGGTCAGAATAAAGATATTAAGTAAGGTTCAAATTTAACCGATAGCAATTTGTATAAATTAAATTTCAACACTTGCTTGATGAATATAGCCATTGAAAAAAGTTTAAACGGCTTCATTGAGTAGGCCGTGCATGTCGTGTCGATAGGGCCTGATGATGTGCACGGCGGACTACAGGAGGTCATTCAACATACAACACAAGCCCCTTGAGGTATTCCCCTTCCGGGTGTGAGATATCAAACGGATGGTCGGCCGGCTGAGTGAGCTGATGGAGCACCCTCACCTTGCGTCCGGACTTTTCGGCAGCAGAGAATACGGCGAGACGGAAAACCTCACGGCTCACTATCTGCGAGCAGCTGAACGTGAAGAGCAGGCCACCCGGACGGATCTTCTCTAATGCTTTTGTGTTGAGCTTGCGATATCCGATAAGGCCGTTTTTGAGGGCCGAGCGATGTTTGACGAATGCCGGAGGATCGAGTACGATAAGGTCGTAGCGGTCTTTCTCCATATCATCCAGATATTTGAAGGCATCGACGGCGTGAGTGGCATGTCGCGGGTCAGACGGGAAATTGAGGTCAATGTTGGCATCGGTCAGAGCCGCGGCTTTGGCGGATGAATCGACTGAATCAACCGACTTGGCTCGGCCACGCATCGCGTAGACAGAAAAACCACCGGTGTAGCAAAACATATTAAGAACAGTGCGGTCTTTGGCGAAGTGCTCAAGTAAGGCTCGGTTTTCACGTTGGTCGATGAAGAATCCGGTCTTCTGTCCTTTAAGCCAGTCGATGTTGAACTGCAGCCCGTTCTCCAATGCGATGTTGCCGTCGAACGACCCGATTATATAATCATTATGAGGGTCGAGGCTCGCCTTGAACGGGAGGGTAGTCTCACTCTTATAGTATACATTGCGAATCGGTATGCCCGGCAGGCGTGTCAGGGCTTCGGCGATGCGGTTGCGTTCGAAGTGCATGCCAGGAGAGTGAGCCTGCATTACGGCAGTGTCGCCATAAATATCCACTACAAGCCCCGGCAGGAAGTCACCTTCGCCGTGTACGAGGCGGAAGCAATTGTTGTCAGGGCGTATCATGCCGAGGGCGCGGCGCAGAGCAGCTGCGTTGTTGAGGCGATTAAAGAAGAAATCATCAGGCATTGTGTCGGTGCCGAATCCAAGGATCCGCACTCTGATGCTCCCTTTCTGATAGTGGCCGAATCCAAGGACAGAGCCGCGGCAGTCAGTCACGGTGACGTATTCGCCCTCCTCAAGTTCTTCTGTAGATGATGCGATAGCCCCGGAGAATACCCAGGGATGATGGCGTAGGAGCGACTCCTCTTTACCGGGTCTAAGTGTTATGACTGGATACATGATTGTGGAAATATGATATGTAGTGAAGGACACCCCGCTTTGGAGGGCATCCTTCAGGAAGTGCAGATTGTGATTATTTAATTAAAAGGCGTACGATATCCATGCCGTTGGCGTAAAGCAGCAGCAAGATGAGGAACAACATTCCGCATATCTGTGCATTCTCCATGAATTTCATGCTCGGCGGCCGACGGAAAATGATTTCATAGAGAAGGAAGAGTACATGTCCGCCATCGAGAGCCGGAATAGGGATGATGTTCATGAATGCAAGAGCCACGGATAGAAATGCCGCGATATTCCAGAAGGCGACCCAATCCCAGGACTCCGGGAATATGGAGCCTATTGATCCGAATCCGCCGATACTCTTCATCCCGTCTTTGGAGGCTACCTGTTTCATCGACTTGGCGTAAGAGGAGAGGCGGTCGACGCCAATCTGTACGCCACGCGGCAGGGCCTGGAACAGAGAGTAATGCTTCACTTCTGCGGGATAGAATTTAGTGACATCCACTTCAAGTCCGACCCCCATCTTGTCGGATTCGGAGAGAGTGACGGGGAGTGAGACAGTGTCGGTCGAGACATCGTGACGGCGCACAATCCGGAAATCAAGAGTAGCTCTTGACTTGCCGGTAGCCTTTTTATAGGCTTCTGCCTGAGATTCGAGTATCTTGTGGAAATCGGCGAGCGATGGGACGGTTATCGAATCGATGGCAATCACCTCATCGTCCTTGAGGATTCCGGCGCGGGCGGCTCCCTCGCCGGGGACGGTCTGGGTGATGCGAGTGGGAATACGGTATGTCAGGAACCGGATGCCCTCCTTGTGGGCTTCATATTCTTCCTGAAGGCGGAACATGAAGTCTTCCGGTATGCTGATGTCGGTAAGCCTGCCGTCGCGGCTTACCGTTACGGTATTGGCCTGCATCATGGCGATGATGGGATCGGTCATCTGGCTAAGTGTGTCGCCGTCGGCAAGAAGAGGGATGTCGCCGTCCTGGAATCCTATCCGATGAGCTTCCGGAGAATATGCCATGCCGAGAGTGACACGGTCGAACGGTACATATTTCTCACCTGTGGCATACACAATCCCGGCATAAATCAGGATTGCAAGCAAAAAATTGAATAGCACTCCGGCTATCATTATAAGCAGACGCTGCCATGCCGGTTTGGAACGGAATTCCCATTTTTGAGCGGGGCGTTTCATCTGCTCCGTATCCATAGACTCATCAATCATACCTGCGATCTTGCAGTATCCTCCAAGCGGTATGAATCCTATGCCGTATTCCGTATTGCTCCAGAAGCGGTGCTTGCCGTCGGGCTTTACGTTATCCTCATAGGTCATCACAGGATTTACTTCCGGGAAATCGAGAGGCTCCGGAAGGTCGTCGGCTTTGAATTTATGGAAGATAGTCTTAATATATGGCAGGAGTCCTTGCGAGCGTGCTTCGGCGAGTCGCTTCATCCGGAATTGCTTTACAGCCCGGTCCTCGATTCGTTTGTTCTCGCGTAGTTGGCGGATGTCGGCCTTATATTTATCGTAAGCCTTTTTTTCGGCCTCAGATGCACCTTTGAGCCATCGGTGCGAACCGAAGAATCCGATATACTTGCCGGGGCGCCATTTGAAGATTTCGGAGACGGGATCGAAGAAGATGTAAAACTTGTCGACTTTAACTCCGAACATGCGTGCGAAGAGGAAGTGACCGAACTCATGGATTATAATCAGGAAGGCCAGGGCGAGAATGAGCTGTGTGGCCTTGATGAGGAAGATGTGCATCAGTAGAATGGATGAAATTTTAATTGGTGAATACCGGAGGAGGGGTGTAAATGAAGAGAGATGGCCGGTCCTATAGGTCAATAAAGGAAGTGGCGATTGCGGTGGCCTCGGTGTGAGTGGCAATCAGGTCGTCGAGCGAGGGGTCGGCAATAAAAGAGGTGCTCTCCATTGTGGCTTCTGCGAGACGTCCCATTGCGGGGAATGAAATTCTGCCATCAAGAAATGCCTTTACGGCCACCTCATTGGCAGCATTAAGAATACAGGGCATATTGCCTCCGAATCCTATCGCGCGGAAGGCGAAGCCGAGTAGCGGAAATCTTTCGAAGTCGGGAGTTTCGAATGTCAGGCTCGACATTTGGGCCAGAGTCAGTCCGGGAGCTGATGAAGGGAGTCTGTGCGGATACCCGAGCGCGTATCTGATCGGCAGGTGCATGTCGGGAGTGCCGAGCTGGGCTTTTACGGAACCATCTGCAAATTCCACCATTGAATGCACGATTGATTGCGGGTGGACGAGAATCTCAATCTTCTCAGGCGGACAGTCAAACAGCCATCTGGCCTCGATCATCTCAAAGCCTTTGTTCATCATCGATGCTGAATCGATAGTGACTTTCGCACCCATCTGCCAGTTGGGATGGCGTAGCGCCTGTGCGGGGGTGACATCACGCATCTGCGCGGCGGTGAAAGTGCGGAACGGACCTCCGCTGGCTGTAAGGTAAATCTTGCGTGCCTCGGCCGCCGACTCCCCCTGCAGGCATTGGAAGATGGCAGAGTGTTCGGAATCGACGGGGAGAATCCGGGTGTCGTGCCGCTTTACAAGCGGAGTGATGACAGAGCCTCCCACAACAAGAGTCTCCTTATTGGCCAAAGCAATCGTTTTCCCCTCTTTGATGGCATTGATGGTCGGAAGGAGGCCACTGTAGCCTACTAAGGCAGCGAGCACCATGTCGATATTGTCGCCGCATCCGGCCTCGGCTATAGCGTGAGGGCCGGCCTCGACCTTAGTCGGGGTGTGAGCCAGAAGTTGGCGAAGCGGAGCGAGTGCCGACTCATCGGCAATGACAACTTTGTCGGGTTTAAAGCGTAGTGCCTGTTCGGCGAGGAGACGGTAGTTGCGTCCGGCTGTAAGTACCGAGGCCCTGAACAGGTCAGAGCGCTCTGCGATTATGTCAAGTGTCTGGGTGCCGATACTGCCGGTGGAGCCCATGACGGCGATGCGGGTTTGTTGCATAGATTAATGGATGGTAGATTCAGGATTCTGCCTTAAGGAGAATCAAGGCTGGAGAGAGGTATAAGAATGGTGGGAAGAGATATAATCATAAGGGAGAAGTGGAGTCCCGTTATGCCATAGCTCAACAGATATTTCAGCGGGGTGTCCGGCGGCGGGCGAAGGCGAGAGGGCGAGTACCTGACCTCCGAGCACATTCTCAGACTCGCCGACCAAAGGCTCCGGCAAGCCGGTGTATCGGCTTACAAATCCGTTGTCGTGCTGTATTATGACAGTATATGCGCGGATGGCCGCATCAAAATATCTGGCGATGACACTGCCATCGGCGACTGCCATGACCACAGCACGGGCAGGCATTGCCACAAGAGCTCTGCGTGATGCTCTCGAGGCATGCGTGATGACCCCTTCGTCGGTGACTGGATAGAACAGCATCCCTTCTGCCGCCATGGGGGCTACTACTGCGATATTGAACTTCTCGCGTTCCTGCATCACTTTTGAGAATCCGGTCTCCTCGGCAGAGGGAGGGAGCAGCGAATCAGCTGCGATTGGCCGGCTTGCCATATTTGAGGTATCTGCCTTCTGAGAGGGGCGCGATGTGTTGAGCCGCTGGTGAATATTGGCCACGTAAGCCTCATTCCGCAGATAAGCCTCCCTTATAGAGTCGACTCGCAACAACGCCTGCTCAGTCGCCGCACGGTCAGACTCTCTGAAATATCCCGGGATGAGAGTCTTAAGCGGAGTGACCAAAACAGTCAGGAACCCAATCGACATGACGAGCAGCAGACCGATGGCCACACCCGCCGCCACTTTGAGGGGGGTGAGGGTGATGGCTCCGAGCGACTCAAGACGGGCCTCATCGGTGAGAGTTATTTTGATAATTCTGCGAGCTTTCATTCAGAAGGAGGGGCGAGGCCCGGAGTACATTCTCCGCAGTGGCCGCCACAAAGTGCGAATTTAACAAAAAGGCGGCAATTTACAAAATGTGGGGTTGAAATTATGTTGTGCGGCATGTTTTGTCGGTGTAAAAAATATGTTGTTGAGCAGGAAATGCAAAAACCTTGGAATTTTGCCAAAAGAAAAATGCAAAATACTTTGGAGGTTGAAAAAAATCTTGTACTTTTGCCGTCAGAAAACTCAGGGCAGTCATAGCAACCGATGATGTGGTCATCAGGAATGCTGCGGACTGTCCGCCAGAATAACCAAAAATCTAAACTGACAAACATGAACATTAATGAGATCATGGCCGGTCTTGAGGCTAAGCATCCCGGCGAGAAGGAGTATCTTCAGGCAGTGAAGGAAGTGCTGATGAGCGTAGAGGAAGTCTACAACCAGCATCCTGAATTCGAGAAGGCCCGCATCATCGAGCGTATGGTAGAGCCCGACCGCATCTTCACATTCCGTGTGACTTGGGTCGACGACAAGGGTGAGGTGCAGAACAACATCGGCTACCGCGTGCAGTTCAACAACGCTATCGGTCCCTACAAGGGAGGTATCCGATTCCACGCATCCGTGAATCTCTCAATCCTGAAATTCCTCGGCTTCGAACAGACATTCAAAAACGCCCTCACTACACTTCCGATGGGTGGTGGCAAGGGTGGCTCAGATTTCAGCCCTCGCGGCAAGAGCGATGCTGAAATCATGCGATTCTGTCAGGCCTTCATACTTGAACTCTGGCGTAACCTTGGTCCGGACCGCGATGTTCCGGCAGGCGACATCGGCGTAGGTGGCCGCGAGGTAGGCTATATGTACGGCATGTACAAGAAGCTGGCCCGTGAGAACACAGGCACATTTACCGGCAAGGGTCTTAGCTTCGGTGGCTCGCTGATCCGTCCGGAGGCTACAGGCTTCGGCGCTCTTTACTATGTGGTTAACGTACTTAAGGATCTCGGTACAACTATCGAGGGTAAAACAATCGCCATCTCCGGCTTCGGCAACGTGGCATGGGGCGCAGCAACAAAGGCTGTCGAGCTTGGCGGCAAGGTTGTGACTATCTCAGGCCCCGACGGCTACATCTACGATCCGGCCGGTCTTGACAACGAGAAGATCGCCTATATGCTTGAACTCCGCGCATCAGGCAACGATGTCGTTGCTCCTTATGCAGATAAGTTCCCCGGCAGCACATTCTATGCCGGCAAGAAACCATGGGAGCAGAAGGTGGATATCGCTCTGCCCTGTGCCACTCAGAACGAGCTCGGTGGCGAGGATGCCAAGGCTCTGATTGCCAATGGCGTAATGCTTTGTGCAGAGGTTTCCAACATGGGTTGCACTCCGGAAGCCATTGATGCCTTTATCGATGCTAAGATACCGTATGCACCCGGTAAGGCTGTAAATGCCGGTGGTGTGGCTGTATCAGGTCTTGAGATGACTCAGGATGCAGAGCACTTGATGTGGACTGCCGAGGAAGTAGACAAGAAGTTGCATCAGATCATGGACTCTATCCACGCTGCGTGCATAGAGTATGGTGTGCAGCCCGATGGCTATATCAATTACATGAAGGGTGCGAATATCGCCGGCTTCATGAAGGTGGCAGACGCAATGCTCGGCCAGGGCATCATCTGATGCGGATAGCTTGATTACGCAAAGATTCTAAAATAGAAGCGAGACCCCACAGGGGGGCTCGCTTTTTTAGGTTCGCCCGACATGGGCATAATC
>DKWX01000027.1:0-3031 GCA_002491945.1 Porphyromonadaceae bacterium UBA7141
ACATTTCCTTTCGACCGCTAATATAGGTTAAAATTGTTCCAATTCCAAATTTTTCAGCCAATATTTTCTAAATTTCAATCAATATTATTATAACTTATGTTTTAACTGTGATTTAATACACTCACATATGTATATTGCGGTGTTGCCTACAGTAATCCAATACTGAATCTTGCAGATGAAATAAGCATGGCTTTAAGTTTTAAAGTTTCACCATTAAGTAAGTGTTCAAATTTAATTTATACAATATGCGGGCTTATTTTTTAATCGATTCACTCCGCACCGGAATCGACCAAATGTGGCATTTTGTCATTTTGTGTTCAGATATTTCGGATCTATCCGAAATGTCTGGATGCGGAGTGCGGAATGTATCGGATGAAGGGAAGCCGCGTGGCACGGACGGCCCGTTGCAACGGGTCCGACCTTGCCACGCGGCCGATTTATATAATCCGGGCTGAGCCCGGCGACGGATCTCTTCGGTGGTTCCCGGGTCTGACAAGATTGGGAATCTGTTGGCTGCGCGTCAGAAGTTGTAGCCCAACGTGAACTGGAAGAGATTGTTTTTCATCGTGATTGCTCCGTTGTTGTCTTTTTTGATCTGGTTGACCATCCCGAGATCGCCGCTCAGACCTACGTAGTAGTGCTGCAGGAAGTTGGCTCCCACTGATATACGCCATGCGCAGTCTACACGGTTGAATACATCTTTGTAGAGCGAGCCGCTGAGGTGAGTGCGGTAGGCTTCGTCGCTGTAGGTGGCGAAGCGCGTCTCGGTGGTGAGGTAATAGTCGTCGGAGAAGCCTACCTTAAGCACCGGGCCGGTAGCTACGTTGAGCGAGAAGCTTTGGGAGAAGTCGAAGTGATAGCCGAGCATCATCGGCACGCGCATACCAAACGAGCGAGTACTGTGACTCTTCCAATGCGCATTCTGCATGAAATCATCGTTAAGGTTGATTTTAGTCGTGTTGTAGTAAAGTTCCAGCCCTGGTTCTATCGTGAAGTTGGCCACAATAGGCTGATTGTAGACGGCTCCTATACTTACTCCGGCTCCGCTGTCGAATATCTTTTCGCAGATATTGCCGTAATTTACATTCCCCGGAACAACACCTTCTGCCGAAAGTCGCAGACCAAGATATGCCTTGTTATTTGGATTATCCACCACGGGTGAGGCTGCGAAAGCTGTGGTAGCGGCACCGGCCATAAGCACGGTGGCGAGTAAAATAGTCTTTTTCATAATACTGATTGCTTAAGATTGTGTTTAATGGGTTTCGAGTGACTTCTTGAAGCCGACAGAGACACCTGTTGAAATGCAACTCTGTCGGTCTGATTTTACCACTATAACATCACTCTCAAATATCCGGTTTTAGTCTGACGGCAATTCTTTGCATTTTTAACATACTTACTCCGGCCTCATCACGCAATACGTTTTTATTCAGCATTTTTATCATCTTTTATTACGCCACACGTGTTAATAGTCATAAAGGGGTTCATAGCAACTGAAGCCGGATCCGAAGGTTAGCCTCATAATTTATGAGGCTACTCATTAAATAATTTCGAACACTTTCTTAGAAGTCGTTTATACTTTTTTCAATGGCAAGATTGCTTCTCCCCGTTTTTTCTCTCTCTTCTCAAAAAATCACCATAGGACGGGCTGACGCGACAAGTCGCGTCACTGCAGAATTCCGAATTGAAAAATTCCTGATTATGTTAAGATCTTCCACTCCCCCCTCCTCTTCTCAGTCGGCTGACACAGGCACTCCTCGCATACACTATCTCTTTCTCGTAATCTATCTCGCCGGACTGAGTGCCTTCGGATCATTTGTGAACGACATGTATATACCTTCGCTCCCGTCTATGAAGGAGTTTTTCCACTGTTCGGTCCCCACAGTGCAGCTCGGTCTGACAATGGGAATGATTGGTCTCGGATTAGGTGAGATTGTTCTCGGTCCGATAAGCGACAAATATGGCCGGAAACCGGTGCTGATAGCCACTCTGATCATCTTCATTGCGGCGGCTGTGGTGAGTGTATTCTCGCCCACCATCGAATTTTTCTTATGTTGTCGTCTGGCGCAAGGTCTCGGGGCATCCGGAGGCTACTTTCTGGCACGCACCATCCCGGCCGATTTCTATGCGGGGCGTATGCTTGCGCGCACTATGGCCATCGTGGGTGCCATCAACGGTATCGCACCGGCTTCGGCTCCGGTATTGGGAGGATTTATATCCGACAGTTTTACGTGGCGCGGTGTGTTCTGGGCCTTGGCCATAATCGCGGTGATATTACTGGTGTTCACTCCCCGGCTGAAGGAGTCGCTGCCGAAGGAACGGCGGTCGCAGAGTTCGCTGCTGCGAACGTTTGGTAATTACGGTCAGCTGCTTCGCAACCGTCCGTTTATGATCCATGTCATGCTGAAGGCTTCGGCGTTAGGTTTTCTGTTTGCATATATCTCTTCGGCACCATTTATCATGCAGACTCACTTCCATTTCTCACAGACGGTGTTCGGCTGCATAATCGGTGCAAATGCCGTTTTCGTGGCCGTCGGGGCCATGCTGGCTCTTCGCTTCAGGATTCTGAAACGTGCGGCATTGGCAGGGGGCATTGGTCTGGCAGTTGCAGTGGCTACAGAGACGGTGCTGATGACCACCGTCGACAGTTTCTGGGCATATGAATTGCCGCTGCTCCCGATTCTGTTCTGTCTGGGGATGATTTTTACCGTAAGCAATACGCTGGCCATGAACGAGGGACGCCGCGATGCCGGAGGTGCCTCGGCGCTGTTGGGTATGGCAGGATACGTGGTGGGAGCCATAGTTTCGCCGCTTGTAGGGTTGGGCGACATACTGCACTCTACGGCAATTGTATTTGCAGTAGTGGCGGTAATGGTGCTGGTAAGCGCCTATATGTCGGCCAGGCTTCCGGCCGACCTCGACCGCGACCCGGCGGCGCCGTCTGCATCAAACGATTGATAAAATGCATCAAACGCAAGTAAGTGCTCAAATTAAATTTATACAATATGCAGGCTTGTTTTTTAGTCGATTCCGG
>DKWX01000027.1:3343-40111 GCA_002491945.1 Porphyromonadaceae bacterium UBA7141
ATATTCGACTGAGCGACAAGCCGGAAGCGACAAAAAAGAAGCCGCAGATTGTATAAAAGATTCCATTTCAATTACTATCGGTTAAATTTGAACATTAAAGTTGAACTCTTACTTATGATTTTACTTTGAAATTACCGAAATTATATTTAATTTAGGGGCATATTCATCACTCAGGATTTCCTGACGCATCATTTCACATCCGTGACACAGCCTTGACGGCCAGCGTAATGCGGGATTTCCATAAAACTATATTTTATTATGAACAAGAGACTTATTGGAGTATTGGCTCTGGCCTCGATTTTCTCTGTTGGAGCTATGACCGGGCTATTTATTTCGGCATCGCACGCCGGATTTACGTCTGAAGCGTTGGCAAAGACTGTAAAGAGTATGAATAAGCGTCATCCCAACCCGAATCCTGATTCCAAATCATCACGCGGAATTGCCGAATTGACCACGAAGAGTGTGAAGGTGGCGAATTTCTACAAAATCGATGCGGGGGGCGCCGTGTCTGTGGTCTACACGCAGGGAGCACTGAAACCGGTAGAAATCACGGCTCCGGCCGATGTGATGCCGTATGTGATGGTAGAGGTCAATGGAGGCCACCTGAAGGCTTACACCAATTTCGGCAATCATGGGAACCGCAGTTTAAACAAGGATATCGTGGATGTACAGATAAAGGTGTCATCTCCGGAACTTCGGGGACTCGACTTCTCGACATCCGCATCGTTCACTCACAAGGGAGAACTTGACTGCCCCAACGGTCTGGATG
Organism: Porphyromonadaceae bacterium UBA7141; assembly: GCA_002491945.1. GTDB lineage: Bacteria > Bacteroidota > Bacteroidia > Bacteroidales > Muribaculaceae > Lepagella. The sequence continues at coordinate 4,113 of DKWX01000027.1, forward strand.
TGGATGCAAGTACGGCCTCTTCGGTGACGCTGTCGGGTGTGATCACACCGCGCCTCAATATCGAGTCTTCGACTGCTGCTTCGGTATATGTGAATCTGGCGAATGCCAAGTCCACCGATCTCGAAGTCTCTTCATCCGCCAATTTGGTGATCACCGATATCAAGTGCACCACACTGAAAGCCGAGGTAACGTCAGGTGGCACGGCCAATCTTTCCGGTCAGGGCAAAACCGGCGATTTCGAGACCTCGAGCGGCGGCACTCTCCATGCCACTTCCTTGGCGCTTGACAAGGCTTATGTGAGTTCATCTTCCGGCAGTTCGGTCATGATATGCGCCAAGCAGGCCGACATCGACAGATCAAGCGGTGCCACGGTGAGCAATGTCTGCAGTAAGCCATAAGCCGGCGGCTGCGGCGCAGGCGCCGGCGCCGCCTCAGTCCGGGAGTGTGCGCACAACTGTTGCGGATACCATCGCGCCTTTGCGGATATCACATTCCGCAGAGGCGCATAAATTCCTGACGCAAGGATGCGTCATCGCAGAATCTGCCGCTATAGTCGAATGTGACTGTGGCGGCATCCTGTTTTTCCACTCCGCGCATCTTCATGCAGAGGTGCTCGGCCTCGCAGGCCACTATCACCCCCTCGTTGGGCAACGCTTCGCCGAGCAGGGCGCATACCTGCGCCGTGAGGCGCTCCTGCACCTGAAGGCGACGTGCGAAGCTATCCACTATGCGTGCCAGCTTGGAGAGTCCGATCATTTTCCCTTTAGGGATGTAGCCTATCGATACTTTCCCAAAGAAAGGAAGGATATGATGTTCGCACATGCTGTAGAATTCTATATCCTTCACTATAACTATCTGCGATCCGGCATGTTCGAACACGGCTTTCCGGGCTATCTGCATCGGGTCGACGCGATAACCCTGCGTGATGTCGATCAGGGCTTTGGCGGCACGCATGGGGGTCTTTACGAGTCCCTCGCGGTCGGGATCCTCTCCTATCAGGCGGAGTATCTCGCGGTAGTGCCAGGCAATCTGTTCGGTGAGCTGCGGATCGTGAGTCTCTTTTCTTGCCATATTTAATTTACTTCACAACAATAATCTGACATTTCACTACACGCATTTCATCGGCAAACGACGGGAAACTGCGGCGCAGCTCCACCAATGCCTCGCTGGCTTCGGAGGCGGTCTGGAAGTTGCCTACGCGAGTATACCAGTTGGGTGCCGAAGAGAAGGTGTATACCTGCCCGCGGTATTTCGGGAATCTGGCGGTGATGGCGTTGCCACGCGCGCGGGCACGCGATTCGAGGCTGTGCTGATTGCGCCCGTCGCTGAATACCTGAATGCGGTAGCCCGACACCTTGTTGATACCCGGCTTTATCGTATTGCGGTTCCCGGAGGAGGCTTTCTTATGTGATGTGGGAGGGGTCAGGATTTTATCCATCAGGTCATCGTCAATCAGGATCTCTACGTTGCCGTCTGACGAGTCGATGATGCGCTGTATCACATTCGGTGCCGCCACGCTGTCGGAGTCGACCGGAGCCTCTGTCTGAGCTGTGGCCGCCACCGACGGCATCATCAGCACAAGGGCCGGCAATATGCAGCGTAGCGATCTGATGTGTCCGGATTTTGCCATGATTATTATCTGATGTGTCAGAGAAAAAAGATACTCCCGCATGGCGGTAGCCAATGCTCCGCCATGCAGGAGATTTATCGGTAGAATATCAATTGAATGCCTCTACGATGCCCATGAAGGACTCTGCGTCGAGGGCTGCGCCGCCAATCAGACCGCCGTCAACGTCGGGCTTCGCGAAGAGTTCCTTCGCATTGGAGGGCTTACAGCTGCCGCCGTACAGAATCGAGGTGTTGTCGGCCACTTCTTTGCCGTACTTGCCGGCAATTACCTGACGGATGTGGGCATGCATGTCCTGTGCCTGCTCCGCTGTGGCTGTCTTGCCTGTGCCGATGGCCCATACAGGCTCGTAGGCAATCACGATCTTGCCAAACTCCTCGGCAGGAAGCTCAAAGAGAGCCTCTGTCTGAGAGGCCACTACATCGTTGTATGTGCCGTTCTCACGCTCTTCGAGCACCTCGCCCACGCAGAAGATGGGAGTCAGGCCATTCTTGAGTGCCTGCTTTGTCTTTTCCAGCAGCTGGGCATTGTTTTCACCAAAGTACTGACGACGCTCGCTGTGACCCAGAATCACGTGGCTTGCACCTGTGCTCTTCACCATAGCGGCCGACACCTCGCCGGTGTAGGCGCCTTTCTCATGCTCGGAGCAGTTCTCTGCGCCAAGACCCACCAGATTCTGGTCGATTACTGCGTTGACTGATGTCAGATGAGTGAAGGGAACGCAAATCACTACATCGCAATTCTTATTCTTACCCTGCAGAAGGTTGTTTACCTGATCGGCAAGTTCCACACCCTCTTCAAGGGTTGTGTTCATTTTCCAGTTGCCTGCAACAATGTTTTTTCTCATAACTTAAGATGATATTGTAGATTTTTATCAGTCTCTTTCTGTCGCGGCTTCCCGTCAGGTCACTGCGACTACAAAGGAATCCGGCTTATTACGCGACACACTCAGCGGCCGCGACTGATCCGCCGCATTCCAACAAGCAAAGTTAATCAATTTCCGCGACATTCGCAAATCTGCTTTTATCTCCATTCCGGCACCCCGCTCAGTCCCTGCGCAGTCTCGCATATGTCGCTTCAACACACGCTCCCATCCAATTGACTCATCAGCTCCGCATGAACCAGACTCTGCGGCATGCTGCGCCGTCATGTCTACATAAGTAAGTGATGGCCGGCAGGATACTACTATAAGTGATGGCCGGCGGGATACTACCTCCCTACCGGCCATCTGAGTGTTGAGTATAAAAACAGGGATTTTACTTGTTTACCTGGAATTTGTTCCAACCGTCCTTCAGGTAGGCTATAGTCTGTTCGGCTGCGGCTACACCGGCGTTGTAGTTGGCTTCGGCTGTCTGGGCACCCATCTTCTTGGGTGTGAAGAAGCAACGGGCTGCGAATTTCTTCTCAAATTCTTCTGCCGACGCAGGACGTATGTCGGATACGTAGCGCAAGTCAGGACGCTCTTCGAGTGCCTTCATCAAGCCGACCTCGTCAATCACTTCTTTACGGGCTGTGTTGACAAGCACGCCACCTTTCGGCATGAGCATCACAAGATCATAGCCGATTGAGTTCTTTGTCTCAGCAGTGGCGGGAATGTGGAGCGATACGAAATGGTTGTTGGAGAAAAGCTCTTTCACATCATGCACAGGCTTGACACCTTCTCCCTCCATTACTTCATCGGGCACGAATTTGTCGAGAGCCTCCACCTTCATGTCAAACCCCTTGGCGATGCGTGCCACGTTGCGCCCCACCTGACCGAACGCATAGATGCCGAGCGACTTCCCTTTAAGTTCGCTCCCCGACGTGCCGTTGTATTGGTTACGGCACATCATCACTACCATGCCGAATACAAGTTCGGCCACGGCATTCGAGTTCTGACCGGGGGTGTTCATCACGCAGATGCCGCGCGCTTTGGCTGCTGCAAGATCGATATTATCATATCCTGCGCCGGCACGTACGATTACTTTCAGCTTCGGCGCGGCTGCCATAACCTCGGCATCAATCACATCGCTGCGCACAATCAGGCCCTCTGCGTCTTTCACTGCCTCGAGAAGGTCGGCACGGGTGCCGCGCTCCACGAGTTCAAGGTCATTACCTGAAGCGTTGACTGTATTTTCAATTGCCTTTACTGCATTGGCGGCAAATGGTTTCTCTGTAAAAACAAGAATCTTCATTTCGTCTTGGTTCTTTTTTGTCCGATATATTCCGATGCGGATGTGGTGAAGGCCGCAACGGGCCTCCTTCTCCGCATGCGGATGATATCGGGCATGATTCTTTCTGATAGCTGTCCGTCAGCGCTTATTGATTAAGCGTGGAGAGCCTCATATTCTTTCATACATTCTACCAAAGCCTCCACGCTCTCCATCGGAAGGGCATTGTAGAGGGATGCGCGGAAACCGCCGACATCGCGGTGTCCCTTGATACCCACCATCCCCCTGGCAGTGGCGAAATCGAAGAAGTCTTTCTCAAGCTCCTTGTACTCAGGCTTCATCACGAAGCATACGTTCATAATCGAACGGTCTTCCTTGCCGGGTACTGTAGCCACAAACATCTTACTGTTGTCGATGGCATCATAAAGTTTCTCGGCCTTGGCCATATCCATCTTCTCGATCTCACGCAGTCCGCCGAGACTCTTGTAGTATTTCAGTGTCTGAAGAGCGGCATAGATGGGAAGCACCGGAGGTGTATTGAACATCGAACCCTTGTCGACGTGAGTCTGATACTTTAGCATTGTGGGGATCACGCGGTCTACATGGCCAAGGGCGCTGTCCTTGACGATGCAGATTGTCACACCCGAAGGAGCGAGGTTCTTCTGTGCGCCGGCATAGATGAGGTCGTACTTCGACACATCCACCGGACGTGAGAAGATATCAGAACTCATATCGCAGATCATGCGGCAGGGCACATCGGGATCACGGCGGATTTCAGTGCCGTAGATAGTATTGTTGGATGTATAGTGGAAATAGTCGACGTCAGCGGGCACTTTGCTCTCGAAGTCTTTCGGAATATAGTTGTAGTTCTTATCTTTGGACGAAGCCACCACATCTACCTCGCCGAAGAGCTTGGCCTCTTTGATGGCCTTGGATGCCCAGACACCCGTGTCGAGATATGCAGCCTTGGTGTTGAGGAAGTTCATGGCCGACATCGCGAACTGAAGCGATGCGCCACCTCCGAGAAAGAGCACCGAATACCCTTCGGGCACCTCGAGAAGTTCTTTCACGAGAGCCACTGCCTCGTCTACTACAGCCTGGAACTGCTTGCTGCGGTGCGAAATCTCAAGAATAGACAGCCCCATATCGGCAAAATTAATCACTGCCTCGGCCGTGTTCTTGATTGTGTACTCACTCAGAATGCAGGGGCCTGCATAGAAATTGTGTTTCTTCATGATAGAAGGTGTTAGTATTTTTAGGTTTTCTTTTCTATATCTGATTTCGACATCTTCACCTCCCTGTCTCACCCAAGATGCGCATGGACGACGAGATGCAAAAATCCACCGGCATAAGCCAGACAAAGGGATTCCCTCCCTTATGGCGCAACCTTGGGAAAGCGCCAGAGGGGAAGCTCCCCCCTTTTCATCGGCAAAATTAACGTTTAATACTCGCATGACAAAATTTTCATGACTGTTTTTATCACCTGCAAAAGGTGTTTTACAACAGAAATCAACACTTGGCGAGTGTCCGGATTTCAACGGTTTTTAGCGGGCCACGCCGCTCGATGACGGTGAGTCTGAGCATATTCGCCTGACCGATAGGTCGAAAACCGCGAAACAGCGCCTATAATTGTCTGAAATATTTCAGCCGACATATTATTGCTGAAATCCGGGATTCCCGTCTTATTTCTTTGGCTCATATGGCACATCGGGGGGCCGGAGCGGCCACCGCATAGTGTTTTTTCACATAATGGGGGTGCGACATTTGACGGATTTTTTGTAACTTTGTTGCTGACTCGACGCGCCATGCGCATCCGACATCTTTTCTTATGGATTTTAAGCTTACTTCTGAATATCAGCCCACCGGCGACCAGCCGGAGGCCATCGCCGAACTTGTGGCAGGTCTGAACGGGGGGACCCCCCATCAGACACTGCTCGGCGTGACCGGTTCGGGAAAGACTTTCACCATGGCCAATGTAATTCAGCAGGTGAGACGCCCTACCCTTATCCTTTCGCACAACAAGACTCTGGCAGCTCAGCTTTATGGGGAAATGAAAAGTTTCTTCCCTGATAATTCCGTGCAGTATTTTGTCAGTTATTACGACTATTATCAGCCGGAGGCTTATATACCGACAAGTGACAAGTATATCGAAAAAGACCTGCAGATAAATGAGCAGATCGACAAGCTGCGCCTCGCCACTACAGCTGCTCTGCTCTCCGGGCGACGCGATGTGATTGTGGTGTCGAGTGTGAGTTGCATTTATGGCATGGGCAATCCCGAGGATTTCTCACAGAGCGTTGTGAAAATCGCCGTCGGCCAGAAAATCAGCCGAAATGCGCTGCTGCGCCGTCTGGTCGACTCGCTATATAGCCGCACTACCGCCGAGCTGGGACGAGGACAGTTCCGGGTCAAGGGGGATACTGTCGACATCTTGCTGAGCTTTGAGGAAATCCGGCTCCGGGTGACGTTCTGGGGGGATGAGATTGAGAAAATACAGACTGTCGACCCCGCTTCCGGTGCCACGCTCAGCAATCTGGAAGGTTTTAATATTTATCCGGCCAATATATTTGTGACTTCAAAGGAACGCACTGACCAGGCCGTCGACCAGATTACGCTTGATCTTGGCGCTCAGGTGGAGTTCTTCCGCAATGAAGGCAAGATTCTGGAAGCCGAACGCCTCCGGGAGAGGGTGACGTATGATCTGGAAATGATTAAGGAACTGGGACACTGCAGCGGCATCGAGAATTATTCGCGCTATTTCGACGGCCGGGCATCTGGCGAACGCCCGTTCTGTCTGCTCGATTATTTCCCGAAGGATTATCTTACAATCATCGATGAGAGCCACGTCACGCTCCCTCAGATACGCGGAATGTATGGCGGCGACCTATCGCGCAAGATGAATCTTGTGGAGTACGGATTCCGTCTGCCGGCGGCAATCGACAATCGCCCGCTGAAGTTCGATGAGTTCGAGCGCCTTACGAATCAGGTCATTTACGTAAGCGCTACACCCGGAGATTATGAGCTGCAGCTTTCTGAAGGTATCGTGACCGAGCAGGTGATTCGTCCGACAGGTCTGCTTGACCCTGAGATAGAGGTGCGCCCCACGATGAATCAGATTGATGACCTGATGGAGGAAATACGTCTGCGAATTGAGTCGGATGAAAGAGTCCTGGTGACTACGCTCACTAAGCGTATGGCTGAGGAACTCAACGATCATCTGCAGAAGTGGGGAGTCCGTTGCTCATACATTCATTCGGATGTGGACACTCTCGACCGCATACGCATACTTGAAGACCTGCGCAACGGAGTATACGATGTGCTGATTGGCGTCAACCTGCTTCGCGAGGGGCTTGATTTGCCGCAGGTCAGTCTGGTGGCTATCCTTGATGCCGACAAGGAAGGGTTTCTCCGCAATCACCGTTCTCTGACCCAGACGGCAGGACGCGCTGCCCGGAATGTCAACGGCAAGGTGATTATGTATGCCGACCGTATCACTGATTCGATGCGGCTTACAATCGATGAGACACTGCGCCGACGCAAAAAGCAGATGGATTACAATAAGGCTCACGGCATCGTGCCTATGCCTATCGTGAAGCGTTCGAATACCGACCTTATCGACATCTACCCGGGCGGCGAGCCGGAGACGGCTTCTGCTGTAAGAAGAGGCGTGTCGGTCACTGCGCCACGCAATATGGCGCCTTCGCGCGAACGGAGCAGTCTGCCCCGCCCATATCTCGAACCGGCAGAGCCGCAACATTTCGTGGCCGACCCGGTGACGGAATATATGACACCCGATGAGATTCGAGTTCGTATCGACAAGGTGAACAGCGACATGATTGCAGCGGCCAAACGCACCGACTTCATCGAAGCGGCGCAACTGCGCGACGAGCTTCTGGCTTTGCGAGAACTCCTTGAAGGTAAAACCGACAAATCACACTCTGATTGACATGAATCCACGTTACGACAAATCACTATATCTCCCGACAACACGCGAGGAGATGGACCGCCTCGGGTGGGACCGTGCGGATATCATACTTTTTTCGGGCGATGCCTACGTCGACCATCCTTCGTTCGGTGCCGCCGTAATCGGAAGAGTCCTTCAGGCTCAGGGCTATAAGGTGGCTATCGTGCCGCAGCCTAACTGGCGCGATGACCTGAGAGATTTCCGAAAGCTCGGAGAGCCGCGCCTGTTCTTCGGCGTGTCGCCGGGGGCTATGGATTCAATGGTGAACCATTACACTGCCAACCGGCGTCTGCGTCACGATGACGCATATACGGCCGGAGGCCGCCATGGCGCACGCCCCGATTATCCCTCGGTGGTATATTCCAAGATATTAAAGCAACTGTATCCGCACGTTCCGGTAATCGGCGGCGGCATAGAGTGCTCGCTTAGGCGCGTGTCGCACTATGACTATTGGTCGGATTCTCTCCGCCCCTCTATTCTTGCCGAGGCTCCTATGGATATGCTTGTCTACGGCATGGGTGAGCGCACTGTGGTGGAACTGGCGCGTCGGCTTGATGCGGGAGAAAAGATTAAGGATATCACGGATGTGGCGCAGACGGCTTTTCTAACTTCCGAGGCTCCCGATTCGCCGACAGAAGATATCGTACTGGCTTCTTTCGAGGACTGCCGACGCGACAAGTCGCTACAGGCTCGAAATTTCCGCGATGTGGAGACTGAGTCCAACCGAATGCACGGCCACCGGATGTGGCAAGCCACTGGTGGACGCTATGTTTGCATAAATCCGATGTTGCCTCAGATGACGCCGGAGGAAATCGACGCCTCTTTCGACCTCCCCTACACTCGCTATCCGCATCCGCGATACAAGGGGAAGACAATCCCGGCCTACGACATGATACGCCATTCGGTCAACATGCACCGAGGATGCTTTGGCGGATGCGCTTTCTGCACTATCTCTGCACATCAGGGGAAGTTTATCGCCTCCCGCTCCAAGGAATCGATCATGCGCGAGGTGCGGCAGGTGACGCAGATGGATGATTTCAAAGGCTACATATCAGATCTGGGCGGACCCTCGGCCAATATGTATGGCATGAAGGGACGCGACTTGGAGAGATGCGCTCGTTGCCTGCGCCCGTCATGTCTGCATCCCCGGCCATGTCCGAACCTTGACAACGACCATTCCCGTCTCCTTGATATATATAAAGCCGTGGATGCTATGCCTGAGGTGAAGAAGGCGTTCGTCGGGAGTGGCGTGCGCTATGACCTGGCTATGGCCGCTTCAGGAAATCCGGCCACCGATAAGATTAACCGCGAGTATCTGCGCCAGCTGATTGCCCGACATGTGAGCGGACGCCTCAAAGTGGCTCCCGAGCATACATCCGATGATGTGCTCGACGTGATGCGCAAACCTTCGTTTGAACTTTTCTACAAGTTCAAGCAGTTGTTCGACAAAATAAATCTGCGTGAGGGGCTGCGTCAGCAGCTGATACCTTATTTCATCTCTTCGCATCCCGGTTGCAGGGAAGAAGATATGGCCGAATTGGCAGCAATCACTAAGAATCTTGACTTCCATCTCGAACAGGTGCAGGATTTCACTCCTACGCCAATGACCGTATCTACCGAAATCTATTATACCGGCATACATCCATATACCGGCAAACCTGTATACACAGCCCGCAACGAGCATGAGAAACTGGCTCAGCGTCAGTATTTCTTCTGGTATAAGCCTGAGGCGCGCCGTGATATCGTAAATTCTCTGCGGCGCCTGCACCGTCTTGACCTGCTGAAGGCTCTCTACCCCGGAGGAACAACTTCTGTAGCGGAACCTTCGCGTAGCTATAACCCGAATTTCAAACCTGCCGACGGCCCACGCCGCCCACATATGGAAACCGGTTCCGACAGCCATGCAGGTAGCGGAAGAAAGGAGAAAGGGGAAATAGCGACACGCCCGGCCGGCAGAAAAAATAACCGTAAATCAAAACCATAAAACACGAACCGTAAAAACAACCAATTATTCATGAACAAATTCCTGATTCCCATGGGTATCGCAATCCTCCCGGCTCTGATGGCCGGTTGCGGGGCGAAGGACAACCAGGGCGGCAATGCTCTGATTGAAAAGCCCGAAGTAAAAATCGAGAACGGGATGCTCACTCCTGAGGTTCTGGAGGCCTTCGGCCGCATAAGCGAGGTGACCCCCTCGCCCGACGGCAAAATCATAGCCTTTACCCTTACATATGAGAGCATCGAACAGAACAAGGGAAATTCCGAAATCTACACGATGAAGCCCGATGGCTCCGACATGCAACGCCTGACACACACTGAATCATCGGAGGGAAATCTGGCCTGGATTGACAATGGAGAGCGCCTGGCATATATCGCCACCGACAAGGAGACTGAAAAGCCTCAGGTGTTTACAATGAAACCCGACGGCAGCGATCCACGTCGCGCCACAAATATGGAAAATGGTGTGGAATGCTTCAAGTTCTCACCTGACGGCAAGAAAATCGTGGTGGCATCGGCTATCAAACCCTATAATGAGAACGATGAATTGCTGAAGGATCTGCCCAAGACCACCGGACGTGTCGTGGACGACCTGATGTACAAGCATTGGGACGAGTGGGTCGCTGAAATACCACACCCTTTCATTGGCGACTTTGACGGCAACGAGGCCTCCAATCTCACTGACATAATGAAGGATGAACCCTTTGAATGTCCGATGCGCCCATTTGGCGGCGCAGAGTCGTTTGCTTTCTCCCCCGACAGCAAGCAACTTATCTACGTAAGCCGCAAACAGAAGGGGATGGACTATGCGTTCTCTACCGACTCCAACCTCTACCTCTACGATATCGCCCAGGGGAAGACTGTGAAAAATCTCACAGAGGGGATGCCCGGATACGATACTGACCCTGTATTCTCGCCCGATGGAAAGCAGCTTGCATTCCTCTCGATGGCCACAGCTAAATATGAGTCTGACAAGAAGCGCCTCATGATTATGGATATGGCCTCTTATGAGATGCGCGACATCACGGCTCAGTGGAAATACTGGCCTGAGGAAATCAGTTGGGAAAGTGATGGCAAGACTATACTTTTTGCCGGTTACTGCGAAGGGACAATGCCTGTGTTCCGCATTTCTGTGGCCGATGGCGCTGTCACTCAGCTTACCGAGGGAATGTGGGATTATCACCGCGTGATTCCTTTCGGCGACAAGGTGCTCGCCCTGCGCCACAATATGCTGCAGCCAGATGAGCTGACAGCTATTCCGGCTGCCGGCGGCGAGGTAAGCCAGATTACTGAGATTAATAAGGATATCCTTTCGCAGCTGGCAGAGGTGAAGGTGGAGAAGCGCATGGTGCCCACCACCGATGGTAAGGAAATGACCGCCTGGATGATTCTTCCGGCCAATTTCGATGCCACGAAGCAGTATCCGGCTATCGTGTACTGTCAGGGTGGCCCGCAGCAGGCGGTAAGCCAGTTCTGGAGCTACCGATGGAATTTCCGCATCATGGCGGCCAACGGATATGTGGTAATCGCTCCCAACCGTCGCGGTGTGCCGGGATTCGGCGAGGAGTGGAACCGACAGATCTCTGGCGACTATGGCGGTCAGAACATGAAGGACTATCTCTCGGCGGCCGATTATATAGCTGCCCAGCCGTATGTGGATGCTAAACGTATCGGTGCGATCGGCGCCAGCTATGGCGGATTCTCAGTTTACTGGCTTGCCGGACATCATGAAGGCCGCTTCGCAGCTCTGGTGGCTCACGCCGGAATTTTCAATGTGGAGGCTCAGTATCTTGAGACGGAAGAAATGTGGTTTGCTGATTTCGATCTCGGCGGTCCATACTGGGATAAGGAGAATGCTGTGGCTCAGCGCACTTATGCCACTTCGCCCCATAAGTTTGTCGACAAATGGACTGCTCCGATTCTGGTGACTGTAGGCGAACTCGACTATCGCATCCTTGCCTCTCAAGGAATGATGGCTTTCAATGCCGCTAAAATGCGCGGTCTGGAGGCTGAGATGCTGGTTTTCCCGGATGAAAACCACTGGGTACTCAAACCTCAGAATGCCATCCTGTGGCAGCGCGTATTCTTCCGCTTCCTCGACAAATATCTCAAGGCAGCTCCCGCAGCCGATGCTCTGGCTGCATCCGACTCCGCAAAGTAAGCCACTCTACATAGCAGGCACGGCTAACTATCAAGCCGGCTAATGAACCTTTTATATCCTGTACTCAGGATTCCCCGTTTTCCGCCCCACGGCACCATTCCGGTACCGTGGGGAATATTTTATCTTATCGTATTAAATTAATCATTATTATACAAATAATATATTACACATCACACATTTACCACTGAATTTTCCCACATCTTTTTTGGATTTTATATATTTTTTGTTTAACTTTACAGCATTCAAAAAAATAGGAAAATGCCTTATCATTAAGCGATTTCTTTTTTTGACTATCATTTACAAACGCCATTATTTGATATTCGGCAATATATAATCCATTCGATTTACATTTTGTCATAATATCTTAGTATCACCCCATAAATCACACTAACCTTATGAAATTTACAACGAAAGTCATCGGAGCGTTAGTTCTACCCCTGCTACTGACAGGGTGCTCGGAAGCGACACCATTAGAAAATCAACTAATTTATTTGTTGTAAGCAAACTTTTAACCCAAGATGTCTCTACCTACAGCAAACTGACCGACAAGCTGATTTCAGGACCCATGAAAGAATACTGGTTGTATTGCCTGTGGTCTGAAACAGCAGATGCCAACGGTTATTATCGTTATGATAAAGAGGCCGACGAACTTAATGTAACTTACTCTAAAAAGCCCAAGCTATTAGAAAGGCTATATCTTTTTGGGGGATTGCGACAAGACCATACTTCAGGGCTATAACGATCTAAATGCAAAGATATGAAACGACTGTTTTTAACAACTATGTTATTGGTGTCAGTTGCATTGGCATACGCCGTTGCAAGCACGAAGCCATGGAACTCCGACATGAGAAATCAGGTCGTATGCGTGATCGGGGATTTCAATGACTGGCAACTTCCGAATCAGGAATCCGACAATGGTGCCGTCATTCTCGCCGGGTCTCAGGGAGTGAATGTGTTCTCATATAAAGGCTCAATGTATTTACCTCAGGGAGATACGGCTTTCGCACTATACCGACTGGATGACACCACGTATGAACCCCTTGCTGTAAGTGCGGCTCTTACTCCATCTTTCGAACTGACCGATGAATCGGGACCCGCCGATTATCCGGCTGAGTATATGGAGTACTGCGCAAACAATGCCGCAGACCCCTTACAATATCAACCGGAAACGTATATTGAATCCAATGGTATGACGCTGTATTCCAATACAGAAAGGGATCCTGACCTTATGCAGCCTTTCGTAATCCGCAATTGGCCCGGTGGCAAAATTGATATTTCTACCGACAATGACAACCGCATGCAATTAAGGAGCGATTGTGCTCAGGCATATCAGCCTGTAAGCGACCGGAATATATATGCTATCATTCAGATTGACGGAACACCTGTTCAGCTTGCCGAGATTCTATATTTACGCAGTTTGCATTTCCACACATATTACGGTGGGTATGCAAAAAAACTCTCAATAATCTTCTCAACTGAGAAATCTCTTGATCCCGCTCCTGAAAATCGCTACGGCGCACCCCGGCCGTTCTATTCTTACTCCTCCATTTTTGCCCCTGCCGGCCAGACCACAGGTATGGTGAAAGGTGGATATCCATATGTTTTTGAGTTTGAGGAACTTGTCAGTTTCTCTATTCATGCAGACTGGATATCAGGAAGATTCACACTCACCCGCCATGATAATACGCTTAGTGATGAGTATGAAATCATCACCTTCTCCGATGGCGTGACCAATGTCGAATATACACGTGTCGACCCGTCCACCGGATTTCTCCCCCCTATTGAAGTGGAGGGCAAGGAAGTATCGGTCTCAGTAAAAAATCCGGGAACAAAACCGGAATATCCGCTCCTGTATGAAAGATATTATGGCCACAATATGGTGGAAGATGATTTACTGTACCGATCGGAAGAAAGACGGCCTGAATGCGACTATGATAAGTTTTATCCTTCACACCGTAGCAAAAAACCCTACTCCGCCTCATTCCGCACATTTGGCAAGCTTACCGTAGAGTTATCTCCGCTTTACGAAATCTGCTACTGCCATTATGATGGTGAGTTAGATGAGGATCGTCTCCTGCCGGCAGCGGTTGATTCTATTGACTTTGATGCTGACTTGGGAACTGGTCCGTCTATCAACAACGATACCGAGTATTTCGACCTATTCGGCCATAAGATTCAGGGACCACAACAAGGCCCGTATATTGTAAAATCAGGAAATAAGGTTATAAAGATGATAGGAAAATAATCCTTCCGCGACCACGAAAAAGCAGGAGACCTTGTCAATCTGACAGAGCCTCCTGCTGTCATTCTACCCGGCCAGCTGCCATCCTCCCGATTGCTTCCGGATGCATTTGCAATGACAAAGCATGCATAGGCATATTACTACAGTTTCATTTCCACGTAATATTCGCCATAAATTATTCTATATTTTCGCATTTTGCATTTTTTAACCCTATCTTTGCCAATATAGCCGCAAGGCATCACTTTTTAAACTATATCATTATGACCAGACTTATGCTTTTTGCTCTGGCTGCATCCATGGCATGGACAGCCCAGGGAGTACGCCCTTTTATCAAGGGTCTTGACAATCCACGCCATCACGCTCCTCCGGCAGCAGCCTACGCTCCGCTTCGCGCAGCCGAATCCTCGACTCTGCTTGAAGAGGATTTCTCGAACTTCACCGGAGGTTCGGTAACTGACCCGGCCGATGAAATCTCATATGAAAACGGATATTACATCCCCGCTTCAATGACTCTGTATCCCGGATGGACCGGACAAGGGGTGCGGCCTGCCGGCGGATGTGTGTCTCTGCACCCATGGGAGGATTCCTACGGCGGACAACGCGGCGGATATATCTCGACTCCGAAGATGATGCTCGACGGCACGGCGATAATCACTTTCAAGGCAAAAGCCGCTGACAGATATGCCGAACTATGGGTGGCGCTTTGCGACGACAACTACGGTCCGGGTGAAGATTCCTTCGACCTCGAACTCTCTGAACAATGGGAACAGTTCTCTCTTACGGCATCCAACGGGGAGCTTGAAATCCCATCCTATTTTCAGTTTATGGCTGAGGAGGGGCTGGTGCTGCTTGATGATATAAAAGTTGAATTCAGGCGCGACCGCATAGCAACACCGTATCCGCTTAATGCTATAAATATATCCACTACAGAATTTGTGGCACAGTGGGCTCCGGTATCCGGAGCCGACGCCTACCTGCTAACCGTGCTGAGCAAGCGTCAGCCCGAAAATATGGCAATCGGCTCGATTGAAGAAAATTTCGATGCGATATCTCTATTGCCCGAAAGTGGACGCATTGATACCGCAAATCCAAATTATCCCGAGGGATGGATGATTGACGTCATCTCCAACGGCACTCAGGACGTGGCAATCGACTCCGAATTTATGTCATCGTCGCCGGTCGCCCTTATGTTTGATGCGGTGGGCGATATCATTGAATCTCCCGAAACACCCGAACCGCTTGAAAAATTCTCTTTCTGGGGCCGACCGACATTATATCAGGATGAATACTCCTACATGTCATTGATTCGTGTGGAAATCTATCACTCACTTACCGACAAATGGGAAAACGTGGCTCATCTGGCCTATTACAATTTCCCGGCTGAAGGAGGCCTTTACACACTCGATGAGACAGCACTCGGAACTGACGTCACACGTATCCGCCTTTCATACATACAGAAAGGTATGACGGATTTCTATATCGACGACCTGAAACTTGATTACAGAACACAGGGTATTACGGAACCTCTCTTCGAGGATTTACGCGTCGGGGATACAAGTTATACTGTATCAGGCTGCAATCCTGAAAATGAATACAATTATTACGTAAAGGCCCTACGCGACGACATTGTGTCGCCGGCAAGTTCTCTTATCTGGGTAGATGGAATCTCCGGGCTGAAGACTGAGACTCTCGAACCGGATGACATCTCGCCGGATTCATTCACCGCACGCTGGAAACGGCTCGGCCATGCATCCGCATATACCGTCAATCTCTACAGCATACTGCGCCCGGAGACAGAAATGAAGGATGTGACAGTGCTGGAGGAGGACTTCGAGAACATTGATCAGGGAACTCCCGAACAACCAGGTATGGACTGGATTTCACCAATCGATTTCTCTGAAAGAGGATGGGCTGCCACAGTATGGGCTGCCACTCAGCCATCCTGGATCAAAGGTATGGCCGGCACAACGGGCACCAATTTATGGATGGGGGTTGCCGGACTCGTCTACACCCCGGTCCTCGATTTATCCTGCCATGATGGCTCGGGAATCAATGTGGAGGGGAAATTCTTTACTACCGTGCCCGGTTTCGACTATGAAGGTGAATACGAATCAGAAGGAATATTCGCTATCATAATGCACCCGTCGGATATGACGACACCCATCGCGTCTGCCTTTATCGACACTCCAGTGGCCGGCGACAATGAAGGGAAGATGACAATCTCGAATATCCCGGCTGATACCAATCTGTCGGAAGTAGTAATTGCCTTTATGAATAAGAGCGGACTGGCTTTCTATGTGGATTATGCCCGCATCTCCATGAATGTGCCGGCAGGCAAGGCTCTTGCAGCCCCCCTGCTTACTGCCAATACCGATGATACAAGCTATCGATTCGATAATCTTGACAACAATGCCGACCACGCTTTTACGGTGACCGCATCCGCTACACATAATTATGAGACTTTCCGTTCGGAGATTTCCGACATGCGCCATGTACCGACCTCTACTTCCGGCATCGATGATGTGGCTGACGCCATAACCGGGCAAGTAACGATATATGGAGAACGAGGCTCTCTCAATGTATCTGCTCCGGATGACATACAATGCGATATCTTCACCACATCCGGCGTCATGATTTTATCCACCAACGGCTCATTCTCGACACAACTGCCATCAGGCATATACCTTGTCAGAGCTGACGGCAAGACCCGCAAGGTAATGGTGAAATGACCAGAAAACGCGACGTCGATGGGTAAATTATCCTTTTTCGACTGACATCACACAAAGTGCCCCTGCAAGCTTACTTGCAGGGGCATTTTTCATAAACAAGCATTCAATCTGATCGAATTACTTTGTATGCTAAATAGGCTGCGCATTTCAGTCGTGGCGCAACGACAACCCTATGCGCCGGCGCGCTGTGTCGATATCCACCACCTCTACGCTGACCTGCTGACCAAGACGCAGCACGTCAGAGACGGCGGCGACACGGCGCGATGACAGACGCGATATGTGCAACAGTCCGTTCTCTTTTATCCCTAAGTCAATAAAGGCTCCGAATGCTGTGATATTCACCACTTTACCCGGAAGCACCTGACCGACATGCAACTGCCCGAATTCCTCGACTCCCGGACGGAACGCATCCGTGCCACTGTCAGTGCGCGGGTCGCGCCCGGGTTTGCGTAACTCGGCAATGATGTCGCGCATTGTCTCTGCGCCCCCTTTACCTTCTCTGACAAGTCGGTCGATATCTATGCGGTCAAGCAAAGCGCCGTTGGCCGGAAGCTCTTCTACCGACACCCCTATCGATCGGGCCATCTCCTTGACCAGCGGATAACTCTCGGGGTGGATACCCGTATTGTCGAGAGGTTCGCTGCCGCCGGCCACACGAAGGAAACCCGCACACTGCTCGAAAGCCTTGGCACCGAGACGGGGCACCTTCCTCAGTTCGGCCCGAGAATGGAATGCGCCGTTGGCATTGCGGTAGGCCACGATGTTGTCTGCCAATGTGCGCCCGATACCGGATACATATTGCAACAGACTGGCCGAAGCTGTATTGAGGTCTACTCCTACTGAATTGACGCAACTCATCACCGTATATGAAAGAGCATTCCTGAGTCGGGACTGATCGACATCATGCTGATACTGTCCCACTCCGATTGATTTCGGGTCGATTTTAACAAGCTCGGCAAGCGGATCGATAAGACGGCGCCCTATCGACACGGCCCCGCGGACGGTGACATCTTCATCAGGGAATTCACGCCGCCCCTCTTCCGAGGCAGAATATACCGACGCGCCGTCCTCGCTCACCATATATATTGCTTCATCCGGCAAGATCCGACTATTCTTAAGGAAACGCTCCGTCTCACGCGAAGCGGTGCCGTTGCCCAGCGACACAGCATCAAGACGGTGGCGCGCCACAAGCGATCGCAGTGTCCTCGCAGCTCCCTCCGTATCATTGCGCGGAGCGGTGGGATATATTACCGTATGCTCAAGCAGTGCGCCCTGCTCGTCAAGTGCCACTGTCTTGCACCCGGTGCGGTACCCGGGATCGATTGCAAGCACTCGCCGTCCGCGCAACGGCGCTCCAAGCAGAAGCTGACGCAGATTGCCCGTAAAAATATCGATTGCCACACGGTCGGCCTCTTCTTTAAGTTCGGTGGAAATCTCCGTCTCTACAGAAGGGCGTATCAGTCTCTTCGAGGAGTCCTCCACGGCCGAGGCTATCACGGAAGCGCATTCTCCCGTAGCTTGTCGCGGCATATATGCCTCCACCAGTTGCTCTTCAAGACTGCGTGCCCCCTCGGCCATATCATATTTCACCTTCACCAGTCCTTCTTTCTCTGCCCTCCTCAACGCCAGATACTGATGCGAGGCCATGCGGCGCACAGACTGAGAGAATCCTGCATATTGCGCAAATGGCGATGCCGACAGTGCCTCCTCTTTATCCTTGGCCACGCTGACAGTCAGACTCCCGTTGCGCCGATATGAATTGCGCGTCATGTTGCGGAGACGGATTGATTCCGATGCCCATTCTGCAATAATGTCGGAGGCTCCCTGAATGGCCTCGGCACTGTCGGCCACACCATTCTTGCCTGCGAAACGCCGGGCGGCGCCGGTGCAGTCGCGCTCGCGTCCGGCCATGATGATGCGAGCCAGAGGTTCAAGTCCTTTTTCACGTGCCGCAGTGGCACGCGTGCGCCGCTTCGGCTTATAGGGGGCATAAATATCCTCGAGTTCGGTCATTGTAGCGGCCGATGCAAGTCGGTCGGCAAGCTGAGGAGTCATCGATCCGCCATCAGTGATGGCGGATATGATAAACTCACGGCGGGCATGAAGTTCGCGCACACTCCTGAGGGTGGTCTCTATGTCGCGCACCGCCACCTCATCAAGATTTCCGGTGCGCTCCTTCCGGTAGCGGCTTATGAACGGCACTGTGGCACCCTCGTCGAGCAATCCGACGACAGCCTCAACACCCTTTTCCGACAGCGACAGACGCCGCGCCACATCCCGTATGATTTCTGCCGATGCCATTGCGGTACCGGCTGCTGTTGCGTTTTCTTTATTCATATTCTCAATAATCTGACGCAAATTTAGCAAAAAAATACATTACATGGCCTATGACTGCCGATAAACTGTTTCCGAGCAAACGCGCAAATTTGATTTAGAACTTCTTTGAATTTTAAGTAAGTGTCCTTGAATTTAAATGGTCGTTTTATAATGTTAGACATTATTGAGCAACAGTCCGGCGTGGCGATATCAATCATCTCTTCAGCGGAATCAGCGGATTATTTTATAAGGATATCTGATGATTTGACTTCCGGATCAGAGATGCAATCAGAATTTTTTCTTATTTAGAATGATTCCAATTAAAATTATTTTTGTAATTTTGTTCCACCAATAGTTCCATACCGTCTCGTCTCGATTCTTCTCGGTGTCGGAACTGTGGTTTCAATATAACCCCAATCAGAACACGTTGATATGAGATTATCACAACTTAAGCCAGGCGAAACGGCCGTGGTGACGAAAATTCTCGGTCATGGCGCTTTCCGCAAGCGCGTGATGGAGATGGGTTTCGTAAGGGGACGGGAGGTGACGATGGTGCTCAACGCCCCTCTGCAGGATCCAATTAAATACAAGCTGATGGACTATGAGGTCAGTCTGCGCCGTGCCGAGGCCGACATGATTGAAGTGGAACCGTTCGACAGGCTGAAACATGACGGACGCGCCACTCGGCATCCGGATACGGCCAGTCATGACCCTGCGAAAGAAGATAACGGTGAGGAATTCGTGGCAAAACACAAAATCATCAATGTGGCCCTCATTGGCAATCCTAACTGCGGCAAGACATCGCTCTTCAATATCGTTTCAGGAGCGCACGAACACGTAGGAAATTATGCCGGAGTCACCGTCGGTGCCAAGGCCGGCACGGTGAAGTACAAGGGCTACAGGTTTAATATCGTCGACCTTCCCGGCACATATTCTCTATCGGCTTATTCGCCCGAGGAGTTATATGTGATGCGATATCTCAACCAGGAGATGCCGGATGTGATTGTCAATGTGGTGGTGGCTTCCAATATGGAGAGAAATCTATACCTCACCACCGAACTGATCGACATGAACCGCAGTATGGTGATCGACCTCAACATGTACGATGAACTGGAACGTTCGAAGGCGGTGCTTGATTACGAGACCCTCGGCAAGCTGCTTGGCGTGCCTGTCGTGCCTACCAAGGCATCGACCGGATGGGGCGTCGACCGACTGCTCGACACCATCATCGATGTCTATGAGATGAAACATAAGGACGTGCGACATATCCACGTAAAGATGCGTCCGGAACTTGAGAAGGGTATCTCGCAAGTAAAAGACATTATAAAAAACGACCCGACCGTCCCGGCCAACTTCTCTCCGCGATATCTCGCCATCAAGATGATGGAAGGTGATCCCGAGGCCGATGTCCAGCTGCGCAATGCGGCCTCATACAAAGAGATTGCGGAGACTCGCGACAAGGAGGTGCAGCGCATCGAACGCGACCTCAACGAGGATGTATCTGCAGCGATATCTGCCGACAAGTACGGTTTTATACAAGGCGCACTTGCTGAAACTATGGAAGGCAACGTGCTTGAAGAGCAAAAGACCACTCGACTCATCGATGCTATTGTCACAAGCAAAGTATTCGGATTCCCTATTTTCATCTGTGTGATGCTTCTGATGTTCTGGGCCACGTTCCAGCTCGGAAGCTACCCGATGGAATGGATTGAGAGTCTGGTGTCGTGGATATCAGGACTGATAGGCGAGCATATGGCCGATGGTCCGCTTAAAGACCTGCTGCT
The DNA here is from genome assembly GCA_002491945.1 of Porphyromonadaceae bacterium UBA7141. Classification (GTDB taxonomy): domain Bacteria; phylum Bacteroidota; class Bacteroidia; order Bacteroidales; family Muribaculaceae; genus Lepagella. The sequence continues at coordinate 25,084 of DKWX01000027.1, forward strand.
CGACGGGATAATCGGTGGCGTGGGTGGCGTAATCGTATTCCTCCCTAATATCCTCATCCTCTATTTCTTCATTTCAATGATGGAGGATACGGGCTACATGGCCCGAGTGGCATTTATAATGGACAAGCTTATGCACCGCATGGGACTGCATGGCAAGTCTTTCATTCCGCTTGTGATGGGATTCGGTTGCAATGTTCCGGCTATAATGTCTACCCGCATCATTGAAAGCAAATCAAGCAGGCTTATCACGATTCTCATCAACCCTTTTATTAGCTGCTCGGCGAGAATCCCGATTTACGTACTGCTGGTGGGGGCCTTTTTCCCAAATCACGGGGCTCTGGTATTCTTCGGGCTGTACCTGCTGGGTGTGATAGTGGCAGTAATCACTGCCAGACTAATGCGAAAGTTCTGGTTTAAAGAGGATGAGACTCCCTTTGTCATGGAGCTTCCGCCCTACCGTATCCCTACATCCAAAGCCATCATGCGAGGCATGTGGAGCAAGGCCCGTCAGTATCTGAGCAAGATGGGTGGAATTATCCTTGTGGCATCTATAATCATCTGGGCCCTCTCCTATTTCCCGCGATATGAGATGGAACAGGTGCCGCAGTCGTATATCTCAGCCACTATTGCCGATATGCCTGAACAGCTCCATCAGGATAAATCAGCCGAAGAGATTGACGGACTCGTACTCAACTCCTATCAGCAGGAAAACTCCATACTCGGCCACATAGGCAAATTCGTAGAGCCCGTGGTGCGGCCGATGGAATACGGCTGGCGCACCACTGTGGCATTGCTCGCCGGTGCGGCCGCCAAGGAAGTCGTCGTATCCACCATGGGGGTGCTTTATGTGGGAGAAGACGATGCCGACCTTATATCGCAACGTCTTTCACGCCCCTCTAATCTTACGGGCCAGCCGCCGTTTACGCCCGCCAAGGCGCTGTCATTTATGGTGTTTGTCCTCTTGTATTTCCCCTGCATCGCCACTTTGGCGGCAATAGCACGCGAGACCGAATCATGGAAATATGCCGCAGCATCGCTCGCCTACAACACCGTACTCGCCTGGATTCTGGCTCTGCTGACCTACAGGATCGCTCTGCTCTTCTGACATCTGCATAGCTCCCTGACAGCAACTGACCCTATGCCGCCGCCGGATTGACAAAAAATATCCCGGCGGCGACAATCTTTTTACCATAGACAACGTTATAACGATATCGACTCTCTCCACCTCAATCCCGATGTCTGCCAGCTACATGAACAACGGAATCCCCATCGGCAGTCCTAATGAATAATGCAGGAACTCCACGTCGGCCAGCACTCTTCTACAATGCCGACCGACTGCGGCCCGATTTTCTGGCACACTTCTTGCAGTATATTTTGCAACACATTTTAATCAGGGAGTGGCAGTCATTCTCTCCAAGGCATCCGCCACATGATGCCGACACTTCACTGCCTCTCCTCTATACAATACGATAGAGACTCTTGCAGATGCGAAACGACTTTTCAAAGCAATTCCTCCCGATTCTCAACAAGGCATATGAGGTGGCCATGGAGTTCAGTTCTCCGGCCATCAGATCCGAGCATTTTGTTCTATCTGCCCTGCGCAACCGCGAGGGGTATGCGTTCAAGATACTCTCCCAGCTCAATGTGCCCATCGACAAGATGATCGAGGAAATCACAGAGCACCTCACCACATCGCAACCCGATGAGGAGGTGACCACACTTTTTGAGGAAAAATTCAAAATCACACTCTCCGCGATTCGCCACCTACAGCTTGCCACTTCAGAAGCGCGCAAGATGAAGGCTCACGCCATCGCAGGAGAACACATATTGCTTGCCCTGATGCACGACCAGCGGAGCATGGACAGCGAATTCCTGCGTCAGCTGAAGGAAGATTACCTCAACTTCGACATCTCGATTCAGAACATCGGCGAGCCCGGCGCCGATATCCCTCGCAAGGACTCTGGAAAAGACGGAAATCCGTTTGACTCCGACGACGACGAAGAAGAGGATGACGACGACCCTTTCACCGAGGCAACCGCCAGTGCGAAGAACTCTGCCAAGTCTGGCAAATCAAATTCAAAATCCGGCACACCGGCGCTCGACAAATTCGGCCACGACATGACTGCCGCTGCCGAAGAGGGAAAACTCGACCCGGTTGTGGGACGTGAGCAGGAAATAGAACGCCTCGCTCAGATTCTGTCTCGACGCAAAAAGAACAATCCCGTTCTGATTGGCGAACCAGGCGTAGGCAAATCGGCCATCGTCGAGGGGCTCGCACTACGAATCATACAGAAAAAGGTGTCGCGTATACTCTTCAATAAGCGTGTCATTGCACTCGACATGGCCGGAATGGTAGCCGGCACAAAATATCGCGGTCAATTTGAGGAAAGAATCAAGGCTGTGCTCGATGAACTGTCGAAAAACCCCGATATCATCCTTTTTATCGATGAGATACACACCATCGTAGGAGCCGGAGGCGCTCCGGGATCGATGGATGCCGCCAATATGCTCAAACCCGCACTCGCACGCGGCGAAATCCAGTGCATCGGCGCCACCACTCTCGATGAGTACCGTCAGAATATCGAAAAGGACGGCGCTCTGGAACGCAGATTCCAGAAGGTGATGGTCGAACCCACTTCTCCGGAGGAGACTCTTGAGATTCTACGCAATGTGAAGGATAAATACGAGAGCCATCATAATGTGAATTACACCGACGACGCCCTGCAGGCATGTGTATCGCTCACCGAACGATACGTGAGCGACCGCAATTTCCCCGACAAGGCGCTCGATGCCCTTGACGAGGCCGGCTCGCGTGTGCATATCACCAACATCGTGGTCCCGGAAGAAATCGAAAAACTGGAAGCCGACATCGAGGAGACGACTCGACAGAAGTTTGAAGCCGCCAACTCCGAAGACTTCGAAAGGGCCGCATCTCTCCGCAAACTCGAGCACCAGCAGAAAAGCGAACTTGCCCGCGCCAAAAGCGAATGGGAAAAGAAACTGGAGTCCGAGCGACAGACTGTGGATGAAGACAAGGTGGCCGAAGTGGTGGCAATGATGACGGGGGTCCCCACCCAGCGCATCGCTCAGGCCGAAGGATCGCGTCTGCTCGAGATGGGCAAGGCTCTCGAAGGCTCGGTTATCGGACAGGACAATGCCATCAGAAAAATCGTCAAGGCGATACAACGCAACCGCATCGGCCTGAAAGACCCCAACAAACCGATCGGCACTTTCATGTTCCTCGGCCCTACCGGAGTAGGCAAGACTTATCTGGCAAAGAAAATCGCCGAATATCTCTTCGATTCAGCCGATGCCTTGATTCGCATGGACATGAGTGAGTTTATGGAGAAATTCACCGTGTCGCGCCTCGTCGGAGCGCCTCCGGGATACGTAGGATACGAAGAGGGCGGACAGCTGACTGAAAAGGTGCGCCGCCGGCCATATTCAGTGGTGCTGCTCGATGAGATAGAGAAGGCGCACCCCGATGTGTTCAATATCCTCCTCCAGGTCATGGATGAAGGACGGCTCACCGACTCCTTGGGACGCAAAATCGACTTCAAGAACACCATCATCATTCTCACAAGCAACGTCGGCTCGCGCCAACTCAAGGATTTCGGCAGCACTGGCGTGGGATTCCAGACGGCAGAGAATGTCAAGGAACTCTCCCACGGCGTGATTACAAAGGCGCTCAACCGCGCTTTCTCCCCCGAATTCCTCAATCGTGTGGATGATATCGTGATGTTTGACCAGCTCGACCAGCAAGCCATCTTCAAAATCATCGATATCGAGCTGCGCGACTTCTTCGCCCGCGTCGAAAAACTTGGATTCCGGCTCAGCATATCCGATGAGGCCAGGAAGTTTATCGCCGGGAAGGGCTACGACCGTAATTTCGGCGCCCGACCGCTGAAACGCGCTATCCAGAAGTATCTGGAAGACGAACTTGCCGAACTGATGCTCAACCTCAATGCCGAAGGTCAGCTCGGCGGAGAAATTCTGGCCGGATACACCGAAGGCTCCGACAAACTCGATATTTCATATCGCCCGCTGGATGCCGCGACGCCGGTCAATGGACCGGAAGCCCCGAAATGCTCAGGCGAGAACACTCCGGAAGAAGCCGACGATGCCGACACACCTTCCAAATCAACCGAAGAATAACAATCTGCCACTTACAGGCCCCGCCGTATGCCCGCATCGCATACGGCGGGGTCGCATTATTTCACACTGCATATGACACGGATCGGAATCCTAAGCGACACCCACAGCCTCTGGGACGATAAATTCGCATACTATTTCACCGGATGCGACGAAATATGGCACGCCGGCGACATCGGCGACATCGCCCTGCTCGACCGGCTGCGCGACATCGCCCCACGCCTCAGAGCCGTACGCGGCAACGTAGACCACGGCGAAGTGAGCCGCCAATGCCCCGAACTGGAGATATTCACCGTCGAGCAGATACGGGTGCTGCTCACCCATATCGGAGGGTATCCAGGGCGTTGGGCCTCAGGCATGAAACGCATGCTCCGCGACGAGCGCATCGACCTCATGGTCGACGGCCACAGCCATCTGCTCAAAATAATCTACGACAACGACATGCATCTCCTCCACATCAATCCGGGCGCCGCGGGGCGGCAGGGATGGCAGCAGAAACGCACCATAATACGCCTAACGATAGACGGACGCGACATCCGCGACTGCGAGGTTATCGAACTTGCCTGATTGAGCCTCCTGTTGTTGGCCGATTCGGATTTTTTTTGTAACTTTGTAGCTTAGGAAAGCAATCCCGACGAGGAGGCGCAATCCACCAATAATCGTAGAAAAATCAACATGCAAGGAGACGACAAGATTATCCCAATCAATATTGATTCGGAAATGAAAAGCGCCTACATCGATTACTCAATGTCGGTAATCGTGTCGCGCGCACTTCCCGATGTCAGAGACGGATTCAAGCCGGTGCACCGCCGTGTGCTATACGGTATGAACGAACTCAACAATTTCTTTTCAGGCGACACCAAGAAATCCGCCCGTATCGTGGGTGAGGTAATGGGTAAATACCACCCCCACGGCGACTCCTCAATATATCTCACAATGGTGCGCATGGCTCAGGACTGGTCGCTGCGCTACCCCCTCGTGTTCGGCCAGGGCAACTTCGGCTCCATCGATGGCGACTCCCCTGCCGCAATGCGTTACACCGAGGTCAAACTTGCCAGAATGGGAGAAGAGATGCTGGCCGACCTCGACAAGGACACCGTCGACTTCGTGCCTAACTTCGACAACACTCTCAGCGAGCCCGCAGTGTTGCCGGCCCGGATCCCCAACCTTCTGGTCAACGGAGCATCAGGCATCGCAGTCGGCATGGCCACCAACATGCCTCCACACAACCTCACCGAGTCGCTCAATGCATGTCTGGCATATATCGACGACCCCCAGATCTCAATCGATGGACTAATGCAGCACATCATAGCCCCGGATTTCCCGACAGGAGGCGAAATCCTCGGAATGCAGGGTGTGCGCGACGCCTACGAGACCGGACGCGGACGTATCGTAATCCGGGCAAAATGCGAAATCGAGACCGACGGCAACCATGACGTAATCGTAATCTCCGAAATCCCACACGGCGTAATCAAAAACGAACTCGTAAAAAGCATCGCCGACCTCGTGGAGGAAAAGAAAATCGACGGTATCGCCGACATCACCGACACCTCCGCACGCGGAGAGATGCACATCGCAATCGATATCAAGCGCGACGCCAATGCGAACGTGATACTCAACAAGCTCTATAAGATGACTCAGCTGCAGACGTCGTTCAGCGTCAATAATGTGGCTCTCGTCAACGGTCGCCCCCGCACTCTCAATCTGAGAGAACTCATAGGCAATTTCGTAGAGCACCGTCACGAAGTCGTAATACGCCGCACCCGCTACGAACTGAAAAAAGCTGAGGAACGCGCCCACATTCTGCGAGGTCTGATGATTGCCGTCGACAATATCGATGAGGTAATCGCCATAATCAGAGGATCGCGCACCACCGAAGAGGCACGCAATACACTCGCCGCCAGATTTGAACTCGATGAAGTGCAGACCCGCGCCATCGTCGAGATGCGACTCCGCCAGCTCACCGGACTCGAGATGGAAAAACTCCGCGCCGAGTATGACGAGCTCATGAAACTGATCGCTCACCTCAACGATATCCTCAACAATGATGATGTCTGCCGTCAGGTCATGAAGGACGAAATCATTGAAATACGCGACAAATACGGCGACGAGCGCCGCACCCGCATCAATCATCATGCAGGCAATTTCAATGCCGAGGATTTCTACCCCGACGACGAGATGATAATCACCATCTCACACATGGGATACATCAAGAGGACTCCCCTCTCTGAATTCCGCACACAGAACCGCGGAGGCCTCGGTGCCAAAGGCTCCGATACGCGTAGCGAGGACTTCATCGAATACATATACCCAGCCACCAACCACAACACGATGCTTTTCTTCACCGAAAAGGGACGTTGCTACTGGCTCAAGGTCTATGAAATCCCGGAAGGAACCAAAAGCTCCAAGGGACGTGCAGTGCAGAATCTGCTCAACATCGACGCCGATGATGCCATCAATGCGTTTATCAATATCAAAAAGCTTGGTGATGAGGAATATACACGCAGCCACAATCTGGTGTTCTGCACCAAGAACGGCGTAATCAAGAAAACCTCGCTCGAAGCATACTCACGCCCCCGCGCCAACGGCGTCAACGCAATCATCATTCGGGAGGACGACCGCCTGCTACAGGTGGCTCTGACCGACGGCAACTCCGAAATCATCATGGCCAACCGCGAGGGGCGGGCAATCAGATTCCACGAAAGCAAGGTGCGCGAAATGGGACGCATGTCGACCGGAGTGCGTGGCATGACCCTCGGCGAGGCCGGCGACGAGATTGTGGGTATGATCACTATGAAAGCCGACTCCAAAGACTCTATCATGGTGGTGAGTGAAAAAGGATTCGGAAAACGCTCCGACCTCGACGACTACCGCATCACCAACCGTGGGGGCAAAGGTGTGAAAACTCTTAACATCACCGACAAGACTGGAGGTCTGGTGGCTATCAAGAACGTCACCGACGACAACGACCTCGTAATCATCAACCAGAGCGGAATCACAATCCGGCTGGCCGTGCGCGATGTCAGAGTGATGGGGCGCGCCACTCAGGGCGTGAAACTAATCGACCTGTCGAAACGCAACGACACGATAGCCTCCGTATGCAAAGTAGCGTCAGATCCCGAAGAAGCCGCTGAAAAAGAAGCCGAAGCCGACATCAACGGATCTTCCGGCAATCCCGGCGACATTCAGCCATCAATATTTGATATGGATGAACTGGAGATGGACTCCGATTCTGGCAATGACCTCAACTCTGAAGAGGATTCGATTGTTGACAATGACAACGAATGATTATATCCTGCGGCTGACGCCACGTCCGCACAGAGCGTCAGCCGCAGGACATCCCTTAGATCTCAATATAACTCAAAAATACTGTTTGGTATGAAGAAAATGCTCACAATGGCGCTCTGCCTCGCGGCTGTGGCTTCCGCCGGCGCCCAGAAAGCCAATGTCGAAGGAGCGAAAAAACTCTCCGGAAAATTCGACAAAATAGAAGAAGCACGCAACCTGATTAAACAGGCAATGCAGAATCCCGAGACTCAGAACGATGCCAACACCTACTATGTGGCCGGCAAAATCGAGTTCGATGCCTACGACAAAGGACTGCAGGCTGCCATGATCAATCCGGAGGATCCCTCGGCCAACCCCGAAGCAATGGCTCAGGAACTCCTCAACGGCTACGATTACTTCCTCAAAGCATTGCCCCTCGACTCCGTGCCCAACGAAAAGGGTGAAATCAAACCCAAAGTCAGCAAGGATATCGTCAATAAGCTCGTAGCTCATACCAACGACTTCTTCGCAAAAGGCGGAGCCACTATGTATGACCTCAAGAAATACTATCCCGAGGCGTATCGCTCATTCATGATTTATGCCGACATGCCGGATCAGGCATTCCTCGGAAACAAGGCTCCTAAACTTGACGACCAGAGCCGTGCTCTCGCATACTTCAACGCCGGACTCTCCGCTTATGTAGGCAATGAGGTGCTCGCCGCAGCTGATGCATTCCGTGCCGCCCGCCAATACGGATACACTGACCCGGAGACCAACGGTGCAAACGCATATATCTATGAAATAGCCTGCTGGCAGAATGCAATGCAGCGCGACACCACTCTCAACGAAAAGGCCATGCAGCGCATCATGGAGGTGGCACAAGCCGGAAATGCGAAATTCGGAATGCAGCAGACGGTGTTCCTCAACAACCTCATCAACGCCTACGTGATGAGCGAAGACTTCGACCAGGCTCTCGCTACTGTCGACAACCTGCTTGAAACAAATCCCGACAACTCCAACCTCTACGGACTGCGCGGATTCATCTACGACCGTGCCGGTAACGACGATGCCTCTCTGAACGACTATCGCAAAGCTGCCTCTCTGTCCGACTGCGACTACGAGACGCTTAAAAATGCAGCCAAGAAAATCTATCGTGTAGGCGCCGTAAAGTTCGGAGAAATCGCCCCTGCCGACCAGGCCGCCAAAAATCAGATCAAGGCTGAATACTACGATGAAGCCGCTGCAATCTGCCAGCGTGCCAAGAGCATCAAGTCCGATGATCCGGATCTTGACCACGTAATCGATGCAATCGACTACGCTCTGACCACATACTTCCCCGCCAACTGATCACGACTCAGAGAGCGGTCAAGGCGTTGTGCAGCCTGAACAGACGGCACGGCACGCCCCACGGCCACAATCCGACATACACCAAGAGCCGACCCTGCAAAACGGGGTCGGCTCTCTGTATATATATTTTTTTTATGTTGCATAGCACAATTTTTAGCATTTATCATCAAAAAAACTTCTTGATTCTTTTATTAAATGCTGATTACTTTGTAACTTTGCAAACTGAACAGTATAAACCCTCTGACACAGTTTTCTATGGGACTCTTTTCTTTTACTCAGGAAATCGCGATGGACCTCGGCACCGCCAATTCCATCATAATACATAACGACAAGATTGTGGTCGACGAGCCTTCGGTCGTGGCCATACAGAACAAGACCGACAAGGTGATAGCCGTCGGCACCACCGCCCACCAGATGGAAGGCAAGGAGTCGCCCGGCATACGCACAATCCGCCCCCTGCGCGATGGCGTAATCGCCGACTTCGACGCCGCAGAACAGATGATACGCGGCATGGTGAAAATGGTCAGCTCGAAGCGCAGATGGTTCTCACCCTCTCTGCGCATGGTGGTGTGTATCCCCTCCGGCTCGACCGAAGTGGAAATACGAGCCGTGCGCGACTCAAGCGAACACGCCGGAGGACGGGATGTCTATATGATTTACGAACCCATGGCCGCGGCTCTCGGCATTGGCCTTGACGTAGAAGCGCCTGAGGGCAATATGATTGTCGACATAGGCGGGGGTTCCACTGAGATTGCCGTGATTTCTCTTGGAGGCATCGTCAGCAACAAGTCAATCCGCCTGGCCGGCAACGAACTTACAGCCGACATCCAGGAGCACATGGGACGTGTGCACAATCTGAAAGTAGGCACTACGATGGCCGAACAGATTAAAATCCATGTAGGCTCGGCTCTTGAAGAACTCGAGGATGCTCCGGAGCCATTCGTGGTCTGCGGCCCCAACAAACTCACATCGCTCCCGATGGAGGTGAAGGTGACTCATCAGGAAATCTCACACTGCATCGACAAGACCATCACAAAGATGGAAGTGGCCATCCTCGCCGCACTTGAGCAGACACCCCCGGAACTCTACGCCGACATCGTGCGCAACGGTATCTATCTGGCCGGTGGCGGAGCGCTGCTGCGCGGACTTGCAAAGCGCCTCACCGACCGATTCCAGATCGAGTTCAAGATTCCCGAAGACCCGTTGCATGCAGTAGCACGAGGCACAGGCGTGGCCTTGAAAAATATCAATCGATTCTCATTCCTGATTCGCTGATGCGCCCCTTTAAGTGAGAAACCTCCTGAATTTTATAATCAGATACAGCACATGGTTCGTTTTTGCGATCTATGTGCTTCTGAGTTGTATGATGCTCTCTCATCGCGATGACTATCACGCTTCGGTGCTCCTGTCAAGTGCCAACGCCGTCACCGGGGGAGTCTATCGCAGCGCACGTGCGGTGACCGGGTATTTTCATCTGCGACAGATCAACGAGAGTCTTCAGGAATCAAATGCAGCCCTCGAGAATGAAATCCTGAACCTCCGCAACCGGCTCGACGAATACCGGGCAGCTCTCTCCGACACTGTCCACGTCCGCGATGAAAACCGATACGACTACATCCTCGCATCGGTAATCAACAACTCTACGCGCCATCCGCGCAATTACATCACCATCAACCGTGGCACACTCGATGGAGTGCGCCAGGGGATGGGGGTTGTCGACCACAACGGCATCGTAGGAATTGTCAACGTGGCTGGCCCGCACACGGCCCGGGTAATCTCGATTCTAAATCAGACTCAGCACTTCTCCGTCAAACTGAAGGACACTCCATACGTAGGCTCACTGTCTTGGAAAGGCGACGATCCGGGCATAGCTTATATGGAGGAAGTGCCGCGACATGCCCGGTATAATACTGGCGACACCGTAGTGACCTCCGGATTCTCCACCACTTTCCCCTACGGCATCAATGTAGGCACTGTGATGAACCGTGTGCGCATTGCCGACGATAATTTCTACGTCCTCAAAATCCGGCTTGCCAGTGATTTCGAGACGCTAAGCGCCGTGCGTGTCATAAATGACTTCTATAAGGCAGAACTTGAATCGCTGAGCGCTTTCGACGTCGAGCCGTCACTATAGTGTCACTTCCACCCCTCTTACAAGCGACTCCGACCATGACCAAACAGATGCTCGCCTTAGCGCTGCTTTATATTCTGCTGATTCTTGTGCAGGTGCTTATCTGCAACCATATCATGCTCTTCCACATTGCAGTGCCGTTTATCTTCATTTATTTCATCCTGAGGCTACCGGTAGGCATTTCACAGGTGCTTGTTCTGACTCTGGCTTTCATGATGGGATTCTTGATTGACATATTCTCCGATACACCGGGAGTCAACTCTCTTGCCGCGACTCTGATGGCTGCGGTCAAGACTCCTGTGTTCTACGCATATGTGCCCCGCGACGACAAGACTAAGCGCGTCATCCCGTCAATCGCCACGGTGGGATGGCAGAATTATTCTAAATTCGCACTGACCATGAGTGCCATATACTGTCTTATCGTCTTCGGCATCGAGTTCTTCTCTTTTGCCGGTATCGAGAGAATCATATTGATGACTCTGGCAAGCGCGGTGTTCACTTTTCTACTTGTAATTGCAGTCGATTCGCTGCTTAATGTGGATAAATCAATCATGGCTTAAATGCGGATGCGGAGTCTGATTGTCGCGCGCAACGACCGCACGCCTCTCTACGTCCCGCCGATACCCGCACGCATCCAATGACCTGTATCCCATATCACTTCCAACAATAAATAATTGCCGTCAATTGAAAGATTACAGTCTCAACAAACGCAAATATGTGATTGGAGGCTTCATCTGTCTGCTTGTGCTACTATATATAGGACGACTGTTCAGCCTCCAGGTGGCCGACGACCGATACAAGCAGAATGCCATGAGCAACGCCTTTCTCCGCCGGGTAATATATCCGGCCCGCGGCCTTATGTACGACCGCAACGGCAGATTGCTCGTATTCAATCAGCCAGCTTACGACGTGATGCTCATCCCGAAAGATGTGGGTAAGAATCTCGACACTCTCGCACTCTGCGATGCACTGGGAATAACAATAGAGGAATTTCATCAGAAATGGGCCGACATGAAGAATCCGCGGCGCAATCCCGGTTACAGTTCTTACACACCGCAGAAACTCATATCCCATCTCTCGCAGGAGGATTACGGCCGACTGCAGGAGAAACTCTACATGTTCCCCGGATTCTTCGTCCAGAAACGCACCATACGCCAGTACAGTTCTCCGGCGGCAGCCAATATTCTCGGCAACATACGTGAAGTCTCGGCCAGAGATGTGGAGAAAGACGACTATTATCGCGCCGGCGACTACACCGGCGACCTCGGAGTGGAAAAGAGTTATGAAACCGTGCTCCGTGGCAAAAAAGGGGTGGAAATCCTGATGAAAGACGCCCATGGCAGAATACAGGGACGTTACGAAAACGGCATCCACGACGAGGCTCCTGTGTCGGGTCAGAACCTCACTCTGGCAATCGATATGGAGCTTCAGGAATATGGGGAGAGGCTTATGGCCGGCAAAATCGGGGCTATCGTGGCTATCGAGCCTAAGTCGGGAGAAGTCCTTTGCCTGGTGACTTCCCCCAACTACGACCCGGCACTGCTCGTCGGCAAGGACCGTGGCAAGAACTATGCCGAACTGGTGCGCGACCCCTACAAACCTCTTTACGACCGGTCCATACAGGGTGCGTATCCCCCCGGCTCTACTTTCAAACCCACTCAGGGACTAATACTCCTTCAGGAAGGTATTGTCACCACATCCACGCAGTATCCATGCTATCGCGGATACGTCAACGGACTGCGAGTCGGGTGCCACGCACATGGCTCCCCTATCTCACTTATCCCGGCTCTCGGCACATCCTGCAATGCCTATTTCTGCTGGGGGTTCAAGAATTTTATCGACAAGCGGGGCACTAAGGCTTCCCGCCAGTTTGAGAAATGGAAGAATTATATTGTCGAAATGGGATACGGATACAGGCTCGGCATCGACCTCCCCTCCGAAAGCCGTGGATTCATCCCCAATTCTGAATTCTACAGCAATTCCTTCCGTGGCGCCAACTGGAGCGCCAACTCTATCATATCCGTATCTATCGGCCAGGGTGAGGTGCTGGCGACGCCGCTGCAGATTGCAAACCTTTGCGCCACTATCGCCAACCGTGGATACTTCATCACTCCTCATGTGGTGAAGGATATAAAAGGCGGCACACTCGACTCGCTTTATACACGGAAACGCCGCCCGGACATCAAGCAGGAATACTATATGGATGTGGCCCAGGGGATGAGGGCCGCTGTGCTCGGTGGCACTTGCCGTCTGGCAAACCTCCCCGGAATCGAAGTAGCCGGGAAAACCGGCACCGCTCAGAATCCTCAGGGACGCGACCATTCCGCATTCATGGGATTCGCGCCATACGATGACCCTAAGATTGCAGTGGCAGTATATGTGGAGAATGCCGGGTTCGGTGCCACATATGGCGTGCCTATCGGTTCGCTTATCATTGAGAAGTACCTCAACCGCGAGATTTCTCCTGCCCGCATGTATCTTGAAGACCGAATGTTGAACTCTAATACAATCGTATCAAGTGGTGTCAAGAAACACTGAAGCCAATGTGTCGATGTTCAAAGGACTCGACTGGCCGGCCATCATACTATACCTGCTCCTGGTCGGGGCAGGAATCATCAGCATTTATGCCGCAAGCTATAACTTCGACAATGCCGGAATTTTCGATTTCAATGAGTTCTCAGGCAAGCAGTTCATGTGGGCCGGACTCGGTCTGCTGCTGGGCGGGGCTGTGCTGCTGCTTGACTACCGTGTCTATGAGGCGTATGCATATCCGATTTACGGATGTGTGATTTTGCTCCTGATTGCCACCATCTTTGTGGCTCCCGACATCAAGGGGTCGCGATCATGGATTGTCCTCGGTCCGGTTTCTCTTCAACCCGCCGAATTCGGCAAGTTTGCCACGGCTCTCGCTCTCGCCAAGCTTTTTGACTCCTACAACTTCAATCTCAACCAGAAGCTGTCAAACTATTTCAGGGCCCTGATGATTATTTTCGTGCCCATAATCCTCATTCTCATGCAGAAAGAGACGGGGTCGGCGCTTGTATATCTGTCGCTCATTTTCGTACTATATCGGGAAGGCATGAGCGGACTGGTGCTGTTCTCGATTCTGTGTGCGGTGGTCTACTTTGTTGTGGCTGTGAAATTCGCCGAGCCGCTTGTGCTTGGCATCCCGGTAGGCGAATTTACGGTTCTGCTGATTATCTCACTGATTTTCTGCTGTATGCTGGTGTTCTACTGCCGCAATCTCCTGATTGCGCGTAATGTCATTATCGGTTACGCGGCGGCGGGTGTGGTGGTGACGGTGCTCTGCCTCTGCGGCATAACTGTCAACGGAGTGCTATTCTTCATGATTCTTCTGGGCGCAGGCATAACTTACGTGGCTTTGTCGATGATGCACGGACGAATAAAGAAACATCTCATCACTATCGGATTTGCAGCAGCATCCGTGATGTTTCTATTTTCAGTCAATTACGTATTCAACAATATCCTCCAGCCTCACCAGCGACAGCGCATCAAGGTCACTTTAGGCATCGTCGAGGACCTTCGGGGGGCCGGGTATAATGTCAATCAGTCGAAAATCGCCATCGGTTCCGGCGGACTTACAGGGAAAGGATTCCTCAACGGCACACAGACAAAACTCAAATACGTCCCGGAGCAGCATACTGACTTCATCTTCTGCACTATCGGCGAAGAAGAGGGATTCATCGGCGCAACGGCTGTACTGCTATTATTTCTGGCTCTTATTCTGCGGCTCATAAGCATTGCAGAACGCCAACGCACACCTTTCGGACGAGTCTATGCTTATTGTGTGGTGAGTTATCTGATATTCCACCTTTCAATCAACATCGGCATGGTAATAGGCCTATGTCCCGTAATCGGCATACCGCTCCCATTCTTCAGTTATGGAGGAAGTTCGCTATGGGGGTTCACAATACTTCTCTTTATCCTGCTCCGCATCGATGCTTCCCGCAAGGAAAGACGCGACTGACACGCCATTGCATCCCGGGCTGACGAGAAAATGGGAAGGAAAATCTTTCAAATAAGTGTTCAAATTTAACAATCTGCTGACTTGTTTTTAAGTCCGCTCCGGTGCGGAGTGAAGGTACTTAATCGAGTAGGAGGTAAACACTA
>DKWX01000015.1:0-12386 GCA_002491945.1 Porphyromonadaceae bacterium UBA7141
ACAAAGAAGGTGTCTGCCGAAGCCGCCTCAGCCGAGGAAGCGCCCAAGAGGAAGCGTTCAACTACCCGAAAGACCACAAAAAGCGAGGAATGAAGAAAATAATAGTAGCGATTGACGGATATTCATCTTCGGGCAAAAGCACTATGGCCCGTCAGCTTGCCAGGGAGATAGGCTATCTGTATGTCGACAGCGGCGCGATGTATCGTGCGGTGACCCTATTCGCCCTGCGTCATGGACTGGCCACACCTCATGGAGGTGTTGACGTAGAGTCGCTCGTGTCCCGTCTGCCTGAAATTTCGGTATCTTTTGCCCTTGCCCCCGACTCCATACAGCATACATGTCTCAACGGTGAGGATGTGGAACGTGAAATCCGTGGTATGGAGGTGTCGGAAATGGTGAGTCCGGTAGCCGCGATTCCGGAGGTGCGTCATCGTCTGGTGGCGCTGCAGCAGGGGTATGGCCGCGACAAGGGTATTGTGATGGACGGCCGTGACATCGGCACCGCTGTATTTCCGGAGGCCGAGATGAAGGTGTTTGTAAATGCATCGCCCGAGGTCAGGGCGCAGCGGCGTGTAGATGAGTTGCGTGCCAAGGGTGTGGAAGTAGACTATGACGAGGTTTTTGCCAATGTGTGCGAGCGCGACCGTATCGACACCACCCGCAAGGAGTCTCCGCTGCGTCAGGCTCCTGACGCGTTGCTGCTCGACAATGATCACCTCACGCGTGATGAACAGATGCAGTGGCTCCTCGACCGCTTTCATGAAATCACGAAATGAGGAATATCGAGATTGATGCAGCTTCAGGTTTCTGTTTCGGTGTGGTCACGGCCATACGCAAGGCGGAGGAGGAACTCGATAAGTCCGGACGCCTCTACTGTCTGGGCGATATCGTGCATAATGCAGCCGAGGTGGAGCGTCTGCGCCGCAAGGGGCTGGTCACTATCACACATGCCGACCTTGAGAGCCTGCATGACGTGAAGGTACTGTTGCGTGCCCACGGCGAGCCTCCGGCCACTTATGAGGTGGCACGCCGCAACAACATTGAGATTATAGATGCCACTTGTCCGGTGGTGCTGCAGCTGCAGCGTCGCATCAAGATGGCGTCCGATGCCGGAGAGGCCGGCCTGACAAGCGGGGCCGGGGCTGACGGAATGTCGGTACGCGAGCCGCTGATACTGATATACGGGAAGCCTGGTCATGCCGAGGTCAACGGACTTGTGGGGCAGACCGGCGGACGCGCCATCGTGATACGCGACATGGCCGATCTTGACGGCGTAGACCTGACCCGCGACATACGCCTCTATTCGCAGACCACGAAGTCGCTCGACGGATTCCGCCACATTGTGGCCGAAATTGAGCGACGCAAGAAGGAGTGCGGCGGAGGGTTTGAGTGGTTTGATACGATTTGCCGTCAGGTGGCAAGCCGTATGGACGGTATCCGCACATTTGCCCGGTCGCATGATGTGGTGATATTCGTGAGCGGTACAAAGAGCAGTAACGGCAAGGTGCTATTTGCCGAGTGTCGGAGCGTCAACCCGAGGAGTTACATGGTGTCGGGTCCGGCTGAATTGAAGCCGGAATGGACTGCAGGGGCTGCAAGTATAGGGATATGCGGTGCCACATCCACCCCGGCATGGCTTATGAAGGAGGTGGCCGATGATTTACGAGAACAGTGAGGAGCGCGATGAGCGCTTTATGCGCATGGCTCTCGCGGAGGCAATGGCGGCTGCCGAAGAGGATGAGGTGCCGGTGGGCGCGGTGGTGGTGTGCGGCGGGCGCGTCATAGCCCGCACGCATAATCTCACGGAGCGCCTGCGCGATGTCACAGCCCATGCCGAGATGCAGGCCATTACGGCCGCTGCAGAGCATCTCAACGGGAAATATCTCACAGACTGCACGCTTTATGTCACTCTGGAGCCATGCCCGATGTGTGCGGCAGCGTTGTGCTGGGCCCAGACGGGGCGGGTGGTGTATGGCGCTTCCGATCCCAGACGCGGCTACCGTGCGGCCTTCGCCGACCCCGACCGGGCACTGCATCCGCGCACCGAAGTGACTTCAGGCGTTCTGGCTGACGAGGCTCTGGCGCTGCTCCGCGACTTTTTCCGCCGGCGTCGGTAGAATCTGTCAGGGGGCCAGACCGAGGCATCGAGTAACTGATTGGCCACACATCGCGGAGTGAGATGTCAAATATGTCAAATTCGGATAAATTAACGAAAAAATCCCCTAAATACTCTAAATTATTGGCGTAATCGTCCTATTTATGGGCAATTTCGCCAATAATTTTGTGGGCTGAAAAATCATTTTTAACTTTGTATGCGTAATTTGAGAGACTATATCTTCTTTCCACAATCTCTCCACATCAAGATATCTCATCTTTCAGCAGGCAGGAAGGGGTTTTGGCACTCTTTGTCTGTTTATAAGTGAATTCGTTTAAACTTTTTTCAATGGCAAGATTCAGATAAGATTTAGATATGCCAAAATATCAATGGATATTGACATTGAAGAAATAAATCCGGACACTTAAAAAGTTTTTGTGAAAAAAATCAAACGAGTTCAGTAACTAAGAATTATAACCAACATCATAATAATTATGAAAATCAGTAACCAAGCAATCCTGCTTTCGCTGTTAGCTCTGGGACTCGGAGCCTGTTCCGAGGATAACCCCTGGGGCACTCAGCGGGGCAAGGGAGGCATCGATCTGAAGCTATCGGCCTCTGCCGATGTGAAGGATGCCATCCCGGTGCTGCGTTCGGGCGCGCCGGAGCTTATGGCTCCCGATGCGGCGGATTTCGCAATTTCGCTGCGAGATATGGATACCGACCAGGTCCTGACCTGGCCTACTCTTGAGGATTTCAACGCCGAGGGCAGCTTCGACGTGGGCATATATACGCTGACCGCAAGCTACGGTTCGATGTCGGAATGCGGCTTTGACAAGCCTTGTTTTCAGGGTGAGGCCACGGTCAATGTGTTTGAGGGACGCGAGACTCAGGTGGATGTCACCGCGCGTCTGGCCAATACGATGCTGAGTGTGGACTATACGGATGCCTTCAGGGAGTATTTCCTCGATTATTCGGTCACTGCCCATACCGAAGGCGAGGCGAATGTGGTGTTCGCAAGTTCGGAGACCCGCGCCGCATATATGGCCCCGGGCGATGTGATTCTTGATCTGATGATGATCAATCCCAGCGGCCAGACTGCGCGAGTGAGCGCAGCAAGTTTCCCGGCGGCAGCGGCACATCATTATCATGTCACTTTTGATGTCAATGCCGATGCTACGGGTAATTCGGTGGTGCAGGTGATATTTGATGATTCGCTGACTCAGGAGAATGTGACTATATCGCTTACCGATGAGCTGTTTACATCGGAGGGACCGGTGCTTTCTCCCGAAGGTTTCGAGGATGGCGCCACGGTAGAGGTGCTGTCAGGCAACATGTCGGAGACTCCGCTTAAATTCAAGACCATCTGTAAGAGCGGCATCAAGTCGGCTGTGCTTACCATCGCCGGCGACCATGCGCTCCCCTTCGGTAAGGAGGTGGAACTGGTGGACGCCTCCGAAGCTCTTCAGGCGCAGCTTGAGCAAGCTGAAATCAAGGTGGCCGGCATCTTCAAGAATCCGGCCGAAATGGCAGTGGTGGATGTGACCTCGCTTTCGCGTCATCTCCCGGCCGGCACCTATCAGGTGACGCTGCGTGTCACCGATAAGCTCGACCGTGTGAGCGAACCTGTGACTTTGGCCCTCTCTACGCGTCAGATTGTGCTCGATGTGCTCTCCGGCTCGGCTATCTATTCATATCCGGGCAGCGCCGTGACACAGGACCGCACCGTCGACGCTACGGTATCGGTAAGCTACAACGGTATCAATCCGGCCACTAATATCTCGTTCCAGAACAAGTGTCGCACCGGTGTCTACAAGGACTGCGAGATTGTATCGGTCGAGGAGTCGACACGCACCCGCGCTTTTGAGGAGAAAACTTATCTCTTCCATATCCGCGTGTGTGATGCGGAGACGTCGCCGCTGCCGATGAAGGTGCTCTTCAACGGCGAGCAGTGGGGTGATGATTTCACCATCGATGTGGTGGAACCCGTATTCACCCTTGAGGCCGATACCTATGCCACTTATGCGAAGTTCCGCATCAACGCTGAAGACCCTGCCCAGACGGCCACTATCGCCAACGGACTGAAGCTGTACTGGAACGGCCAGCAGGTAGTGTCAGAGCGTCTGAAAGTGGATGCCGAAAAGGGTATCATCACCATGATAAACCTTGCTTCCGACAAGGATCATCAGATGGCATATACTCTTACAGACAAGGGTCCCGGGGTGTACGATAAAGAGTTCTCTATCCATACCGAGGCGCAGACTGCGATACCTAACAGAAGTTTTGCTGACATTACTGAAACAATAAATCAGGATATTCAGGTCGGAGGCCAGTATAAGTGCGGGGCGATTGATTACACCAACTGGGTAAATGTAAAGGTAGAAGAGCCTAAATCATGGGCTACTGTCAACGCCAAGACATTCTATTCCGGTGCCAGAACGGTTAACTCCTGGTTTACTGTGGTTTCGACATATATGGATAATGGCGTGGCCGTGCTGAGAAGCGTGGCGTACGATTATGACGGCACAGTCCCGTCGAAGACCGGTAGTTTTATGTCAGCGACGCATTATAATACAAATGTTCCTTCGGCATTTGCATCAAAGGCGGCAGGTGAACTGTTTTTGGGCACCTATTCGTTTGATGGCACAAATGAAGTGCGTAATGCAAGAGTGGAATTCTCTTCCCGTCCGTCATCCCTGACATTCGATTATACATATGAGGCATATGAAGCAGATAAGGGTTATGCTGTGATTGAGGTGTTTGATGAGAATGGATCTGTCATAGGTTCCGCATCGGTTGATCTTGAAAGCACCACGGGCAGACAGAGCGTATCTGTGCCTGTGACAAATTATCAGTTCGGAAAGAAAGCCGCGTATGTCGGTGTCGGATTCAAGTCGTCAAAGGGTGATTTCAATTATAGCATACCTGACCCGAGCGTAGACAGTTGGAGCGGTTCCTTGCCGGCGACTCCTTATAAACACTGGTTCGGTCAGAATCAGTACCATACGTTTGCATCCGGTTCAGTGCTGAAAATCGAGAATGTGAAACTTAACTATTAATCGAGCTATAGAATCATGAAACTATATAAAGGTGTATTCTTTTCTTTGGCGTTGGCGTCGCTGTTGGGTGCCTGTTCGAAGGAGAATCCGTTTGGCTCTGAAGAGGAAAATGGTGCCGTGGGGATGCTGATGACAAGTTGTCTCGCCCCATCGCTTACCAATGCCGAAGGGTATGAGGCCGTCACACGTGCCGCTATACCGTCGACCGATGATTTCAAGGTGGTAATCACCCGCGAAGGGACACGAACCCCCGCGGCTGAATATAAATATGCGGATATGCCGGAGGTGCTGACTCTTCCGGTAGGCGATTATGTGGTGTCAGCGCATCACGGCGACAATAATGTGGCCGCGTGGGAAGAACCCTATTATTTCGGTGAGTCTACGTTCCATATCGAGGAGAATAAGATCACCGATGAGGTAGATCCTATAGTGGCGAAACTGTCGAATATCCGCGTGACTATCGTCTATGGCCCATCGCTGGTGAATGCAATGGGTGCTGATTCCAAGGTCAGTGTGAATGTGGGCGAATCGGGCACTATGAGTTTCGCCGCAGACGAAGAGCGCTCGGCTTATTTCAAGTATGTGGATAAATCGCAGACTCTGACGGCCACGTTCTCGGGCACTGTCGACGGTCAGCGTGTGGTGGAGACAAAGGCATACGATAATGTGGCGCCGGGCAACCATTACCGCATCACATTCCGTCTGCATACCATAGATCAGGAAGACCCCGGCTCCATCAACGGAGGCATTACTGTGGATGCCTCGGTGGAGCAGGTGGATATGAATGTGACCGTCGATGGTGAGACCGACGAACCTGTGGAAGACGACATGCGCCCCGTGCAGGGTGGTAATGACACTCCCGACCCGGGTCCGGGTCCCGACCAGCCCGTGGCGGGTCCGACGGTGACACCTCTGCAGATGGACGGTAAGAACCCGATTGATTTCGATGCCCTCAATCTGTTTGACGACAATCTCTATTGCGCATTCAATGTGGCCTCCTCGGCTGCAGGGGGATTCACTGAGTTTACGGTCGACATCATCTCCAACGACCTCACAGCCGATGAACTTGCAGCTACAGGACTCGCATCGCATCTTGACCTGATCAATACTCCCGATTCCTACGCGGCTGCGCTTCAGAATCTCGGATTCCCCATCAATCAGGGGGGTAAGACATCGGCCGATTTCGATATCTCGGGTTTCCAGATGATGCTTGCCATCTTTGGCCCTCATGAGCATGAGTTCAAGATTACGGTATCAGATGCCAACGGCACTACCGTGAAGAGTCTGAGAGTAGTAATGCCCTAATCCTTTTAAATTGAATTGAAATGAAATCATATATCAAATCCATATCTCTCGGAGCCTCGGCGCTCGTGGCGGTGGCCGCGCTGCAGTCGTGCGCTCTGGAGGAGCCGTTCGGCTTGCAGGGTGAGGGTGAACTCTCGATGAGGCTGGTGATTGATTCCGATGTCACCCGCGCTCAGCTCAACGAGCAGGAACTCGCCGATAAGTGTGTGGTATATATCTCCGGTTCGAAGGGGTTGATGCGTAAGTATGTGGGTCTGTCGAATCTCCCTGAGCGCGAGACTCTCGCGCAGGGGCATTATGTGGCCGAGGCATGGACTGGCGACTCGGTGCCCGCTTCGTTCGACTCTAAGTTCTATCGCGGTTATCAGCCGTTTGATGTGTCGGCCGGTCTTAATGAGGTGAAGCTCACTTGCGGTATAATGAATGTGGTGGCATCGATTGATGCGGCTACTATTGATGAGTCGCTGATAAAGGACTTTTCGGTGACTGTGGAGAATTCCACAGGCTCGCTCACTTTCGATGCCGGTAATTACAGGGATGCCAAGGGGTATTTCATGATGCCTTTCGGTGCCGATGGTGTGCGTGAGTCGTCGCTGAAGGTGACTGTGAAGGGTTCCAATATCGCAGGCGACCCGTTTGTAAAGGAGAAAGTCATCACGGATGTGAAGTCGGCTCATGAGTATGTGCTCGGTGTGTCGTATAATCCTGAAAATCCTGACCCGGAGGGGGGCGGCTATATCACCATCACTATCGATGAACGTGAGAATCTGGTCAGCGATACTGTCGCGATATTTGCCGCTCCGGCCATTGATGGCGTGGATTTCGACATAGAGAAGCAGATTGTAGGCAATCCCGGTCAGTTCGCGGGCGAAAAGGTGGTGAAGGTAATCGCCTTTAATGAAATCCGCTCGTTTACGTTGCAGTGCATTGATATGGCGAGTCTGAATCTTCCGGCGCAGCAGATAGATCTTAAGAACTGTACGGATGAAATCAAGGCCACGCTTAATAGTGCGGGTATCACCTGGGATAAGACTGTGACGCCTGTCACCGGCTACGACGGCATAATGCGTCAGCTTTCTTATATACGGTTCTCATCGCATTATCTCAATAATCTGCCGGAGCGCGCCACTGAGTATATCATCCGCCTTACGGCTACCGACGGATCGGGCAAGACCACTACGCGCGACCTGCGTATCGCCGTGGGTGAGGAGGCGATTGTATACGACGACCCCATAATCGTGGATGATCCGGTCGATCCTAATAATCTGATGGCCGTGGGTTCGCGTTCGGCGACGCTGACGGTATCGCTTACTGATGAGTCGGTTGTCAATCCGGGTGTGCGCTACCGCGAGGAGGGTACTTCGGCATGGCTGACTGTTCCGATTGCGGCCACGCGTGCGTCGGCCAAGTACACTGTGACCCTTACAGGCCTTAAGCCCTCGACCCGCTATGAGTATCAGGCTGTGGCCGAAGGATTCGTTTCGGAGTCGATGTATCTCTCTACAGAGAGTGAGTATGTGATACCCAATGCCTCGCTTGAGGAGTGGGGCACTTACACGGCAAGCACAATGCTTGGCAAAAGGACCGTGATCTTCCCGGGCACTTCCCGCGATACCAATTTCTGGGATTCCGGAAATGAGGGGGCGGCTACGGCAAATAAGGTCGTTCTGGATAAGAGTTCGGATATGGTGGGTTCGGGTCAGTATTCGGCCCGTCTGGCATCTACTGCGGCTCTGGGCATCATTGCTGCCGGCAATATGTTCTCCGGTTCGTATGTGAAGACTGACGGCACCGACGGTGTCCTTTCTCTCGGTCGGGAGTATGACGGTTCGCACCCCGCGAAGGTGCGAGTGAAGGCCAATTACCGTCCGGGCGGAAGTGTGACGATCAAGTCGGGCAATGAGAAGTATGTGGATATCACCGAAGGCGGCACTGACCACGGTCAGATCTATGTGGCACTTACCACTGCTCCGATTGAGATCCGCACCAAGGCATCCAACCGCAAGCTCTTCCCCGCCACGAAACTGAATGAAGATGGGGAGGCTGCCGAAGATTATGATAAGGTGGTGGCTTACGGTCAGGTGACCTGGGATGCCGCTTTCGGTCCTGACGGAGGTTTGGCTACGGTGGAGATTCCGTTTGAGTATCATGATATCGCCAGGACGCAGAAGCCGCGTTATCTCGTGATTGTGGCCTCGGCATCGAAATTCGGTGATTTCTATTGCGGTTCGTCATCAAGTGTGATGTATCTCGACGATTTCGAGCTTGTATATGAATGATTCCAAGGTCCGGGCGGAGGAATCCGGCCGGGCCGGCTGCTGATAAGTATGGGGGAGTGACACCTGTGTGACTGTCGCTCCCCCGTCTTTTTAATCTTTAATCGGCGGTTTGCCGTTTTTTGGCTAATTTTGCATTCTATTTCGGGAGTGACTCGTCAGGAGCCGCTTTGCGATGAATAATCTATATTTGAGACACTTTTATATGGGTATCTTGACTAATCTACGGCTGGCGATGGCGGCCGCTTTGGCGGCGGTGGCGTTGGCACTCCCGTCGGGGGCTGCGGCACAGGAGTCGTTTGAGCGTGAAATCGAGTCGGTAGTCTTTGTCCCGAGGGGACAGTGGATTACCGGGCTTTCGGTGGGCTATCAGCAGTCGGCGCAGAATAAGTATCAATTCTTCTTATTTGAGGGTATCACTGGTGATACTTATCAGTTCAAGGTGTCGCCGATGCTGCTTTATGCGTTTAAGAATGACGCGGCGGCCGGCGGACGATTCTCTTATTCCAGGTCGCTGACCAAACTGGAGGAAGCTGACATCGTGCTCGATTCGGAGACGGATTATGAAATCGATCATCTCTATCGTCTGAGTCATTCTTATACATTCTCCGGACTCTACCGCAATTATTTCTCTATTGGACGGTCGCGGAGGTTTGGTTTCTTTAATGAATTGCAGTTTTCGATTGGAGGTGGACAGGCTAAGCTGATGCAGGGCACTTCGACAGAACTGACCGGCACGTACGAGCGAGATTTCAAGCTCGGCATCGGTCTGACACCTGGGCTGTGTGTATTCCTCAACAATTATTCGGCTATGGAGGTGAATGTAGGTGTGCTCGGCTTTTCGTATACGTCGACCAAGATGGTGACCGACCAGATTTATGTGGCCAGGCGTAACTCGAAGATGGCCAATTTCCGTATCAATCTGTTTTCTATCTCGTTTGGAGCGGTGCTGTATCTATGAATAAGTTGATTGCATTTATTTTTCTGATTGTGGCCGCTGTGGCGCCGGCCCGAGGCACGGCGCGGGCAGTGTCTGATGCGGCCGAGACTGAGACTCCGGGGCGTGAGAACGGCAGGATGGTGTGGATTCCCGACTCGATGGCGGCCGATGTGGAGACGTTGCTCAAGGGGCATTCGCGTGTGGTCGACGACCCTCTGCGTCTTGACATGGGAGAGAAGGTGGTGTGGCGTGGCGATACGATACCGATGGTGCTGCGTTCGCGCAATTTAGGACGCTATGACCGTGGGCTATTCAATTTCCTGTTTATTCCTAAGGGAACGTGGAAGGCCGGTCTGACGGTGTCGTATGGCGAATTTTCTACCACTGACCTGCAGCTGCTTAATCTCATCGGCGATGTCGATGTGAATGCGCATACTTTTAATATCAAGCCTTATCTCAGCTATTTCCTGCGCAATAATCTGGCGCTTGGCGTGAGGATGGGGTATACCCGCAGCTCCGGGGCGATAGATTCGTTTAAGGTGGATATCGATGAGGATATGAATTTCAATCTCCACGATATCGGGTATCGTGCCGAGTCTTATTCGGCGGCGGTGATGGTGCAGCAATATATGGGGCTGACCCGTCGGGGGCGTTTCGGAGTGTATAATGAGGCAGAATTGTCGTTTTCTTCCGGTAATAGTGATTTCGACCGTCCCTATGCCGGAGTGATGAAGCGCACACATACCACAAATATGGAGGCGAAGCTAACTTTCTCGCCCGGTGTGTGTGTGTTTATCATGGAGAATGTGTCGTTTAATCTTTCGTTCGGTGTGTTCGGTTTCTATCTGCGTAATGAGAATCAGCAGGTGGATGGCGTGCCGGAGGGTTCCCGCTTCACTTCGGGGGCCAATTTCCGTATTAACCTCTTTAATCTGGCTTTCGGCCTCGGCATTCATCTCTGATATGACAAAAGATATTGGTAATATATGTAAGGCCCTTGGGGCCTCGGCACTGGCCGGAGTCGGTGCGCTTGCTTTGGTTATGTCTGGCGGGTGTATAGAAAATGACCTGCCGTATCCGCCTATCCCACAGCATATTCTGGTCTTGGCGGCTGAGGGGGAGAGCAGGGCCTCTCTGATTGATTCGCTCAATTATACGGCTACGGTGTATCTTGATGAGACGGTGGATATACTGAATGTGGCTTTCTCGGAATTTGAAATCACTCCCGGGGCCACGTCCGATCCCAATCTCAGCGAGGGCACCTATGATTTGTCGAGACCGATGGTGGTTAGACTGTCGCGTTATCAGGATTATCCCTGGGTGCTGACAGCCGAGCAGAGTATCGAGCGGTATCTCACTGTGGCCGGGCAGATAGGTGAGACGGTGATCGATGCCGTGGGGCATCGCGTGCTGGTGCGTGTGCCGGAGACTGCTGATCTGGCTAATCTTGAGCTGACTTCAATTAAGCTCGGTCCGGCGGGTATAACTGAGATGTCGCCCGACCTGCAACCCGGAACTATCGACCTGTCGGCTCCGCTGATGGTGGATGTCACATGCTGGGGGCGCACTGATACGTGGGGCATTTATGCCGAGAAGTCGGCTCTTGTGGTGCAGACTACGGCGGTCGATGCATGGTCGCAGGTGGTGTGGGCTTATGGAGCGGGTCCGGCGGATGTGAGCAATTCGTTTCAGTATCGCCGTTCGGATGCTGAGGATTGGATTGATGTGCCGCAAAAGGATGTGTCGCAGCCTGCCGGGCAGGGTGCCTTCTCCGTCTGTATCGCACATCTGGAGCCACTGACGGAGTATGTGGTGCGCGCTGTGTCGGGCGAAGATGTGGGCAATGAGGTGACAGTGACCACTGGCTCTACGCCGGTGCTCCCTGATGGCAGCTTTGATGAGTGGTGGCTCGACAGCAAGGTCTGGTGCCCATGGGCTGAGGGGGGAGAGCGCTTCTGGGATACCGGCAATACCGGAGCGGCTACTCTCGGTGATAGCAATGTGCAGCCTTCGGAGGATACGCCCCCGGGCATTTCAGGACAAAGCGCTCAATTGGAAACGCGGTTTGTAGGACTGTTCGGTATCGGCAAACTTGCCGCCGGATCAATCTATACAGGTAAGTTCCAGCGAGTGGACGGCACTAACGGGATTCTTGATTTCGGCCGTGAATGGACTGCCCGGCCGGTGCGTCTGCGCGGTTACATGAAGTATAAGACTGCGCCGATAGATTATACATCCACTGAGTATGCCTATCTGAAGGACAGACCCGACTCATGCCATATATATGTGGCGCTGACAGACTGGTCGGCTCCGTATGAGATACGCACTAATCCGAAGAATCGTCAGCTGTTTAATCCGTTGTCGCCTGAAATTATTGCGTATGGCGAACTGATTGTAGGACATGACACTGATTGGCAGGAATTTGAAATCGAGTTGCAGTATCGTAGCACTTCGCGTGTGCCGCGTTATATTCAGATTACTTCGGCCGCTTCGAAGTATGGCGACTTTTTCACCGGCGGCACAGGGGCCTGTCTGTGGGTGGATGATTATGAGCTGCTATATGATTATTGAGGCCTTCGGCATTGGTGTTTGCAGGATAATGCGCTGCGAGTGTTCCTGTATATCCGCGCAGAGACCGCTCTATGCGGGTAATCAGAAATTGCGTAGTAAGTGTTTGAATTTTAAGTAAGTGTTAAGTAAGTGTTCAAATT
>DKWX01000015.1:12704-14370 GCA_002491945.1 Porphyromonadaceae bacterium UBA7141
CCGGTGCGGAGTGAAGGAGAATATTAACATATTCGACTGAGCGACAAGCCGGAAACGGCAAAAAAAACCGCATATTGTATAGAAGATTCCCATTCAATTGCTATCGGTTAGATTTGAACACTTACTTATTATGTTTATTTAGAATACTTATTTATGGATAAAAAAGACTGGCGGCTCTCAAAGCGCATACGCTCTTTCGGCTACGCTTTCTCCGGAATAGGCCGACTCTTTTCTCAACCGAATGCCTGCATTCATGCGGCGGTGACTGTGTTGGTGATTGCAGCCGGAGTATGGCTGCGGATATCGGCTACGGAATGGTGTCTTGTGTCGATTTGCATCGGCGGAGTGCTGATGGCCGAGGCGTTCAATACGGCTGTTGAGGCGTTGGCCGACAAGGTGTCGCCCGGTTATGACCCTTTGATAGGGAGGGCCAAGGATCTGGCGGCGGGGGCTGTGCTGATTTTTGTATTGGCAGCTGTGGCTGTCGGGTTGATAATATTCATCCCTAAAATTGCGGCATCAGTGTAAATTCAATAGTCCGGTGATTTCGGGGAGGAGGTTTGTAATAGTTTGATATTCAATGTGTCGCGTTGATTTTAAAATCGTTGTTTCAGGTTGTTTGTCCTCAAGAGGATACGTTGTTTTCGCCGAACTGTTGTAAATGAAAAATCAAAATAATTCTTTCCATTGAAAAGGTTTAAGCGACTTCAAAGTTAGAATTTCCACATTTATCTGTCAACCTAAAATTGCTTATGAATCGTATTACTGTATTGCTGATTGCAATTCTGTCGATAATGAATATCGCCCGACCTGCCTTGGCGCAGGAAATTTACGCTCCTGTGCCTCAGCCGGCTGTGATTTTGGAGCGTTCGGGCGCACAGAAATTGGTGGGTACCACTACTGATATAACTGCGGTGGCGCTTCCGGTGGCCACGTTGGCCGGCGTGTTGCTGACGGGCGACTGGGAGGGGCTTCGGCAAGGAATATATACGGCTGTCGCCGGAGTCTCGGCTGTATACATTCTTAAGTTTTCGGTCAGGGAGAAGCGACCCGACGGGTCGAATTATTCTTCCTTCCCGTCGATGCACAGTGCCACTGCTTTTGGTTCGGCCGCATTTCTGCAACGGCGTTACGGATGGAAATTCGGAGCTCCGGCGTATGCGCTTGCCGCTTATACGGCGGTAGGCCGGGTGGTGGCGAAGAAGCATTTCTGGTGGGACTGTGTGGCGGGAGCCGCCATCGGGGCGGCGAGTGCCTATATATTTACCACACCCTGGGCCAGGCGGCATGAGCTTGCGGTTGCCCCGACTGCGACGGAAACTTCAACAGGCATTGTGGCCTCGTTCTCATTTTGAACTTTGACACCCCTTTAGCGGGGTGTCTTTTGTTTTGTGCAGATTGTATAAAAGATTTTCTTTCGCTTACTATCGTTTAAATTTGAATACTTACCTTGTAATGTGGATGGTAGGGCATTGTTTTATGATTCCATAGAGGTCAGTGTAGGCCGGATATGTGATTTTTTTGTGACAAACTGGAAGATTCTTACTCCACCCCGGCCTTATCTTGGAGTAGGGGAGTGGTAAGGGTTTTATGTGCGAAACATAAATTAACATGAATTTACAAATTTTGATTTGATTGACTAACAATGATTTGCAGGCATCTGCGG